>CAZTMB010000241.1:0-1510 GCA_964614695.1 uncultured Isosphaeraceae bacterium | reverse complement strand
CGGAGCGAGTCCCGTGGGTGGCTTCGAGGCTTGACATGCTTCAGGGGCGGCACGCACGCGTGCCGCCCGTTTCGCTTCGCCCCCTCGCGTCGGCTCGCCATGCTCGCCGCCGCTGGCGGGGCCGCTGGCCCCGCCCGGTCCTGCGGCCCTCGCCCAACACCCAAGGGCTCGGAGCGAGTCCCGTGGGTGGCTTCGCGTCCTGACATGCTTCAGGGGCGGCACGCTCGCGTGCCGCCCGTGTTGCTGCGGCCCAGGCGTCGGCTCGGACGGTTCGCGTGCAAACGCCGCCCGTCGTGCTTCTGCTGTTCACCCCAGCCGTCTGTAGACCATGCAGCGCTTCGCGGTTCCCTGTCCATTCAGTCCATGTGGTTCAGTCTGTCCAGTTCCCGCGCCGCCGAGCGTTGCGAGCGATCCACCGCGTGACGTGACCCGCTCGAATCAACTCGCCGGGACGGCGCGCTTCGCGATCGTCTCTCGATGCTCGGCGAGGAACGCCGTCGCGCCGTCGGGTCCCATGTACTGGTCCATGATGCGCCGATCGCAGTCGAGCAGATCGACGAGCATGAGGCCATCGAGGCAGTCGTGGAACTCCGGGTCGATGTTGAACCCGAGCAGCTTCGCGTTGAGCTTGAGGTACTGGCGAAGCAGCACCGGCACGGTCCGCTGGTTCGACTCGATCTCGCGGACGAGCTGGTCCACCTCGTCGAGGTCGGCGGCGACGCGGCGCAACCTCGCTTCGTTGAAGTCGGTGACGGGGGAGAGCGAGACGGGGTTCCGCGGGCGGATCAGGTTCCCGAAGTCGGAGAGCCTCGGATCGGCGCTCAGGAACGCCATGAGCAGGCGCCGAGACATCGACTGGTACGCGTTGCTGATCGAGACCGGACCGAACATCATCCGGTAGCGAGGGTTGGCCGCGAGGAATCGCCCGATGCCCTTCCAGAGCAGCATCAGCGCCGCGGGATGGCGCTGGTACTCCGGCCGCACGAACGATCGCCCGAGTTCGAGCGCCGGCGAGATCTGCTGCATGAGCGCATCGCCGAAGTCGAAGAGCGTGTGCGTGTAGAGCCCCTCGAGGCCGCGCCGCGGCAGGATCTCGTCGGTCGGGCCGAGCCGGTAGGCGCCGAGCACCTCGCGCTTGCGCCGATCCCACAGGAAGAGATGGAGGTAGTCCTCGTCGAAGCGATCGAGATCGAGCCGCTTGCCCGAACCCTCGCCGACCTCGCGGAAGGCGATCTCGCGGAGCCTCCCGATCTCCTCGACGACGCGGGGCAGCGCTTCGCGGCGCCCGACCACGATGTCCCAGTCCCGGTGCTGCAGCAGGAACGATTCCGGCCCGAGCGATTCGATCTCCGCCGCGAACCGCGCCGGCGGGGAGATCGGATGGCTCGGCACGGGCGCCAGCGAGGCCGACGCGGAGGGGCGCACCTTCGGCTTGGCCGCCCGCTTCGTTCGGGTCTCGTCGCGCGGAAGCGGCCGCTTCTCGACGAGGTTGACGACCCGGGTCGGATCG
>CAZTMB010000240.1:0-1527 GCA_964614695.1 uncultured Isosphaeraceae bacterium | reverse complement strand
CGCCTCGATCGCCGCGAGCAGACCGCCGAGAACGAGGACGCGATGCTCGCCTACGGCCTCGAGCACGCCGCCGCGATGCGGGCGGTGGCGGAGGGGTGAGAGGCTGGACCGGCGACGGTTCGCCCGTGATTGAACCGCTTGGACGCGATGCGCGCGGTGGCGGAGGCCCCGCCGCGTCGGTCACGGGAATGAGGAAGGAACGGGTCCGGGCGACCAAGGGTCGAAGCGCCGGCGAGCGCTTGGGACGACGCGTGCCTCGCGAGCCCGGGAGGATCGGGTCTACGCGGCGTCGATGAGCGAGTTGCTTGACTCACCGCGATGCGCCGACGACCTCGAGGAGGCCCGCCAGATCAATCGCCTCGACGCCCGGCGCAAGCGCCCGCGTCGCGAGCGCCGGTCCTTCGTGAACGACGAGACATCGCGGCGCGCGACCGCTTCGCTCGCGCATCGCCGCGGCGAGCCGCTGCATCGGCTCGGCCATCTCCGGGCGCACCGTGCGGGTCGCCTTGGCTTCGACGAGCACCGCCTCGCCGCGCGGCATAGGCACGACGAAGTCGACTTCCAGGCCGCGGCGGTCGCGGAACCAGAAGAGCTGCGGCGGCTTGCCCGCATTGACCTGCGCCTTCAGGATCTCGGCGGCGACGAAGCCTTCGAAGATGCCCCCGATGAACGGAGAGCGGCGCAGGTCGGCGTCGCTCGCGATCCCGAGCAGATGGCACGCGAGCCCCGAGTCGACGAAGTAGACCTTCGGGCTCTTGACGAGCCGCTTGCCGGCGTTGTCGTGCCAGGGATGCACGAGCGCGATGGTGCCGGTCGTCTCGAGGATGCCGAGCCACTGCGAGATCGTCGGGACGGAGACCCCGAGCGGCGCCGCGAGGTCGGTGCGGTTGAGGACCTGGGCGTGCCGCGTCGAGAGCAGGCCTAGGAAGCGGCGGAAGGTCGCGAGGTCCCGCACCGCGAGGATCGACCGCACGTCGCGTTCGACGTAGGTCTGCAGGTACGAGGCGAACCAGAGCGATCGGTCGCGCGGACGCCTGACGACTTCGGGATAGCCGCCATCGATCATGGTGACCTTTGGGGTCTCCTGCGTGGAGAGCGGCAGCAGGCGAAGGATCGCCGCGCGGCCCGCCATCGACTCGGAGACGCCTTCCATGAGGCTGAAGTCCTGCGACCCGGTCAGGAAGTAGCGGCCGCGCCGCGACGGCGCGGCGTCGATCCTCGCCCGCACCCATGGGAAGATCTCCGGCACGTTCTGGACCTCGTCGAGGATGACCGGAGTCCGCAGCGACTCCATGAACGCCCGCGGATCGGTGCGGACCTGCGCCACCAGATCCGTCTCCTCAAGCAGCCGGTAGTCGGCGTCCGGGCGAAGGCTTCGCAGCAGGGTCGTCTTGCCGGCGCGGCGAGGGCCGGTGAGGACCACCGCGGGGAACGCCTTCGCGGCCCGCTCGAGCTGCGACGCGAGCCGGCGGGCGATCTCGCCGCGGCGTGGTCGCGGTGCGGGGTCGGATGAGGGGACGGGCTCGG
>CAZTMB010000239.1:0-1533 GCA_964614695.1 uncultured Isosphaeraceae bacterium | reverse complement strand
GAGAGCGGATCGATCGAGTACTCGGTCGCCGCGAATCCCGACTTTTCGCTGCGAACCGCCACCATCACCGCGGGATCGCAGACCCACACCGTCACCCAGGATCCCGCGGTCTGCGCGGTCACTTCGCTCACCCCTGTGACGGCGAGTTTTGCAGCCGCCGGCGGTGATGGAAGCGTGGTCGTGACCACCAACAACGAGTTCTGCGGCTGGAATGCTTCTTCGAGCGAGCCGTGGCTGATCGTCACCGCGGGAGGCCTTGGGGCCGGTGCTGTCGGTGAGATCGCCTACAGCGTGCTGACGAACACCAGCGCCGAGACCAGAGTCGCGATCCTCTCGGTCGGCGGCCTCGACCATGTCGTCACGCAGGCTCCGACCGTCACCGTCCCGGGCGACTTCGCCTCGATCGACGAGGCGCTGGCGAACGTGCCGGACGGCTCGACGATCGTGGTCGAGCCGGGAACCTACCCAGGCCCGATCGACCTCAGCGGCCGCGAGGTGGTGATCGAGGGAGCCGGAGGCGCCGAGGTCGTCATCGACGGCGAGGGCCTCGACGGTCCGGTGATTCGTGTGGTGAACACAGGACTCGACGAGCCGGGCATCGTCACGCTGCGATTCGTGTCCGTGCGTGGCGGAAGCGCCGGCGAGATCGTCTCGGACTTCGCCGAACCCGTCGGCGGCGGCATGCTGCTCGTCGGCGCGAACGTCGTGCTCGAGGACTGTCGATTCACCGAGCACGCCGCAGGCCACGGCGGCGCGATCGCCGCATTCGCGTCGTTCATCGACCTTCGCCGCGTGGAAATCCGCGACAACGCGGCAACGGGGCTGGCCGCCGGACTGCTGCTGCGGGACACCCATGCGTTGATGAGCGAGGCCGTGATCGCCGACAACACATCGGTCCTCGGCGGCGGCGGCATCGACGCGCAAGGAGGCTCCCTCACGCTCGACAACGTCGTGATCGAGCGCAACCAGGCGGCGGGTCCCGGCGGCGGCATCCTGTGGCGAGGCGGCGCCGCCGGCCTCGAAGGTTCGGGGCTTGTCGTCTCCAACAGCGAACTTCGCCTGAACTCCGCCTCCGCTGGCGGCGGCCTCTGGATCGCCGCAGGGTCCGGCGATGTGCTTCTCATCGCCTCGGTGATCTGCGAGAACGAGCCGGATCAGATCGCCGGTCCGTTCGCCGATGGCGGCGGGAACGACCTCTGCGACGACTGCTTCGGGGACCTCACCGGCGACGGCTTCATCGACGGCGCGGACCTCGGGGCGTTGCTCGGCTTCTGGGGCGTGTGTCCATCGGGCGTCTGCTCGATCGCGGACCTGACCGGAGACGGGCTGGTCGATGGCGCCGATCTGTCGCTGCTGCTCGGCGGCTGGGGAGGCTGCGTCCCGCAGTAGCGACGCGATCGGCGAGCAAGCATCGAAGGCTCGGTCACGGGCGGCCTTGGGGCACCGCACGCTCCGACGCTGCCCCGATCGGGATCGTGCCGTCGACCGGAACATCTTCGAGCACGGTGCGTCCTCCGCCGACCCAGTCGACTT
>CAZTMB010000238.1:0-1542 GCA_964614695.1 uncultured Isosphaeraceae bacterium | reverse complement strand
GGAACGCGAGTCGGTGGACCGCGGGCGTCTCGCCCGCATCGATCCTCGAGCATCCCCCCGAACGCCGTCTCCGCAATTCGGCGCGGCTTCGACTCCGTTCTGCATGGAGAACGAACCGCGACGGTTACCCTCCAGTACGAGTGCCTCCGTCGGACTCCACGATGACCCGAACCCAGACCTTCACGACCGCCGCCCTCCTTGCCGCCTCAGCGGCCTTCGCCTCGATGGCCGGTGACGGCTCCGAGCCCGGTCCTTACGCCGCCGGTCGGCGAGACGTCACCGTCGTCCGCTCCAACGGTTCGACCTTTCAGGCGACGCTGCACTATCCAGCAGTCGCGGCGGGCACGAACACGCCATTCGATCCGAGCGGCGGTCCGTATCCGGTCTTCTCCTTCGGACACGGGTTCCTCACGCCGGTCACGCAGTACGCCTCGACGCTCGATCACCTCGCCAGCCACGGCTACTTCGCGATCGCGAGCCGCAGCGCCGGCAACCTGTTTCCGAACCATGCCGCGTTCGCAGAGGACCTTCGCTTCTGCCTCGATCACCTGATCGCGGCGAACGCCAATGCCGCAAGTCCGTTCGTCGGCTCGGTCGCGACCGATCGCCTCGCGGTCGGCGGGCACTCGATGGGCGGTGGCGCGTCGATCCTCGCGGCGGCGTCCGATCCGCGCATCGTCGCGGTGGTGCCGCTTGCGGCCGCCGACACGAATCCGTCGTCGATCGCCGCGAGCTCGCAGGTCGCGGCGCCGGTCCGATTCATCGTCGGCAGCGAAGACTCGATCGTGCCGCCCGGCCCGAGTTCGGGACCGATGTACGCCAACGCGCCCGGCGCGAGGCAACTCGTCTCGATCACCGGCGGCTCGCACTGCGGCTTCCTCGACGGCTCGATTCCCTTCTGCGACAGCGGCTCGATCACCCGCGCGGCGCAGCTGGCGGAGACGCGACGGCTGATGCTCGAGTTCCTCGAGGTGCATCTGAAGAACGGTGGCGAGACCGCATGGGAAGCGGTGTGGGGGCCCGAGGCCGCGATCCAGCCGGGCCTCGTCGTCGAGATCGATGCTCGCGTCGCGATCGATCCCGCCTCGAGGATCGTCGAGATCCCCGCGGGCGAAGGCGCCACCATCGAGTGGACCGTGACCAACACCGGGCCGCGCGAAGCGGCCATCGAGTTCGAGTTCCTCGCTGGCGAGGCGATCGACGTTTCGCTTGAACCGGTCGGCGCGACGCTGCTGGCGTCCGGCGAATCGATCGAGGTCGCCGCCACGATCGCGAACTTCGCGGGCGGCAAGCCGATCGGCGCGATGCTCGTGGCGCGTCGCGCCGACGATGCCCGCGCGTTTGCGGCGATCGAACTCGTCGAGACATCGACCGCCTCGCCGGATCTCGACGGCGACGGCGTCGTTTCGGGAGCGGATCTGGCGCTGCTGCTCGGCAACTTCGGCGGCAGCGGCCTCGGCGACCTCGACGGGAATGGCGAAGTCGACGGTGCGGACCTCGCGATCCTGCTCGGCGCCTGGAAGAACGCCGGGCCGTGAGCGG
>CAZTMB010000237.1:0-1543 GCA_964614695.1 uncultured Isosphaeraceae bacterium | reverse complement strand
CTCAGTCCGCGCCCTTGAGCGTCACGTACAGCAGCTGCTCTTCGGCATCGCGGAGGATCGTCACGCTCATGACGTCGCCGGGGTTCTTGTCGCGAAGCTTTGCGACGAGCTCCTCGCGCGAGCCGACCGCTTCCTTGTCGATCAGCAGAATCACATCGCCTTCGAGGATGCCCGCGTCGGCGGCCGAGCTCGCTTCGCTCACGCTCACCACCTCGAGTCCCTCGCCGCCTTCGACCGGGCGGCTGCGCACGCCGAAGCGCACCGACAGACGGTTGCCCCGGGCGCGGTCGCCCGAGCCGCCGCCGGCCGGCTGCACGAACTTCTCCGGCCGCTGCGCCGCAGCGAGGGCGAGTTCATGCCAGAGCTCGATCGCCCGCACCGCGTCTTCGCGGTTGAGCTTCTCCGGCGTGTCGTCGGGCGTGTGGTAGTCGCCGTGGAAGTCCGCGATGATCGCGAAGAGGTTCGGCACTCCGGCGGAGTTGAACGCGGCGTGGTCGCTGCCGCCGCCGCCGCCATCGTTCTGCACGATCTCGAGCTCCGACGCCTCGAAGAAGGGCTGGGCCCACTCCTTCATGCCTTCGCCCGAGCCCAGTCCCGACACGCTCAGCCGGCGGTTCTCGATGCGTCCGATCATGTCGAAGTTCATCATGAGCGAGTGGCTGCCGATCGGCGCGATCGGGTTGCGCACGTAGTGCCGCGCGCCGTTCAGGCCGCTCTCCTCCGCGTCGAAGCCCATGAAGAGGATCGACCGCAGCGGCGTCTCGGGCGGCAGCGTGTCGTAGGCCTCCTTGAGGCTCTTGCCGAGCATCATGACGCCCGCGGAACCCGAGGCGTTGTCGTCGGCGCCGGGATGCAGGTTGCCGGCGCCGCGGCGCGAGCCGAAGTCGCCGAAGCCGAGGTGGTCGAGGTGGCCGCCGATCACGATGAACTCGTTCTCGAGCCCGCCGCGGCCGGGCAGCAGTCCGACCACGTTCTCCGCGGTGACCGGCATCGAGTCGATCTGCGCGCCGAGCGTCACCTGCGCATTCTCGATGAAGTCGAAGGCGGGCTCGCCCGCGTCGGCGAGTCGACGCAGTTCCATCAGGCTGCGCTCCTCGGCGTCGATCATCCGCACGAGTCGATCCGCGGCCTCGGGCGTCATCATGACCACCGGGAACTCGGCGGTGCGGGTGCCGCGCTTGATGAGCTCGTTCGCGCGGGGATCGCTCGCACCGGGCGGGTTCACCAGGATCACCGCCCACGGATTGCGCCGCGACACTGCGGCGAACTTGCGCTGGAACGACGCGTTGCTCGACCAGCCCCGCTCGCTCCACTGGCTGCCGCCCTCGTCGTCCATCGGCTCGAAACGCAGCATGAGGGCGATCTTGCCGGAGAGGTCCTCGTCCTCGCGGAAGCTCGTGTAGCCGTTCTCGCCCTCCTCGATCGAGTAGCCGACGAAGACGACCGGCGCCTCGACCTCGCCCGCGGTGCCCATGCCGGTGAACTCGTAGTCCTCGCCGAGGGTGAACTCCATGACCGCGTCCTCGACCATCGCCTCGAGCCG
>CAZTMB010000236.1:0-1635 GCA_964614695.1 uncultured Isosphaeraceae bacterium | reverse complement strand
ACGGGCCGGTGCGATCCCGGCCGGAAGGGGAGAAAAGGTAGCAGGTCGGGGGTGGACGGGTCGAAGGGGATCCGGCGGGGATCCGACCCAGCGGCGACTTAGGTCGGATGCGGCAGGGTCAGCACAAGGAGTGCCGTGTCCGCGTCGGCGAGGAAGGACGCGATCCGACCGTGACGCTCGATGAGCAGTTTGGCGACGTCCCGACTGCGGGGATTGTGACCGTCGATCCAGACGACCTTCGGAGGTGCGCCACGGAGCATGCTGAGCGTTTGAAAGTCCTCGTCGAGCCTGACGATCGCGGCGCCGGTTCGTCGAGCGTGCTCCCAGATCATGTGATCGGTCGCACCGGTCCCGATCGCCTTGCGGACGTGCGAGGTGTCGGGAAAGACCCGGCGACTCGAGACACGACCGATTCCAAGCGATCTCGTCGAGCAGCAGCCGCATGGCTCAGGCCGCCGGATCGACCACGATTCGGCGCTCACGTTCCGCGGCGAAGGCAAGGCATTCCAAGACGTCTTCGTGGACGAGCTGCGGGAACTCGGCAATCAGCTCCGCCTCGGTCATGCCGGTCGAGAGATGCCCGAGCACCTCGCCGACCGTGATGCGCGTGCCTTTCACGCACGGCTTCCCGAATCGGACGTTCGGATCGATCGAGATGCGGCTGAACGCAGGCATGTGCGGAGCGTAGCCGCGATCTTCACGACCCCGAAGCGGCCTTCGCGTCGCGGTCGCGGTACTTCTTCGCCTCGCTGCGCATGACCCATTCCTGCAGGAAGGGGAACGCGGTGAACGCCGCGGCGGTCAGGCGCACGATGTGGCTTGTCCAGACCTCCGCGTGCGGGCGTCGCAGGCAGCGGACGACCGCCTTGCCGATCCGGTCGGGCTTCTGCACGAAGAGCGCCGGCACGTGCGGCGGCACCCCGTTGCGGAGATGCCCCCGATCCTCGCCCGCGGCGACCTCGAAGAACTCGGTGGTCGTCGTCACCGGATGCACCGTCGAGACCTCGATGCCGTGGTGCGAGAGCTCCGATCGCATCGCCCGCGCGACCATCGCCTGCGCGGCCTTCGAGGCCGAGTACGCGCCGTGCCGCGGCAGGGTGAACTTCGCGACGCAGCTTGAGCACATCAGGAGATGCCCGGGCTTCTTCTCCACGAGGAGGCGCTGCGCCGCCTGCTGCAGAAGGTCGGCGCCCGAGAAGAAGTTCACGTCGAACATGCGGCGCATCTCGTCGATCGGCGTCGCGAGCACGTCGCGCTCGAGCCCGTAGCCGGCGTTCGCGAAGACCGCATGGAAGCCGCCGAAGGCCCGCTCCGCGGCGTCGAGCATCTGCGAACTCGACGCGGGATCGGCGATGTCACAGGCGACGAGTTCGGCGCGCCGCCCGAGCGCTGCGATGCGTTCGGCGACCGCCTCGAGCCGATCGCGCCGCCGGGCCGCGAGCACGACGTTCATGCCCGCGCGGGCGCACTCGATCGCGGTCGCGGCGCCGATTCCGGAGGATCCGCCGGTGATCACGATCACCTTGTTCGCGAGATCGTTCATGGGGCGGAGAGGGTAGTCGCCTCGCGAAGCCGCGGCAGCGGGGAGAGGCCTGAGATCGGCATTTCCGCCTGGGCTTCTCGGAAGCCGTGCGC
>CAZTMB010000235.1:0-1821 GCA_964614695.1 uncultured Isosphaeraceae bacterium | reverse complement strand
ACCTCGCCCCACCAGGGCTCGTGCGCACCGACCGGCCAGTCGTTGTGGCCGCGACCGGGGAACCACCAACATCGCTTCGGCTCCGCGATCGACTCGTACAGCCGCTCGCTGTGGTGGGTCGGGATCACCTCGTCCTCCTCGGCGATGCAGATCGCGATCGGCGCCTTGATCGCCGCGAGGTTCGCGATCGTGTCGTAGCGATCCCGCAGGATGAGCCGCACTGGGATGAACGGCACCTTCTCCTGCGCCAGGCTCGGCAGGTCCGCCCACGGCGTCATCAGCAGCACGCCGCGCAAAGGAACATCGGTCCTCGCGGCCGCGGCGGCCGCGACGCCTGCTCCGAGCGACTCGCCCGCAAGCACGATCGGATCGCCGAAGGCTTCGTGCGCGAGCCGCAGCGACTCGATCGCATCGGGCACCATCGAACGTTCGCCGACCTCGCCTCCCCGCGCGCCGTAGCCGGGGTACTCCGCGAGGATCGTCCGCCAGCCGAGCCGACCCAGGGCCTCGGCCCAGTGCACGCGGTGCAGCGCATAGCCGGCGTTGCCATGGAAGAGGACGACCGTCCCGATCGCCGCGCCGTCACGCGGCTCGACCACGAATCCGCGATGCGCAGCGCCCGATTCCGGCCACGGTCGGGCGCCGTGGGCCGAAGCCTTCTCCTCGATCGAGTCGAAGCCGGCACGCGTCGGGAAGTAGAGCAGGTGATCCTGGAACATGGCGCATCCGGCAAGGACCAGCACGAACGCCGCGAGCGGCGCCGCAAGCAGGCGAGCGACTCGGTGGGCAGCACGTCGTGGGGCAATCACAGAGGCCCCCTCACCCCTTCCGCCGATCGACCCAGCCCTCGGCGAGGCGCCAGCAGCGGTGGATCTTGCGGTTGCGGAAATCCTCCGGCACCGAGCGGTGGCTGATCTCCTGGCATCCGAATCCCGCGGGCACCGCGTCGGGTGCCATCTCGAAGCTCCGCGAGTTGGTCGAGAAGAAGACCTCGCCCTTGGGGGCGACGAACCGGGCGATCCACGCGAGCAACTGCGGATGATCGCGATCGATCCAGAACGACTCCGCCTTCATGCGCTTCGAGTTCGAGAAGGTCGGCGGATCGCACACGACGAGGTCGTAGCGATCGGTGGCTGAGGCCGGCCCCGCCTCGAGCCACTGCAGGCAGTCGGCGTGGATCGCGCGATGGTTCGCATCGAGCGCGAAGCCGTTCAAGGCGAGATTCCGTCCGTACCACTCGAGGTAGGTCTTCGACATGTCGACGGTGGTCGTCGCGACGGCGCCGCCCGCCCGCGCGTGCACGCTGAACGCACCGGTGTACGCGAAGAGGTTGAGCACCCGCTTGCCCGACGCTCGCTGCTGCACCGAGAGCCGCGTGGGGCGGTGATCGAGAAAGAGTCCGACATCGAGATAGTCGGTGAGGTTCACCTCGAACCGGACGCCATGCTCGGCGACCACCTTGGTGCGGCCCGCATCTCCGACGCGTTCGTACTGCTCGCGGCCGCCCTCGTCGGCGACCTGCCGACCGCGGTGCTTGACGAACAGCCGCTCCCGCGGGATGTCGAGCCCGGCAAGGATCTCCGCCTCGCTGTCGCGGCGATGGTCGAGCTCCTGCTGCGGCGTCTCGTCCTTCTTCCGCTTGAAGAGCCACGCGACGGCGTCGCCCGCACGAGCAAGATCGACCGGCGCTCCGGTCGCCGGGTCGACGTCGGCGTACCAGTCGACGATCGCCGGATACTCCGGCACATCGCGCTCGTAGAGGCGGAAGCAGGAGATCCCCTGCCGCCGCCCCCACTTCGCCAGATGCTTCATCCGATTCGC
>CAZTMB010000234.1:123-1834 GCA_964614695.1 uncultured Isosphaeraceae bacterium | reverse complement strand
AGCTGGCGTACGCGGTGCCGCGGGCGAAGGCGCTGCGATCGCGTTCGGCGAGCGCAATCGACGTGGACTCGGAGGATGTTGGGGACTCCGACGACTTGCCCGGTCCGGCCGATTCGTCGCGCGGAGCAACTTCGCCGGACGCGACGCGCTGCGGCGCCGAGAAGAACGCCTTCGCGGAGTCGGGGCCCTGCGCGGCGATCGAGATCGTCGCGGCGATCGCGATGCCGGCGGTGCCGCCTAGCTGTCGGAAGGTCTGCACAAGTCCCGACACCTGGCCGCGGACCGAATCGCCGGCGCGGCTGAGCGCGTCGGTGTTGGCGGGACTCATGATGAACGCGACGCCAGCCCCGAGCAGGGCGAGACCGACGCCGATCGGCAGGTAGCGTTCGATCCAGTAGCCGACGCCCATGACGACGAGCCCGGCGAATCCCGCGAGCGTTCCGAGCGTGGCGACCGGCCGCACGCCCGCGCGGTCGTAGCGCCTTCCCGCGACGTGCACGAGGACGAGCACCGGAAGCATGAGCGGCAGCAGGCTGAGGCCGGCGCGAAAGGGCGTCATGCCGAGCACGTGCTGGGCGTAGAGCGAGCCCTGGACGATGAGTCCCGCCATCGCGAACTGGGTGAGGCCGATCAGGATGGCGTTCGCGCGAAGCTGCCGGTCGGCGAAGAGACGCAGCCGCAGCAGCGGATGATCGAGGCGGAGCTGACGGCGCACGAAGAGGACGAGCAGCGCCAGGCCAAGAGCGAAGGCGACGACCACCTCGGTCGCCATGGCCCGCAGCGAACCGTCGGCCTCGAGGGTGCCCGATTCCTGGATCGCCCAGACGACGAGCGGCAGGCCGACGAGGAGTAGCGCCGCGCCGAGCCAGTCGATCGCGCGATCCTCGCTTGGCGGGCTCTGCGGCTTCGCGATCGCGAGCAGCACGAGCGTCGCCGCGGCGATCGGCAGGTTCAGCCAGAAGATCCACGGCCATCCGAGCGTCTGGGTGACGAGACCGCCGAGCGCGGGTCCGAGGCTCATGAAGAGCATCGGGATGCCGACGTAGACCGCCATCGCCTTGCCGCGTTCGCCGGGCGCGAAGTGCCCGATGACGATCGAGGCGGAGGCCGGCTGCATGAGGCAGGCCGCGAGACCCTGCGCGATGCGTCCGCCGAGGATCATTTCGCGGCTCGAGGCGATTCCGCAGAGGGCGCTGGCGAGGGCGAAGAGCACGACACCGATCGCGAACGCTCGCGTCTTGCCGACCAGGTCGCCGAGTCGACCGCCGATCGCCATCGCGGCGGCGAGGGCGAGGAGGTACGCGTTGACGACCCAGTTGAGGTCGACCTGATCGAGTCCGAGGCTCGCGCCGATCTCCGGCAGCGAGACGCCGACCACGGTGATGTCGACGAAGATCATCGACAGGCTGCCGGTCATCGCGACGAGCACGAGTCCGCGGCGCGGGGCGGGGGCGGTAGGGGCGTCTGGCGTCATGGCGACCTGGAGCGGCGGAGGGTAGACGAAGGGCTTGGGAGTCGGGTGGCGTGTGGTCGGGCGGCGTTCGCCTTCGGAGTTCGTACATCCCCTCCGCCTCGCTGCTTGCGGAGCTCGCCTTCCGAGTTCCTACGTCCCCTCCGCCTCGCTGCTCGCGAAGTTCGCCTTCCGAGTTCCTACGACCCCTCCGCCTCGCTGCTTGCGGAGCTCGCCTTCCGAGTTCCTACGTCCCCTCCG
>CAZTMB010000233.1:0-1839 GCA_964614695.1 uncultured Isosphaeraceae bacterium | reverse complement strand
CTCGACGACGCGGAGGTCTTCTGGGCGACCGACCCGGAGGGCTTCGTCGCCGCGGAACTCGATCTTGGTTCGGGTCCCGAACTCGTCGGCGGCGGCTCGATCGTGCGCTACGGACGACGCTACGGCTTCATGGGCTTCTTCATCGTGCGATCGGACCTGCGCGGGCGGGGTCTCGGCACGAGCCTGTGGTTCCACCGCCGCGATCTGCTCCGATTGAGACTCGACGCGGATGCTCCGATCGAGATGGACGGCGTCTTCGCGATGCAGGCGTGGTATGCGAAGGGCGGCTTCGTGTTCCAGCACCGAGACCTGCGCTTCGAGGGCATCGCGAAGTCTGGTTTCGTCGGCCGCAGCGAGCCCGGCCTCGTCGAGCTCGCCGGGATTCCCTTCGACTGGATCGACGCCTGCGACCGGCGCCACTTTCCGGCACCGCGACCGGCGTTTCTCGAGCGATGGATCGCGCGACCCGGCGGGCATGCGATCGGCATTCGCCGGGGCGAGTCGCTCGCGGGCATGGCCGTCTCGCGTCCGTGCCGCCGCGGACACAAGATCGGCCCGCTGTTCGCGGAAGATGCCTCGGTCGCTGGAACGCTTCTCGACGAACTCTCGCGCCGGCTTGCGGGCGAGCCGATCCAGATCGACGTCCCGGAGGTGAACCCGCACGCGATCGAACTGGCCCGGCATCGCGGCATGACCGAAGTCTTCGGCTGCGCGAGGATGACCCTCGGTCGGTCGCCCACGCTGCCGTGGCACGAGATCTTCGGTGTGACGACCTTCGAACTCGGTTGAGCCCTCATCCGGCCGCGGCGGGGACCGTCTCGAGGATGTTCCTCAGCACTTCGTCGGCGGTGACGCCCTCGGCCTCGGCTTCGAAGTTCATCAGGCAGCGGTGCCGCATGGCCGGAAGCACCGCCCGCTTGACGTCGTCGAAGGATGCCTGCGGCCGACTGTCGAGCAGGGCGTGCACCTTCGCCGCGAGGGCGATCGTCTGGGCGGCGCGAGGGCTCGCTCCGAAGCGGAGAAAGCGGTTGACCATCGGCGTCGCGAACGGGCCTTGCGGGTGCGTCGCCATCACCAGCCGCACCGCGAAGTCCTGCACCGCGGGCGGGACGAAGACGCGACGCACCAGCGACTGGTGCTCGACGATCCGTTCGGCATCGAGCACCCGTTCGATCGAGGGGCTCTTTCCGGTGGTGGTGCGATCGAGGATCTCGATCAGCTCCTCCCGCGACGAGTAGCCGACCTCCAGCTTGAAGAAGAAGCGGTCGAGCTGCGCCTCGGGCAGCGGGTAGGTGCCCTCCTGCTCGATCGGGTTCTGCGTCGCCATCACGAAGAACGGCTTCTCGAGATCGTGCGTCGTGCCGCCAACGGTGACGGAGCGCTCCTGCATCGCCTCCAGGAGCGACGATTGGGTCTTCGGGGTGGCGCGGTTGATCTCGTCGGCGAGCACGATCTGCGCGAAGATCGGTCCGCGCCGGAACTGGAACTCGCGGCCGTGCTCGGTCTCCACCACGATCGTGGTGCCGGTGACGTCCGCGGGCATGAGGTCCGGCGTGAACTGGATCCGCGAGAACTTCAGGCGCAGCGCTTCGGAGAGCGATCGGATCAGCAGCGTCTTGCCCAGACCCGGCACGCCCTCGAGCAGCACGTGCCCGCCGGCGAACAGGCCCACCAGCACGCCGTCGACGACCTCGCGATGACCCACCACCGCCTTGCCGATCTCGCCGCGGACCTTCGCGAAGTCCTCGCGGAAGCGGACGGCAGCGGCGTCGATGGCGGCGATCGAATCGGCGGATGGGTTCACGAGGCGGCTCCGGGGAGGCGGAACCCTAGCACACG
>CAZTMB010000232.1:0-1875 GCA_964614695.1 uncultured Isosphaeraceae bacterium | reverse complement strand
CGAGCCGGCTTGCGGTCGATGCAATCGAGGACATCGGCGGCGCATCACCGCTTCATGTCGAGCCGTCGTCCAGGCACGTGTTGCGGGCAAGCACCTCGCACGGCGTTCGGCTGCACACCGGATGGCCGGCGATCGATCGGGCGCTTGGCGGCGGGCTTGCGCTCGGGGCGTTGCACGAGTGGATGATCGATCCTGCGGCGTGCGGTCTGGACTGCCATGAGTCCGACCTGTCACGAGCGACGCCGTCACCACGAGCATCCGAGGCACTCGACGGCGTGCGATTGGCGAGATCCGGTCTCGACGGCCGCGGTGACGTGCGATCGGCGAGTTCCGGTCTCGACAGCCGCGACGGCGTGCGATCGGCGAGTTCCGGTCTCGACAGCCGCGACGACGTGCGGATCGAGTCCATCGCCGAAGCCACGCCGCGTCGATCGTCGGAATCGGTGCGCTTCCGGCCGCGACGATCGCCGATCGAGCCGCCGCTTGGCGCAGCCATCCATCTGCTCTGGCAACTGCTCGACCGTCGCAGCGAGCCTCGCCTCGAACTCGCCGCTTCGGCTCGCATCCTCTGGATCGGACGGCGGGTCTTTCCGAATCCCCGCGCCTTGCTGCGCGGCGGCCCGAGTCCGTGGCATGAACACGAATTCGCCGCGGCGTGCGCCGGCGCGGCGACCACGGCGAGCGCGGAAGCGACTCCCGCGAAGAGCCCTTCGAGGCGAGAGCCATGGATGGACCCATGGACCCATGGACCCATGGGCGGCTCACCTCGCCCGCGGTCCGGGCGCGTCGATTCAACCCGATTCGGGGACGCCACTCGGGTGTTGGCGTCGTCGGAATCCCGACGAGAGCGCGACTTCGATCGGCGGCTGCTCGAGGCTTCGTGGTGCCTCGATCCGTCGGGAGGCGAGATCGAAGCGCGGGCGTGGGCGATCGAGCAGGCGGTGCGGTGTCGCGGGGTGGCGGCGGTGGTGGCCGACGGCCGCGGCTTCCGCATGCCGCTCACCCGTCGGCTGCATCTCGCCGCCAAGAGCGCCGAGGCGAACGGCGAACCGACGCTGCTGCTTCTGCTTCGCGAGCCGGACGAGGCGACCGCGATCTCCGCAGCCTCGACCCGGTGGCGGGTGTCGCCACGATCGCATGCGGCCTCGGAAGACGACACCGACTTCGGCTGGACGGTCGCATTGCATCGCTGTCGTGGCGCTGGAGCTTTCGCGGCCGCCTTCTCCGAACCCCATGCAGAAGCCCCGGTCTCGCCTCGTGCCGGCCCGAGTCCGTTCGGTTCGCTCCCAACGGCCTGGATCGACGCGGTCTCGCGCGATCCGCCTGATCGTCTCGACGAGGGGTGTGCGGAGATCGCGTCGCCGCAACCGGTTCGTGGCGGAGGCGAGGTCGTCCGGCCGCCGTCTCGCGATGGTCTTCCCGACTCGGATCACTCGCCTGGTGCCCACGACGGCCATGTCTGCAGAAGCTCGTCCTCATCACCCGTATCGACCCGCAAGCCAGGAGCCGCGAACGCGCCGGTTGCTGGCGGTGACGCTGCCTTGGTGGTCGACCGATCTGGCGAAGCGCCGCTGGCGAAACGCGCAGCGGGGGCTGGAGATCTCGCCGAGCAAGGAGTGCGAAGAAGCGGTCGCGTCCGGTGTCTCGACACGTCCCGGCGGCCTGACGACGCTGGCCGCCGATCCGATCCATGCCTGCCGCACCGTCACCACGCGGATGCGGGGGCCGGCCATCGCGAGATCGCTGGTGGTGGTCTCGGATCCGAATCGAACCGTGGGCGAGGAGGCGTCGATGCCGAGAGCCGCGTCAACGCCATCGCGTCATGCGCCTTCGCAGGCCGAGGCGGCTCGGAGCGTCGAGCGTTCGAACACGACC
>CAZTMB010000231.1:0-1904 GCA_964614695.1 uncultured Isosphaeraceae bacterium | reverse complement strand
TCGCGATCGCGGTGTAGCCGACGAGGTCGCGGGCCTTGACGCCGGTGATCGCAAGCAGCGGCAACGCCCAGAAGGGCTGCAGCATGTTGGTGAGTTCGTCGCCGAAGGCGACCGCCATCGTCATCGTTCCCGCCGAGACGCCCGCCTCCGCACCCGCGGCGAGCGCAATCGGCCCCTGCACCGCCCATTGCCCGCCGCCCGAAGGCACGAAGAGGTTGACGACGCCCGCCGACAGCATCGTCAGCGGCGCAAGCGAGTTCGGTCCGGCGAACTCCGCGGCCTTCTCCGCGAAGGTCGCGAGCAGGCCGCTCTCCCTGAGGATGCCGAGGATCCCGGCGTAGAGCGGGAACTGGATGATGATTCCTGCGCAGCCCTTCGCCGCCCGCTCGACCGCCCGCGCGTAGGACAACGCCGATCCATGGAGCAGCAGGCCGGCACCGAGCATGAATGCGTTCACCTGATCGAGGCCGAGCCGGCCGAACCCGTCCCGCAGCGCCCATTGCACGAAGCCGCCGACGAAGGCGGTGCCGAGCAGGACCGCGAGGGCGACCGGCAGGAACGAGAAGTCGTTCGACGCGGCCTCTTCGGAGATCGAACGCGTCGCAGCAGCGCTCGAGCGCGTCCGCTTCGCTGCCGTCGGCTCGTCGCGCGAAGACGCCGAGACGAGATCGACCCCCAGCTCGCGCGGCGAGACGCAATGTTTCGCGTCGCGGGGCGCGAGCAGCGACATCAGGATCGGCAGGCCGATCAGGAGACCGCCGGTGACGGCGAGGTTGAGTGGCGAGAGCAGCGTCTGCGACAGCGGGATCGCCCCGCCGTCGGGAATCGTCGACAGCACGCTCGCGGGGATGACCTTCGCGGCGCCGTCGGCGGTCGTCATCGAGAGCGGCGCCGATCCCGAGAAGCCGCCGTGCCAGACGAGCATGGCGAGGTAGCCGCACGCGGCGAGAAGCGGGTAGTGGCAGGAAACCCCGCGTGCGACGAGGCTTCTCGCGGTCTCCCGCGCCATCAGGGCTCCGACCACGAGTCCGAGCCCCCAGTTGAGGAGCCCTGCGACGATCGCGACCGCCGCGACGAGCGCCGCAGCCTGCGGCATCGTCGCCGGCTGTGCCGCGATGCGGGCGATCCCTCGCGCGACGATCGGGCTCTCCGCGATCGCCGAGCCGGTCACGAGGATCAGGCACATCTGCATCGCGAAGGCGAGCAGGCCCCAGACGCCTTTCGACCACCACGACGCGAGGAGTTCGGGGCCGGGCGGCGGTCCGCCGTCGGGGCCCGCGTTTCCGAAGGCCATCGCCAGCGCCGCCGCGGCGACCGAGAGCAGGATCGCCAGCAGGAACGGGTCGGGCATGACCCGCCCGATGGTGCGGCTCAGGAAGAGTCCGAGTCGGGAGACCATGCGGGCAACCTACCGCAAGCACTCTCGAGCGACCTCGTCGACCGGGCGCTCTTGTGCCTCGGGTTCCGCGATCTCGGGGCGGCGCGGCGGCGAGGAATGACGGCGAGCTTCGATCGCGCGCCCCCTTCGACGCAAGTCCTCATCGCCAAGCCGCACCGGGCGGGGCCAAGAGCTGCGGTCCACCGACCTCGAGCGTCGCGGACACCGCATCTCGATGCTTCAACACGCCACCTGAGCGGGCACCGCATGACCGACGTCGGCTCCGCGAACACCGTGGCGACGCGGTCCAAGCCCGACTCGGTCGATTCGAGGCGCTCCTACGCTGTCACCGCCCCGCCGCCTCCGCCGGACCGCTTCCCGATGGAACCGCACGAACCTCCCGAGCGAGCCAGATCATTCGAGACCGACGCCTCGACGGACGTGGCGCGAGCGGAGCGGCCGATGCCTCGAAACCTCTCGCTGATCCGCCTCGAGGAAGCCGACCGGCGCGTGCGGCGTCGGCTCG
>CAZTMB010000230.1:0-1938 GCA_964614695.1 uncultured Isosphaeraceae bacterium | reverse complement strand
GCGACCGCGGTAGCATTCCGCCTCTGCCATGGCACGGATGCCGAGTTCCTCGACCGCACTCCAGACCCGAAGCGCCGCACTTCGTCGCGACCTGCGCCTCCTGAACGCCGACGCGTTCGCGTGGGCGGTGATGACCGGCTGCGGCGAGGCGTACTTCGTCGCGTTCGGCCTTGCGGCGGGTCTGGGCGAAGTCACCTCGGGTCTGCTCGCGACGGTGCCGCTCCTGATCGGCGCCGCGGTGCAGATGGTCTCGCCGTGGGGCATTCGCCGTTGCGGAAGCCTGCGGACGTGGATCGCGTCGAACGCGGGCATCCAGGCGCTCTCGCTGCTGCCGCTCGTCGTGATGGCCGAGGTCGAGGCGGTTCCCGCCTGGGCGATCTTCGCGCTCGCCTCGATCTACTGGGCGAGCGGTCTCGCGACGGCGCCGGCCTGGAACACCTGGGTCACGACGCTGGTGCCGCGGCCGATGCGGCCTCGTTTCTTCGCCATGCGTTCACGCCTCGCGCAGGTCGGGCTCATCGTGGGGCTCGCGCTCGCGGCCGGCATGCTGCAGTGGGGGCGTCGCGGCGACTTCGAACTGCAGGCGTTCGGGCTGATCTTCCTCGTCGCGTTCCTCGCGCGGCTGGTCTCGTCGGTGCTCCTCTACCGGCACAGCGATGCGCCGAAGGGGTTCCTCGAGCGGATCGAACCGATCTCCCGCCGGGCGATCGCGCCGTTCCTGGCTGAAGGCAAGGGACGGCTGGTCCTTCTGTACATGCTTGCGGTCACGATGAGCGTGCAGGTCTCGGGGCCGTTCTTCACCGCCTACATCCTCGAGCACCTGCGCTTCAGCTACCTGCAGCTCATGGGGATCAACGCGTGCACGGTGCTTTCGAAGGTCGCGTTCCTGCCGCTGATCGGGCGATTCGCGAAGGAGCAGGGGCCGGGCCGCCTGCTCTGGATCGGCGGTCTTGCGATCACGCCGGCGGCGACGCTTTGGCTCGTGTCGGAGAACTTCTGGTACCTGCTGGCGCTGCAGCTCCTGGTCGGCGTGGGTTGGGCCTGCTGGGAGATGGCGACCTTCCTGCTCGTCTTCGACACCATTCCCGAGAGCCACCGCACCCCGGTGCTCACGCTCTTCAACCTCGCGAACGCGTTCGCGATCGTCGGAGGCTCGCTGATCGGCGCGGTGATCCTGCGCTACACGGGCGTCGGCGCCTGGGGCTACGCGGTGCTCTTCGGCGCGACCGGCATCATGCGGCTGGTCACACTCTTCATGCTGGCGGCGATTGCGCCGATCGGGCTTCGCGAGCGATTCAAGGGAAGGCTGCTCGGGCTGCGGACGATCTCGGTGCGCCCCGGCGCCGCGTCGATCGATCTGCCGGTCGTCGAGGGCGAGGAGGAGTTCGATCAGGACGATCGCGGAATCTCGGACGAAGCAGAGTTCCGCCATGAAGACGCGACGGACGCCTCGGAGAAGCGTCCGCCGTCGTGAATCGCGGGATCCGAGCCGCGCCGCGGCTCGCGACCGAATCAGAGGTTGCCGCGCTTCTCCTGCTCGATCTCGAGCGCTTCGAACAGCGCCTTGAAGTTGCCCTTGCCGAAGCTCTGGCTGCCGCGGCGGCAGATGATCTCGAAGAAGAGGGTCGGGCGGTCCTGCAGCGGCTTGGTGAAGAGCTGCAGGAGATAGCCCTCGTCGTCGGCATCGACGAGGATGCCGAGGTCGCGGACCCGCTGGTGGTCCTCCTTGACGGGCTCGTGGCCGTGCTCGCGGAGCACGCGACCGACGCGATCCCAGACGATCTCGTAGTAGCTGTCGGGCAGGGCGAGGAAGTCGACGCCGCGGCGACGCAGTTCCGCCACCGATTGCAGTTCATCGTCGGTGCGCAGCGCCAGGTGCTGCACGCCGGGGGTCATGGCGTGCCACTCGAGGTACTCCTGGATCTGGCTCTTCTTCTT
>CAZTMB010000229.1:0-1975 GCA_964614695.1 uncultured Isosphaeraceae bacterium | reverse complement strand
GCGGGGGAGGTCGGTCGGGCGGGCGCAGAGGTGGACATGGCGTCGATGGCGAAGGGGAGGTTCGAAGCGGACGGAGAAGGTAGGTCGCCCGCGAAGGGCACAGTGTGACGCCTTCGGAGAATCCCGCTGAACCGGGACGCCTTCACGGTCCGACGACCCTGCCATGCGCGAGGACCGACAACCTCCGAGTCCCGATCCGGCGACGGTCGCGGGGCCGGTCGCCTCGGCGCGGGTCCTCGCGGTCGATCTCGACGGGACCCTGCTTCGGTCGGACCTGATGTGGGAGGGGCTCGCGCGGGTGCCGTTTCGGAACCCGGCCGCGATCCCGGCGATCGTCCTCGCGCTCCTCGGCGGGCGGGCCGCCTTCAAGGCTCGCCTCGCGTCGGCGGTCGAACTCGATCCATCCGGGCTTCCCTGGCGGGACGACCTTCTGGCGTGGATTCGCGACGAGCGCGTCCGCGGCCGGCGGGTCGTGCTCGCCACCGCCGCGGATCGCCGGGTGGCCGAGCGGATCGCGGTGCATCTCGAGGCCTTCGACGAGGTCCTTGCGAGCGAGCCGGGGCGGAACCTCTCCTCGCGAGCGAAGGCCGAAGCCCTCGCCGCGAGGTTCGGCGAGGGCGGGTTCGACTACGCCGGGGACCACCTCCGCAAGGACTGGCCGGTCTTCGGCCGGGCCGGAGCGTGCGTCCCGGTGGGCTCGCCGCGGCTCGAACGGGCGCTTCGCGAGCACAACCGACCGATCGCGGCCTCTTTCGCCGATCAAGGAACGGCGATGGGCACGATCCTCCGAGCGATGCGGGTGCATCAGTGGGCGAAGAACCTCCTGGTCTTCGTGCCGCTGCTGACCGCGCATCTGGTCCTCGACGCGGCGGCGTGGGGGAAGTCGCTCCTGGCTTTCGCCGCCTTCTCGCTGCTCGCCTCGGGCACCTACCTCCTCAACGATCTGCACGACCTCGACGCGGATCGCCGCCATCCGACCAAGCGACGGCGGCCCCTCGCCTCGGGCGAGCTCTCGATCCCGGCAGGACTCTCGCTGGCGATCGGCCTGTCGCTGGCGGGCCTCGCGATCGCGTTCCTCCTGCTGCCGAAGGCGTTCGTCGGGGCGATCGGGCTGTACCTGGCGCTGACCCTCGCCTACTCGCTCTTCCTCAAGCGCATGCTGCTCGTCGACGTGGTCGCGCTGTCGCTGCTCTACACCGTGCGCATCTACGGCGGTGCGGAAGCGATCGAGGTCGAACTGTCGGAGTGGCTCTTCGTCTTCTCGCTCTTCGTCTTCACGAGCCTCGCGTTTCTCAAGCGGTCGATCGAGCTGCGCCGTACCGACCTACCTTCGGGCGCGACCCTCGCCGGACGTGGTTACGCCGCCGAGGACGCCGCGATCGTGCGGGTGGTGGGCCCGACGCTCGGCGTGATGTCGGTGCTGGTGCTGGCGCTCTATGTGCAGTCGCCTTCGGTCGAGGAGGCGTACGCGAGCCCGGGGCTGCTGTGGCTGCTGCTGCCCTTGATGACCTACTGGGTCGTGCGGATCTGGATGCTCGCCGAGCGAGGGCAGGTCGACGATGACCCGGTGGCGTTCTCGATCCGCGATCGCGGCACGCAGATCGTGGTCATGCTGATGGCCGCGGTCGCGATCGTGGCGTGGAAGTGGTGACGGGGCGGGGCGGCCCGTCGCGAACCGATGGGCCATGAGCCCGATGGGACCCATGAGCCGCATGGGCAAGAATGGGTTTCGCGGCGAGGGCCGCGACGCGACCCGATCGCGTCCGCGGGTTGCCCTGCGGCTCGCCCACGTCGCGGGCTCGTGCGAACCGATGGGCCATGAGCCCGATGGGTCCCCTGAGCCTCATGGGCAAGAATCGGGTCTCGCGGCGATGGGATCTGCGAGGATGACTCCGAGCGGTCCCATGCGTTCCGTTCGCGGAATCTCCTTGCGGCTGCTCTCGCCTGCTCTCCTGTCTCCTGCTCTCCTGCTCTC
>CAZTMB010000228.1:0-2001 GCA_964614695.1 uncultured Isosphaeraceae bacterium | reverse complement strand
CTCGCTTGTCGCGTTCGCCTTGATGACCCTGATCTCGCTGCCGATGCTCGCGGCCACCGCGCACGATGCGGCCAAGGCCGGTCGAGCCTAGACCTCAGGGCGATCGGCTTGGGGTTTCTTCCCGCTCTCGGCCTCTAGTGCAGATCGTATTGAAGAAATAGCGTTCCGGAACGTCGCCATGCGCGGGGGCGATCGCTGCCTGCTTCTCGGGGTCTTCGATGAACCGCTTCTTGTCCGATGCCGCCGTCGATGCCGGATCGCCCACGTTCGAGTCGCCGACTTGGGATCGAGCCAAGATCGCGTTGTGCGAACTCGCGCAGGTGTCGGTTCTCTCGATGGCGGTCTTCGATCGCGAGATGCGCTACCTCGCGGCCAGCCCGAGCTGGTTGCGGACCTTCCGACTTCAGACCGAGTCGATCGAGGGCCGCAGCCACTATGAACTCTTTCCGGAGTTGCCCGACCGCTGGCGCGAGGTCCATCGCCGGGCGTTGGCCGGCGATGGCTCGCGCTGCGAGCTCGACGTCTTCGTTCGCGACGACGTCGCTTCCCACTGGCTGCGCTGGAGCACTTCGCCGTGGCGCGACGCTCATGGCGAAGTCGGTGGCGTGGTGATCTGTATGGACGACCTCACCGAGTCGAGGCGGATCCGCGCGTCGCTCGAGTCGGCGGAAGCCACCATCGCCACGCTCTTCGATTCGATCGCGGTCGGCGTGGCGATCGTCGATGCCGATGCCCGGTACGTGCGGGCCAACCCCGCCTTCGAGCGGATGCTTGGATATCCCCAGACCGAACTGCGCCGCATGTGCCTCGGGTCCACGCTCCACCCGGACGAAGTCGACACCGAACTGTCGGGAGTGGACGAGATCCTGCACGGTCGCCTGCATTCCCGCGAGAGCCGGGTGCGCCATCGGCACGGTCGCGGGCATGAGGTCTGGATCGATCAGATCGTGACCGCGATGCCGGCGAGCCCCAAGTCCCCTGTCCAACTGGTGGTCTTCGCCCGCGACGCCACCGAACGGCAGGCGCTCGAGCAGCGGCTTCGCGAGTCCGACCGGCTCGCTTCGGTGGGCATGCTCGGTGCCGGGCTCGGCCACGACATGAAGAGCGTGCTGTTCGCGATGCGCTGCGGGCTCGATGCGCAGCAACGCCTGGCGCACCGTCACTCGGGCGACGGTGCCGAGCACGCGGCGCTCCGTCAGGTCTCCGACGGTATCGACTACCTCGAGCGGCTCTCGCACGGCCTGCTTGCCTTCGTCGCCGAGCCCGACTCCTCCGAAGAGCATTCCGCCGAAGCAACCGATCTCGCCGAATGGTGGGCGCAGTCCCATCCGCTGCTTCGCCGCGCCGTGCCGCGCGGCGTCTCGGTCGAGTTCGACCTGCCGGACGATCCGCCCCGGCTTTCGATCGGCACCGCCGCGCTCTCGCAGGCGATGCTCAACCTCGTCGTGAATGCCGGTCAGGCCCTCGGCGCGCACGCGGATCCGGCGCGGCGCTGCGGCCGCGTGCTTATCTGCACGTCGCCTTCGTGCCACGCCGATCGCCTTCGGATCTCGGTGATCGACGAGGGCGTGGGCATGAGCGACGCGATCCGAAAGCGGGCCTTCGAGGCGTTCTTCTCGACGCGCACGAGAACCGGCGGCACGGGCCTCGGCCTGGCCATGGTGAAGCGACTGATCGAGGCCGCCGGCGGTTCGATCGAGCTGGAGAGCGAGCCCAGCCATGGCACCTCGATACACGTCGACCTGCCGATCGCCGCCGACCCCTGAATCCCGGACCGGGTTAGAGAACCGGTCTTGCCGCTCCCCGAAGTTCCGCTTGCCCGACCTCGGATCCCGGACGAGACTTGGGCGATGCGTCGATCAAGGCTGCTCGTCCCGTCCCTGGCCCTGCTGTTCGCCGTCACCGCGGCCGGGGCAGGCGACGTGGCGCCGGAGCCGCTTTCCCCGATCGACTACGGCCGCGAGATCCGACCGATCCTTGCGGCACGCTGCTTCACCTGCC
>CAZTMB010000227.1:0-2013 GCA_964614695.1 uncultured Isosphaeraceae bacterium | reverse complement strand
CCTACCCTCTCCGCCATGAAGCTCGAGATCCTCTCCCTCTGCAAGGCGGCCGTCGTCGAACATCACGCCCTCAGCATCCTGTCGGCGATGGATCGACTGCATGCCGCGAAGGTGCCCTGCGTGCTGCCCCGATGCTCGGTCGCGCTGCGGCTTCGCTTCGATCGGATCGAGGCGGGGCAGCACGAACTCAAGCTGCAGGTCGTCGACGCCGACGGGCGAGGCGTCATGAATCCGCTGCAGGCGAAGCTCGGGGTCGCGTTCGGCGAGAAGGACCGCACCGCGGCGATCTCGCTCGTCATCGACATCAACGGCCTTTCGCTTCCCTCCTTCGGCGAGTACTCGATCGATCTCGCCGTCGACGCGCATCACGTGGGCTCGATCCCGTTCCAGCTGCTCGAGCAGAAGCCCTCCTGAAGCCTCCGGTCGAGACACGCAGCGCCTCCGCCGACCCGTCCTCGGCGGAGCCGCTGCCGCGTGATTCAGCCGTCCACGAATCCGGCGAGCGAGATGATCCTCCATCCCACCTCGCGGAAGCGCGGGAATCGGCCCATGGTGCCCATCAGCACGCGAAGATCCTCCGCATCGAGCACCCACTGGTCGAACGAGTCCTCGCCGCTCCAGGCCCGCTGCCGCCGGAAGTGCTCGAGGGTGAAGGAGCGCTCGCGCATCGCCCAGTGGTCGAGCCGGTCCGCGATCTCGAAGCACTTGTTGGTGAGGATCGCCATCGGCTGCTGCGCCGCGGGATCCTCGCCCATGCGAAGCGCGAGGTTCGCGCCGAAGACGCACCACCATCCGTGCGCCTCGAGCAGATCCGGATCGGTCACGAGATCGAGATCGACGATCTCGTCGAGCCCCGCGAGGATCGCCTCGAGCACCCGCTGCATCGAGCCGTCGAGCCTCGCCCGGCATTCGAGCCAACCTCCGCGGCAGACGTGGGCGCGGGCGAGATCGGCCGAATCCGCGAAGTCCTCGTGCAGCCAGCGGAACTCGCGCTCCGCCGCCAGAAGATCCTCGCAGGCCGACTCGGCATACGACGCGCCTCGCTCCGCGTCCTCGCCCGCCAGACGGCGCCGGGCCTGTCCGCGAATCGAGTGCGCCGACGCGATGACGATCCTCGACAGCCGGTCCTCGCCGGATCGCCGCTCGAGATCGAGCAGCAGATCGGTGGCGATCGCATGGCTTTCGACGAGGTTCCACAACGCATAGTGGGCTGCGGCCGCATCGAGGGCCAGCAGCGTCCGCGTGCCGAAGTGGAGCCCGCCTTCGGCCAGGCCGCGCTGCGCCGTCGCGAGCGAGCATCCGAAGCAACCCATGCCCGCCCAGGCGTTGGCGACGACATGGTCGGCGAGTCCGCGGCGATCGGCGTCGTCGGCCTCGCGTCGCATCGCCGCGCCGAGCCCGCGAAGCACGTCCCAGCGACGTTGCCGTCGCGCAGACTCGAGGACGGCCGCCAGCTCTCCGAGATCCTTCGGCACCGGCTGCTCCGGAACCTCCTGCACCCACGGCTCGCCAAGCACATCGCCATCGATCGCCTCGAGAACCTCGCCCGGCGACCATCCGATCACCTGCGCAAGCCGGACCACCAGATCGAGCTTGGGATTGCCGCTTGCCGGCACCAGCTTGGTGGGATCCCGGCCGAGCGCCGCGGAGAGTTCACCGCGGCTCCATCCCCTCATCGCACGCACCAGATCCAAGAGCGACTGAAGCCGCTCGCGCCGATCTCTTCCACGCATCGCACGCCTCCGGTCTGTGGTGCACGAACCCCCCGGGGAACCGCCCCAGTTCGTCGTTCGTCGCCACAGATATCGCTCGCCCCGGAAGGTTCATCAGGCTGCGGCGGAATTGCCGAGCAATCGGGCACTCGTGACGAAAGGAACGAGCCGATCTCGGATCCGTCGATCCGGAACTCCGTCGATCACTTGCGGCGAACCCGCGACTCGAGGTCGAGCCGGCGGCAGATGTCCGGCGAGAGTCGACCCATCGCCGCGAGCAGGCGCAGCTCCCGCTCGTCGG
>CAZTMB010000226.1:0-2050 GCA_964614695.1 uncultured Isosphaeraceae bacterium | reverse complement strand
CCTCTTCGGCTCGCCGCATGACCACTCGCCGATCGTTCCGCCACAGCCTGCTCGGCCGCATGGTCCTCGTCGGGATCCTGCCGGCCGTCGCGGTCTTCGGGTTCACCGTCGGGTTCTCGGGGAGTCGCGCCTTCGAGCAGCTCGAGGAGGACCGCACCCGGCTGCTCCTCGAGGCCGCCGACGCCGCGTCGATGACGATCGACTCGCAGAACGCGAAGCTCGTCGCGATCGGAAGGACCATCGCCGACGCGGCGGCGGGCGGGCTCTTCGGCCAGCGCCTCGAGTCGGTCGCATTCCTGCGCGAGGTGCTTGCGGCGAATCCCGAGATCGCGGGCCTCTGCTACGGCTACGAGCCCAACGCCGACGGACAGGACGCCCAGTGGGTCGGCGACGCGCGGCTCGCCGGCGCCGTCGACGAGACCGGTCGCTTCATTCCGTACTGGAAGCGCGAGCAGGACGATCCGAACCGCCTGTCGGTCGAGCTGCTCGTCGACATCGACGATCCTGCCACCGAGTGGTACGTCGAGCCGAAGCGGCTCGCCGAGGCCGGGCGCCGCGAGGCCTACGTCACCGCGCCCTACGAGTACGTGGGCGTGCAGATGGTCTCGATGATGAACCAGGTGTTCATCGACGGCGAGTTCAAGGGCGTCGTGGGGATCGACTGCAGCCTCGAGCGCGTCGATGCGGCGTTGATGGAAGCGGTGGCGAGCCTCGACGCCGATGCGTTCCTGCTTTCGCGCGGTGCGTTCGTCGCGGCGACGACCGACCTTCGGAAGTCGGAGTCGCGACCCGCCGCGGAGCTTCTCCAGACCCGCGGCATCGCCGACTCGCCCTATGCGACGCTCTTTGCGCAGTTCGAGCGCGATCGTCGATCGTCGTTCACCGTCGAGGCGGTCGATCCCGTGCTCGACGAGACCTGCTACTACGCGGTCACCCGCGTCCCGACCGGCGACTGGCTGATGGTGGTTCGTCTGCCGCGGTCGGTGCTGCTCGAGCCGGTGTTCATGATGGCCTCGACGAACGCGATCGTCGCCGGCGTCGGACTGGCCGTCCTCGTGGGATTCCTCGTGGCGATGTCGCGATCGTTGAGCCGTCGCATCGGCGCCACGCTCGGGTCGGTCGAGCGGATCGCCTCAGGCGATCTTGCGAGCCGCATCGAGGTCTCGGACGATCGCGACGAGGCGGGCGATCTCTCGCGCGGCGTCGCGGAGATGTCCGCGCGGCTCGGCGAACTCGTGGGCCGCGTGCGCGAGGCGACGGTCCGGCTGCAGACGACGAGCGACGAGGTGGCGGCGGGCGGGCGCGATCAGGCGTCGGCCGCGGCGACGTTCGGCTCGTCGGTCGTCGAGATCGCCGCCGCGAGCCGTCAGATCGCCGCGACCGCCGAGGAGCTTCGTTCGATGATGGAAGCGGTCGATCAGGCCGCCTCCGACACCGCGTCGATGGCCGACGAGGGGCGCCGCGATCTCGAGTCGATGGAACGATCGATGCGCAGCCTCGAGGAGGGCACGCGTTCGGTCTCCTCGCGGCTCTCCGCGATCGACGAGAAGGCCACCGGGATCGGCGCCGTGGTCACGACGATCACGAAGGTCGCCGATCAGACGAATCTGCTCTCGGTGAACGCGGCGCTCGAGGCGGAGAAGGCCGGAGAGTTCGGCGTCGGCTTCATGGTGGTCGCGCGGGAGATCCGCCGGCTTGCCGACCAGACCGCCGAAGCGACCCTCGACATCGAGCGGATGGTGCGTCAGATGCAGGAGGCGGTCGCGTCGGGTGTCGGCGAGATGAAGCGCTTCGACGAACGGGTCCGCGCGGGCGTCGCCGAGGCGTCGCGGCTCGCAAGCCAGATGTCGCGGATGATCGAGCGGGTCAACGAGGGAAGCGGGCAGGTCTCGCACGTGCGCGAAGGCATGCAGAGCCAGGCGCAGGGCGCGATGCAGATCACGCAGTCGATCTCGAGCCTCGAGCAGGGGGCGACCTCGGTGGGCGCGAGCGCGAAGGAGTTCAGCGACGCCGCGGTCGACCTGCAGCGGTCGCTGCGAACGCTCGGCGA
>CAZTMB010000225.1:0-2077 GCA_964614695.1 uncultured Isosphaeraceae bacterium | reverse complement strand
GCCCGGAAGAGCGCCCCGATCCTCCGCCCGAGGAGCAGCGTCGCCGCCAGAAGCGTGGTCGTCAGCAGCGCCATGCCCCACACGCCCATCGCGCTCGCGATCGCCGGACCATCGCCGAGCCGCTCCGCAAGCGTGTAGATCGCCTTGGTGATCGGGTAGTCCCGCTCACGCTGCGCGAGGATCAGGCTGTCGGACACCTCGAGCATCGAGAAGCTGAAGGCCAAGAGCGCCCCGCCGAGCAGGTTCGCGAAGATCAGCGGAAGGACGACCCGCCGCAGCACCGTGAGCCGCCCAGCCCCGAGGTTTGCGGCCGCCTCCTCGACGGCGACGCCGGTCTGCTCCATGCCCGCGACCGCGGCGCGGACGACGTAGGGAAGCCGACGCACCGCGTAGGCCACCACCAGGAGCACCATCGGGTTCGGGTCGGCCCCGAGCACGTCGCCGATCGGCTTGAGAGGTCCGTCGTTGAGCCAAGCGGACCAGGAGGCCGGCAGGACGGTACTCGCGAGCGAGTCGAGCCACGCGGGCATCGATCCCGAGAACGGCCAGTGCAGCGAGAGCGAGACGTAGCCGAACGCGAGGACCAGTCCGGGCACCGCCAGCGGCAGCATCACCAGCGCATCGAGCAGGAATCGACCCGGGACTCGGCTGCGAGCGAGAAGCCTCGCGATCGCGACGCCGACGAGGACGCTTGCGACGACCGCGACCGAGGAAAGCAGCAGGCTGTTGCGGATCGAGCCGGCGGCAAGCGGATGGGTGAGCGCATCGCCGAAGTGCGAGAGCGTCAGGGCCCGCGGCAGGATGCTGCGATACCAAGTCCCCTCGACCGCGACGCTCGAGAGGATCACGCCGAGATGCGGCAGGGCGCTGATCGCGATCACGATCGCCACCGAACCGGCCGCGACCACGCCCTTCCAGCCTCCGAGCCGCGGAATGCTCGCGCGGATCGACGCCTTGCCGCTTCCCGCCGCCGCCGCGCGACCAAAGGCGACCTTGCCGAAGAGATAGAGGATCGTGGCGGTGAAGAGGAGCACCGCAGTCAGGGCGTAGGGCTGCGCGGACGCCTCCATCTCCTTGATCCCGTTGAAGATCTGGACCGGCGTCACGCGGTTGTACTCGAGCATCAGGGGGGTGCCGAGTTCCGTGAAGCTCCAGATGAAGACGATCGTCCCGCCGGCGAAGAGCCCAGGTCGAACCAGCGGCAGCGTGATGCGCCGGAACCGGGTCCACGCGCCCGCTCCCAGGTTCTCCCCCGCTTCTTCCATGGCGGGATCGATGTTGGCGAGTGCCGCGAGCAGGTTGAGATAGAGGATCGGATAGAGGTGGAGCGCCTCCAGCACGACGACCGCCGCGAAGCCGCCCCGGCCGAGCAGATCGATCGGCGCGTCGATCCAACCCAGGTCCATGAGCAGCGTGTTCGCGGCCCCGAATCGTCCGAGGATCGCCCGAAGTCCGATTGCTCCGACGAACGGCGGCAGAATCAGCGGAACGAGCAGCAGCCCGCCGAGGATCGCCTTGCCCGGATAGTCGCATCGCGCCGAGAGCATGGCGAGCGGCATGGCGAGCGTCACCGAGAGCAGCGTGGTCGCGGCCGCGATCGCAAGCGAGTTGAGAAGGCCGCCTCGCAGCACCGGGTCGCGGAAGACCTCGCCGAGGTGATAGAGCGTGAAGCCTTCGGGACCTCGAAAGGCGCCCTCGACGGTCAGCCAGATGGGATAGAGCAGCACCGCGGCGAGCAGCGCGATGAACGCAATCAGGCGGAGGTGCTGTCCGGCGGTGACCCGATCCACCCTCGGAGTCTACCGATGGAGAGTCGTGGTCACCTTGAGCGACGTGCTCGATGGATCGCCGCGACGGTCGTCGAATCAACCCCAGTTCTGGAGCAGCAGACCGAGATCGACTCCATTGACCATGCCGTCACCATTCAGGTCGGCGTTGCAGGGTCCCTCCAGCGGACAATCGCCCCACTCGATGAGGAGCAGGCCCAGGTCGGCCCCGTTCACTGAACCGTCGCCATTGATGTCGCCGACCGGCGCCGGCGGCGTCGTCTCCGGCATGAACCACGCGACGGCCACCG
>CAZTMB010000224.1:0-2095 GCA_964614695.1 uncultured Isosphaeraceae bacterium | reverse complement strand
TCTCGAACATCGCGATGAGCACCGGCAACTTCCTGTTCACCCGGGACCTTCACCAGATCGCGGGCGGCTTCGACGAGTCGATGCCGATCTGCCACGACTGGCAGTTCCTGCTCGACGCGCTTCGCGTCACCGAGCCGAGGTTCGTTCCCGACCCGCTCTATCGCTACCGAATCCACGGAACCAACACCTATCGGCAGCACGCGGATCCATCCGGCCGCGAGATGCGCCTCCTGCATCACGCCTACTTCTCCTGGGCGACGGCGCCGACCGGCAATCCGCTCGCGCCGACGCCGCGGAACTTCCCGCGCTGGATGCCCTTCTTCGTTCCGGCGTGGCTCCGGTCCCTGCCCGCCGGCTGCCAGATGGTCCCGAAGCACCTGCTGCAGCTCGCCGCGGCATCGCGGGACGGCGACCATGCCCTGCCGATCGAGATCGAGCGAGAGTCGATCGCCGCATCGCTCGAGAGGCTCCGACGCCCACCGGACGCCTCGGACCCCCTGCCACTCGATGCGGCTCGCGCGGCGGCGGGCCGGCGGTGGTCGGCGACTCGCGAACGCGTCGCGATGCCGCCGCGTCGCCTGCCCCCGTCGGCGGGTCGGGCGGCGCGATTCGGATGGGCTGGCGCTTCGACGACGGTCACCGCGCACTCCGTCGAGATGCTCACGGACCTCGCCGAGTTCACCGGTCTCGACCCGGAGCCCCTCGTCCTCGCCAACGGTCGCGCGGAGCTCAACGCGTTGCACGATCGCGAGGCGTTCGTGCAGGAGCTGTACCGCGTCTTCGGATGCCCGGAGGATCGCCTGATCTGGATGGCGTTGACCCTCGGCGAGGTTCTTGCCCGCCGCGCCGCCTGCCCCCTGCTCCATGCCGCCTCGATCGAGTTCGACGGTCGAGTCGCCCTGCTCTGCGGCCCGCCATTCGCCGGCAAGTCGACGACCACGCTTCGCGCCATCGCCCGCGGCCTCCACGTGCTTGGCGACGATCAGGTGCGGGTCGCCGACGGCCGACCGCTCGTGCAGCCGCTGCCACGTCCGGTGAAGTTGCGGGTCGACCTCGACGCAGCCCTCCCCGACGGCGTGCGCGAATCGGACCGCCCCGTGCGAGGCATGCTCGAGGACGAGCAGACCCTCATGTTGCGCCGACGTGGAACCGTCTCGCCGGAGGCCTGGCTTCCGGTGGCGGCGATCTTCCATCTGTCTCGGCGCGACGATCCGGAGTGCGACTTGAGCCGTCTCGAAGCACCGACGCCGCGCCAGCTGCTCGAATCGCAACTTCGCGGTCCTGCTTGCGAAGACCCGCGGGCGCTCGACACCAGCCACGCCGGACTGCTTGAAGTCCCGCACTTCAGCCTCGCGATCGGCGCTCATCGCACCGACGAGGCACTTGATCTGATCGAACGAACGATGCGAACCCTCGCCGGCGACGACCGGCATGCCTCCTGACTGGAAGATGCTTCGATGACCAATCACCTGAGATCCAACGTCGCCCGATTCCCCAGCGAGACGATCGAAGGCGAGACGATCCTCATCGACTCCGAGAAGGGCGTCCTCCTTCTCCTGGTCGGATCCGCTCCGTGGATCTGGGCGCGGTTCGACCCAGGCGCAGACCGCAACGTCGTGATCGCCGAACTTGCCGCGGCCTACGGCGCCTCCGCCGCGTCCGAGTGCTCGACGTTCATCGAGTCCATGATCGCGGCCGAGCTGCTCGGCCCAGCCGCCGAGGCGAACTCGGACCCCCTTCCCTTGCCGGAGTCGTACACGGCCCCGTCGATGGAGACCTTCGAGGACATCTCCGAGATCATCATGATGGACCCGATCCACGAGGTCGATCCGAACGCGGGCTGGCCCAACGCGGGATCCCCGTGATCGACCCAGCGATGAACGACCGCGGACGAACGATGGACGCGTGATGGAACCCTTCGACACGCCGGTCGCGATCGTCTTGTTCAACCGCCCACGGCGGGTGGTCGAACTGATCGACCGCCTCCGCCCCTCGAAGCCGCGCCGGATCTTCGCGATCGCCGACGGCCCTCGCGCCGACCGCGAGGGCGAACGCGAACGCTGCGAGGCGGCCCGCGCTGCGCTCGACGCCATCG
>CAZTMB010000223.1:0-2183 GCA_964614695.1 uncultured Isosphaeraceae bacterium | reverse complement strand
GCCGCGTAGCCGGTCGCCTGATCCTTCGGATACATCGCCGCGAGCGCCTCGCGCACCGCGGGCTCGATCGAGTCGGCGGGACCGTGGCAGGCGAGACACGTCGGCATCAGCCGAATCGGGAGCACCGTGCCGAACGAGCCGTCGGCATGAGCGACATAGCGAGCCTCCGCAGGCCGCTCGGCCAGCACGTTCGCCGCCCACGCCGGCGCGACGTTGCCGGGGTTGCGCAGTCGATCGCTGGTGCGTCCGATCATGACGCCCTGCTCGCGCGAGACGGCCTGCGCGATCTTCGGAGCCTGCGACTTGCAGACGCCGATCGCCGCCGCGGGCCCGACCGGCTCGCCGGCCGCGCCAGTCGCCGCCATCGCCTCCTCGAGGGCCGTCAAGAGCCGCGCGAACATCTCGTCCCGCGCCGCCTCGGCGCGGACACGCTTCGCCTCGGCGTCTGCCGCGAGCGGTTCCGAGACCGGCGCCCACGACATGCTGCGCCCCGACTTCATCGCCAACTGCCGGCGAATCGCCTCGCGGACGATGCTCTCGTAGAGCGGATCGACCATGCCGACCGCCTTCGCCGCCGCGATCGCCTCGTCGATCGAGACGCCCCGGTCGAGCGCCAGGTACATCGCCCATCCCGGACCGACGCGATTGCCGGTGCGGCCGTGCAAGGCGAGCGTGGTGCCGTTCGCGGCGGCGTTGCGGTACTCGTCTCGCGCGGCCATGAGCAGCGCATCGGTGAGCTCCGCGCCTTCCTTGTAGGGAAGGCCGCAATACTCGACCTCGATCGCCTCCGCGGCGGCCTTCTCGTCGTAGGTGCCCGGCTCGGTCGGCTTGCGGAAGTTGACGATGCGATCCACTCCGAAGGACTCGAGCATCGACAACTGCTCGACGCTCGGCTGCATCAGGAGAAACCGGTGCGGGACGCCGCCGATCGCGACTTCCGAAGGCGGGAGCGGCGCCCCGACCGGAAGACGCCAGGTCTCGCGACGGTTCGCCGGCGGCCCCTCGCGAACGAAGTCGCTCACGCCCATCGCGTGCGAACGAAGGAGCGAGATCGTCTCGGGATCGCGGCTCGACTCGACGATCCGCACGCCCTTCTCGGTGACGACCACCTCGAGCTCGACGAGTTCGTGGCGTTCGAAGAGCTCGCGGAAGACCGGGTCCCAGATCCGCACCCGCGCGCCGGCCTTCATGCGGTTCTGCATCGAGAGGCCGTGGTCGATGATGAGCGCCGCGATCGCCGGATCGTCGCTCTCGGTGATCGCCTCGACGATGCCGAGATCACCCTCCTGGCGATGGATGAGGGTGCGGCGGATCTTGTCGTGGTTCCGCAGCAGCTGCATCCAGACCGCGCGATCCTCCGAGACGAGGCGCACGTTCCGCATCGGGTCCTGCGGATCGAACTCGGTCGAGACGGCGCCGGGCGTTGCGACGGGAGCCGACTCGCCCTGCTTGTCGAGGGCCGAAGCGTCTGCTGGAGCATTCGACGCCGAAGGCTTCGGCGTGCAGGCGGCGAGGAGGATGGAACACATGAAGGCAGCAGTTCCTGCCCGAGTGGCCGCCAAGCAGTGAGGCGTGCCGCGAACTCTCGAGTGGATGGTCATGGGACGACTCCGCGACGGGAAGGAACCGGGGTTCTTCGAGACGACGGCTCGCATCCGAATCCGGACTGTCGAACCACGCCTCCTGTTGGGACCCATGATCGCGCCTTGCGAGCGATCACGCGATGGCGCTGAGAGTCAGGCAGACGCAATCGGGTTCCAACACGGTCGAAAATGGCATCAAGTCGTGGATCACGAACTTCCTGCTGCAACGCCTCGACACGCTCCTCGTCGCGACGGCCCCGAATCGATCGCTGCACGCGACCGCCAGAACGATCGCGCCCACCCGTAGTCACGAGGCCGCCGACGCCCACGCACCCACCGGAGTCGACCAGACTCGAACGCACCCGACCTCGCCCGTCCGCCACCAGCCGCGAGCCGAGTCGAAGGCCCGACCGAGGTTCGTCGCACGCGGGGATGCCACGCCACTCGCTCGATCCCGACTCGATTCCGAATGGATCCTCGACCCGTATCTTCAAGTCGGGCCGGGCCGCGCGGCGGTCGCGCCTGAAGGTCCGAGGGCGCCCCCCCGCATCGAAGCTCGATCCCGAAGCACCGAACCTCCACCATGGCCTTCTCGAGCGT
>CAZTMB010000222.1:0-2220 GCA_964614695.1 uncultured Isosphaeraceae bacterium | reverse complement strand
CGCCTCGCGGAGGTGTGGGACGGTGGGCGCACGCGGCTCTCCGCGACGGATATCGCCGAGCAGCGCGGCCTGCCCGGGCCGATGGTCGCCAAGCTGCTCACCGCGCTCTCGCAGGCGGGTCTCGTCAGCGGTTCGCCCGGACCCGGCGGCGGCTACGCGCTCTCGAAGCCGCCCGACCACATCGCCCTGCAGGACGTCTTCCGCCTCTTCGAGCGCGAGGACACCTCGACCAACTGCCCCTTCGGCGGCGGCGTTTGCGGCGTGGGTGATCCGTGTGCGCTGCACGATCGTCTCGTCGGGCTGCAGTCGATGACGCGAAGGCTCCTTCGTGAGACGACCTTCGAGATCTTCCGCAAGGCAGCCCAGGAGGACGGCCTGAAGCCGACCGCCCCTGACGCGGTACCGACGGTGCCGGAGCGCGAGAGCTATCGCGCTCCCAAGCGCGGCACCAGCTGACGCCCGATCTTCCGGCCGATCCGCGGATCGGGACGTTCTCGTCGTTGGGCACCCGCCGCTCTCCGGGCATTTCGCTCACCACCGCCTCGGGGAGTGTCCGATCTTGCCGGATCGGCGGGCCCGTTCCGGCTCGCCGATCGCTTCCAGACGACCAGTTCCGAACGAGTCCCGCATGGCCACGACGACCGCCCCGCATCCGCTCGCCGGGAACCCGGCGCCCGCCTCGATCCTGATCGATCCCGCCTCGTTGCTTGCGGCGTATCGAGAACGGCGTCCCGATCCGGGCGTGCCTTCCGAGCGTGTCGCGTTCGGCACGAGCGGACACCGAGGCTCGCCGCTCGCAGGCACGTTCAACGAGCACCACGTCCTCGCGATCGCCCAGGCGATCGCGGAGTACCGCGACTCGAAGGGCTTCGACGGACCGCTGTTTCTCGGTCGCGACACGCACGCGGTCAGCCCCGCCGCCGCGGAGACCGCGATCGAGGTGCTCGCCGCGAACGGCGTCGAGGTGGTGATCCAGTCCGGAGACCTTCCGGTTCCGACCCCGGTCGCGAGTTGGCGGATCCTCGTCGAGAACGAAGGCGTCGACGGCGCCGCCGACGGCATCCTCATCACGCCCTCGCACAATCCGCCCGAGGACGGAGGCATCAAGTACAACCCGCCCGAGGGCGGCCCGGCCGACTCCGCGACCACTTCGTGGATCGAGCGCCGCGCGAACGAGATCCTCGAGAGCGGTCTCGCCGACGTGAAGCGGATCCCGATCGAGCGGGCCCGCCGCGAGGGCCTGCTTCGCGAGGAGAACTGGCGGCTCGACTACGTGCGCGAGCTCGACTCGATCCTCGACATGCGGGCGATCGCCGCGGCGAACCTCCGGCTCGGCGCCGATCCGCTCGGCGGTGCGGCGCTTGGCATGTGGGATCTCGTCAACGAGGTGTGGGGCACGTCGATCGAGACGGTGAACCGCGATCTCGATCCGGCGTTCTCGTTCATGCGGGTCGACCACGACGGGCGGATCCGCATGGACTGCTCGAGCCCCTGGGCGATGGCGGGACTCGTCGAGATGGCGGACCGCTTCGACACCGCGTTCGCGAACGATCCCGACGCCGACCGCCACGGCATCGTCGTGCCCGGCCAGGGGCTTCTCAATCCCAACCGCGTGCTCGCGGCCGCGATCGACTACCTGATCGAGACCCGCGGCGAATGGTCGAGCGAGGCCGGGGTCGGCAAGACCGTCGTCTCGAGTTCGCTCATCGACCGCGTGGTCGAACGGGCGGGCCGCGAACTGTGCGAGGTGCCGGTCGGCTTCAAGTTCCTTGCGCCGGGGCTCTTCGACGGCGACTTCTGCTTCGGCGGCGAGGAGAGCGCCGGCGCGAGCTTCCTCCGCTTCGACGGCACGACGTGGACGACCGACAAGGACGGCATCGTCGTCAACCTGCTCGCGGCGGAGGTCCTCGCCCGCACCGGCGAAGACCTCGGCATGCGGGCCAACCGCGTCGAGTCGGCGCTCGGCCGGCCCTGCTACCGCCGGGTGGACACTCCCGCCGATGCCGGCGCCAAGAAGCGTCTCGCGTCGATCGATCCAGACGCGCTCGGCCTCGACGAGCTCGCGGGCGAGCCGGTCGAACGAGTGCTGACCCACGCGCCCGGCAACGATGCGCCGATCGGCGGGATCAAGGTCGCCTCGCGCTCGGGCTGGTTCGCGGCGCGGCCTTCGGGCACCGAGGCGATCGTCAAGGTCTACGCCGAGAGCTTCCTCGGCGAGGA
>CAZTMB010000221.1:0-2249 GCA_964614695.1 uncultured Isosphaeraceae bacterium | reverse complement strand
CGGGCGAGACGCCCGCCCGACTCGAACAGCGGTGGACCGCGGGCCTCCGGCCCGCCGTGCGACCGACGACTCGTGCCGCGTTGGGCTGGCAAGTCCGCCGCCGGTCGAGGGAGCGGTGGTCACCGTCCGTCCCGAGACGCGCGATCGTGGAGCAGGCGTATCCTCGACGTGCCATGAGCGAGCTTCGCGGATCCCTTCTCCGGATCGGCCCGATCGCGATCGTCGGGCTGCTGCTCGCCGGCTGCGTCTCGGTCGAGGGCACGAGCCGCAAGCAGTTCAACGTGCTCTCGGTCGAGCAGGAGCGGGCGATGGGCGAGCAGGCCTACGCAGAGACGCTCGCGCAATCGCGGGTGGTCTCGACGGGGCCGCTCGTCGACCGGGTGAATCGCGTCGGCGCGAGGCTCGCCGCGGCGACCGCGGCGCGGCATCCATCGTCGGTTTCGACGATGGACTGGCAGTTCGCGGTGATCGACGAGGCCGACGTGAACGCGTGGGCGTTGCCGGGCGGCAAGTGCGGCGTCAACGTCGGGCTGCTCGAGTTCGTCGAGAGCGACGACGAACTCGCGGTCGTCATGGGGCACGAGATCGCCCACGCGATCGCGCGTCACGGCGGCGAACGAGTGAGCCAGTCGATGGCGGCGTCGATCGTGGCGGACCTGGCCTTGGGCGGCCTCGATCCGGCGGTGCAGCAGGCGATCGCCGCGGCCTACGGAGTCGGCGTGGCGTTGCCCTTCAGCCGCAGCCACGAGCGCGAGGCGGATCGGATCGGCCTGCTGATCACGGCCGAGGCCGGGTACGACCCGCGCGCCGCGATCTCGCTCTGGACCCGCATGGCGGCGAGGGGCGATGGCGGGCTCGAGTTCCTCTCGACGCACCCGTTGCCGGAGTCGCGGGTCGAGGATCTCGAAGCGCTCATTCCAGAGGCGGACTCGGTGCGGCAGGCCGCAGCGGCCCGGGGATCCCGTCCCTGAGGCGACGTCCGATCCGCTCGGCGGAAGGCGGATCGTTCAGGGTGATCCCGGGATGCCAGGTCTTCTGGGCGACTCGGCCATCGGGCAAGGGGGTGAACTCGTCGATCCAGCCGTCGGCCCACCGGATCAGCGCCGCCCCGTTCTCGACGGTCCACGTTCCTTGCGGCGGGGCGCCGTCGATGTCCTTGAAGGCGAGGCCGTCGGACTGGATCGCCACGCAGAAGGGCTGGTTGTTCTGCTCCATGCGCAGTTCGAAGACCCCGATGAACGGCGAAAGCGGCTCGTCCACGCGAATCGCCTTGCCGGTCGCGGAGGGCGGGCCGGCGAACGGCGTCTGAGGCGAGAAGGCGACCTCCTCGAAGCCTTGCGCGGCGTAGCGAATGAGGTCGATCCAGCCGTTCTCATAGTCGATGCGGACGCCGCTCCCGTAGGGCTTCCAGCGACCCCATTCGCCGCGCGATCCCTCCGGGCCCTTCGACCAGGTGCTCCGCGCGGCGCCTCCGGGGAAGAGCACCACATCGAAGGTGTTGTTCTCGCCGTCGGTCAGCGCCCAGACGCCGGTGAAGACGCCAGGGTCGATCTGCATGGCCCCGCGATTCAGCGTCGGGTCCGTGGCGCTTCGGAGGCAGTTCCGCCTCAACTTGGCGATGTTCCGATGGACGATCGGCGACTCGCTTCGCGCCTGCCCGGGCTTCCAGGTCCGCTGCTCGAAGCCGTCGTCGAGCCGCTTGATCTCGTCGACCCAGCCGTTGATCCACTCGACCTCCGCGAGCCCGTCGCGCACGCGCCACAGTCCGCGCTTCTCGTCGTCGATCGTCTTGAAGGCCTGGCCGTTGGACTGAAGCGCGATGGCGAAGGGTTCCTCGTTCTCGGCCGCGATGACCCGGTACACGCCGACGTACTCGGCCAGTTCGCCCTCGACGCGCACCGCCTTGCCGCCGTTGGTCCACGGTCCCGCGATCGGCGTCTCCGGGGAGTAGGAGACCTGCTCGAATCCGCGCGGCCCGACTCGCACGACGTCGATCCACCCGTCGTCGTAGTCGATGCGCACGCCCTGGCCGTAGAGCGTCCAGCGTCCGCCCTCGCCCTCGGCGCCGCGCGAGCCCTTCGTCCAGTTGCTGCGGGCGGAGCTGTCGGGGAAGAGCGTGACGTTGAAGAGGTCGTTCTGCTCGTCGGTGAGGGCCCAGGTGCCGACGAACATCGCAGCGCGGACGTCCTCGCCACCACGAGGCATGGTGGTCAGCGCCGCCGACTCGATCACGCCGCCCTGCGGTGGCG
>CAZTMB010000220.1:0-2266 GCA_964614695.1 uncultured Isosphaeraceae bacterium | reverse complement strand
CTCCGATCCAGGCGTCGGTCTCAAGCTTCGGGGCGGGCTTGCCCTCGAGCGACTTCAGTTCCGCCGACCGGTCCTTCCCCGAGAAGAACCACTCGTCCGGGATCGGCGGGGCGGCGATCGTGTTCGAGGCGAGCGTGCCGAGGAACGCAGCGAGCAAGCCGGCGTGGAAGTGCATCGCCGCATTGAACCACAGACCTCCGATGGCGGTGCGGTGGCGATCCGATTCAGTGGCGAAAGACCCGGCGCGGATCGCCCCGCGTAGTCGGCGGCCCTGACTCGAAGCGCGGCTTGTCAGGCCGCTCGAGAGGTTCGTCGGGCGATCGTCAGCCGCCGGCGGCCTCGACGAGCAGTCGCACCACGCCGTCGCCAAGCGCCGGATCAGCGGTCCGCTCGGGATGCCACTGCACGCCGAGGCAGAAGCGGCGTCGCGGATCGCGGATCGTCTCGATCACGCCGTCGTGGCTGACCGCGAGCACCTCGAAGGGGCCCGCATCGCGAAGCGCCTGGTGGTGGGCGCTCGTGACCGGACCGCGTCCGAACGGACCATCGATCGTGTGGATCTGGTCGTCGACGTGCTGGTCGCCGGTGGCGACGACGTCGGGCAGGTGCTGAACGAGACGACAGCCGCCGTGGACCCCGAGCTCCTGCATGCCCAGGCAGATGCCGAGCACCGGCAGGTCGGGGCGGGCGGCGAGGGCGTCAAGGAGCGCGAAGTCGAAGGCTTGTCGCCGGGGGTCCATGATCTCGGCCTTCTCGTGAAGCGTCTCGCCCCACCCGCGCGGGTCGATGTCGGGGCCGCCGGTCAGGATGACCCCGTCGAGGCGATCGAGGTACTCGGGAATCAGCGTCGCATCTGGAGCAAGCACGACCGGCAGACCGCCGACCCGCTCGAGGCACTCGAGATAGGTCGCGCTCACCCGCACGCGAAGCGGGCGCGAACCGCCGTCGATCGGGGCGTCGCCGAGATCAAGGCTGGGGGTGAGGCCGATGAGCGGGCGTCGCCGCGCCGCGAGCGGAATGGACATGACGGCGTCTATCGACACGACCGGCGCCGTCGCTCGCAGCGCCAACCGCGAAGCCGCTCGGCCGGATCCGGGTCAGTGGCCGCGATGCCGACGATTCCGCGCGCGATCGAGGGTGATTGCCTGACGCGAATAACTTCGCGGCTGCGGAGGCCTCCTCGCAGCCTCGCCCGACAAGGCGCATCCGGGGAGTGGCGCATAAGCGGAATCCGCGTTCGGAACCGCTTGCCGCGGTCGCACCCAATCCGTTCGCAAGGCATGGTTGGGTCGCTTCCGGTGGACACGGAAGTGACATCGAGTCTCCTCAGATCGCAAGCCGCGTGGCTCGGGTCGGCGGAGACAGGGACATCACGAGTCAAAGGAGTAGGGAGATGAAGAGTCAGTTGTTGGGAATGCTCGCGGCGGCGACGATCGGCCTGGCGACCAGCGCGCAGGCGCACAACATTCAGGTCGGCAACATCATTCCGCCCGGCGGCAATGCGGAGCAGGCGAGCCTGGTGCACGGCACGGACCTGTCGCTGTTCGCGACGGGCACGGGTGTGGATCGTCCGATGGACGCGAGCGACATCACGACGCTCTCGGGCATCGCTTCGGCCTACACAGGATCGGTGGTCGTGTTCGCGATGGACACCGCGGCGGGCACGTCGCTGGTTGTCTTGAGCAACGCGGCCTTCACGATCAACAGCTTCGCGTCGTCGGCCGCGGAAGCGGGCTACGAGACTGGCGGTATGACGGTTCTCAGCAACGGCACCGGCGGCCTCATCGGCTTCGGCGGCCCTGCGGCGAGCAGCGGCCTCTACGGCTTCGCGATGGTGGGTCTTGAGGCGTTGTCGACCGGTTCGATGAACCTCACGCAGGGTTCGACCTCGGACGTCAAGTTCCTTCGCTGGAACGGCTCGGGCTGGTCGGTCAGCAACACCGGCACCTACGCCAGCAATGGTTCGCTCGAGTTCAACTTCCAGGTCCTCCCGGTGCCGGCTCCGGCACTCCTCGCGGGTGCGGGCCTCCTCGGTGCGACCGTCCTGCGTCGCCGGATGAAGAAGAACTGAGTTCGATCTCGGACGATCGAACGTCACGAAACGCGGTGTGAACGGGCCGGCCCTTCGGGGCCGGCCCTGTTTCGTTGAAGGGCCTCCGGCGACGCCTGTCGTCGTCTTGGCGACGCAGGACCTCCGTTACACTCGCGGGCTTCCCCCGAAGTTCGCCTGTGGAGGCTCTCTTCATGTCGCATTCCGCCGCCGCAA
>CAZTMB010000219.1:0-2388 GCA_964614695.1 uncultured Isosphaeraceae bacterium | reverse complement strand
GGACTGGCGTCTAGTAGTCGAGCGTCGACTGCAGGAGTCCCGACACGGTCATCTGAAGCGTGGTCGCCGCGAGGGACGCTCGGAGATCGTGGCGGTACTGCTTCTGGATTCGCTGCACACCCTTCCGTGTCTCGGCTCGGGCGTGGGCGATCGCGCCGGACTCGGTCACCAGCGCGAGGCCTTCCGCACGCCCCTTCGGATCGTTTCGAAGTTCGGCGTCGCAGAGGATCTCGATCAGTCGATCGCGAGCCGGGCCTTCGAGCATCAGCAGGGCTCGCACCACCACCCAGGTCAGCTTGCCATGGGCGAGATCCTCGCCGAGCGGTCGAGTCCAGCCCGGCCCGCCGGTGAAGTTGAGGATGTCGTCGGTGATCTGGAAGACCTGCGTCCAGTCTCGAAGCGTCGCGATCAGGACGGGTCGCGCCGCCGAGTGCTCCGGGCGGATCGCGAGGATCAGTTCGACCTGCGCCGCGGCGATGGCCCCGGACTTGAGCGCATACATCGCGAGAATCTGCCGATCGAAGCCCGCGTCGAGTCGTCGCCGGAGTTCGTCCGGCGTGACCGAGCGCGACCACCCGAGATCCAGCGCCTGGCCGAGATGGCTGGCGGCGAGGTATCGGGTCAGTGCGGCGTGCCCGGCGGCTCGCTGCTCGATCGACAGGCCGAAGCGAGGATCGTCGAGCAGCATCATCGGAAGGAAGTAGCAGGCGTTGGCCGCGTTGATCGCGGTGCCGAGACCGTGGACGAGATGGATGCTCGGCCCTCCGCGTCGGGTCGCGGATCCGTCCTCGATGTCGTCGACGATCAGGCACGCGTCGTGGAAGACCTCGACGAGGCAGGTGAACAATGGATCCAGCCTCGCGGGAATCGACAGCGATTCGCACAGGAGCTGGACCGCGATCGGCCGCCAGTGCTTGCCTCCGCGGTCGACGAGATCCCAGAACGGATCGCAGATCTCCCGCGAGAGGACCTCGTGATCGAGATCCGCGGGGTGGATGAGGTCGCCCACGATGCCCGACAGGGTTCGTTCGTCGAAGCGACGCGGCACCGCGGTCGAGATGCGGTCGTAGATCGCTCGGCTGTTCGCGTGCGTGAAGGCGCGGAAGCTCTCGACCACGCCATCGCCTTCAAGCCGCAGGCGAGCCTCCGTGGAGACGGAAGCGCCTTCGATCGTCCCCTCGATGCGGCCCACGCCATCCCAACGTGACCGTTCGATGCCGAAGCAGGCGACCTCCTGATCGTCCGTCGTCGGGTGGAACTCGATGGAAAGGGCGATCGCGGGCGCGGTGATCCGCCACGCGATCGGAAAGGCGGTGATCGTGCGGCGACTCGTCCAGTGGCGAATCGGCTCGAGGGTCGCGACGGCGGTCGACCACGAGTTCGCCTCGCCGGATCCCAGGCGGCACACGCCCTGCGAGCGTTCCGATCCGGCACCGCCCCTGATCGCATCGAGAACGAAGTGGCGTCCGTCGGCGAGCCTTGCGGCAAGACGAGTTCGACGGGGACAGGGGTCTTCGGTCTCGGCGACCGGGGAACGGTCGACCTGATGCTCGATCCAGAGGCTCGTCGCGGCGTTCTTCGCCTCGCCGGCCTGGCGGACGGTGAGGATCGACTCGGACGCGCCGTTCGCGGTCTCGGCCACCGAGCGAGACGTCGCGGCGATGATCGGCCAATCGAACCTGATGCTCGTGTCCACGGTCGGGTCGCGGAACGCCAACGAGATCGACGTGTCGCCGCCGCGGATCTCGAGGTCGCCCCAGATCAACTCGAGACTCGAGGGTCCCTCGAACCGGACGTCGTCGCGCACCTCGAGCTCGATCGGGATCCGGCAGTCGTCGAGATCGTTCCACACCGCCGCCCCCATGTGGCGGTCGGCGCGACCTTCCATCAGCATCTCGTCGCGTCGTCGGACCATCTCGACCCAGACGGAGTCGGCTCGCGAGATCGTCCTCGGGCGCTCCTCGCCCTCGGTGAGGAGGCTGAGCGCCAGCGCGTGCCCGACGCGTCCTTCGGCGTCGGTGCAGCGACGAAGGTCGAGCGAGACGCGGTGGGCGCGATCCCCCAGTTCGTGACCGCCGTGAAGACGCCATTGCTCGAGGGTCGCGCTTCGCTGAGAGGCGGATGGGTGCTGGGGCGACTCCGCTCGAGTCATGCGAGTCATGCGTCTTGGGGTCCGACGATGCAGGCGAGTCCGATCATGGAGCGCCGGGCGTGGCCGGGCCCGAATGGGGCGGAACTCTACAGGAGATGAACGCAGTCCACGCAAGCGCGGCGTGGAGGAACTCCAGGCGCGCGAGGGGGCGTCGGCGACCGCGTCGGCGGCGCGGCCGACCTCAGCAGATCAGCCGCACCCGCAGCGTCTCGGGGATCGACGCGAGATCGGCCTGG
>CAZTMB010000218.1:0-2436 GCA_964614695.1 uncultured Isosphaeraceae bacterium | reverse complement strand
CCCTCGTAGGCGTTCCAGTTGGTCGTCGCGGTGAAGCAGTAGACCTGGATCGGAAGCCCGTCGATCGTCGGATCGCGATGGCGCACGAGCAGCGTCATGTCCTTGCGGATGTCGGGTCGCGAGAGCAGGTACCGCTCGATGTAGGCCCGGAAGGTGCCGAGGTTCGTGAGCCTCCGCTCCTGCGGCTCGAGCGGCGGCGTGCTGGCAGCCGCGGCGGCCGCGGCGTCGGCGTTCGCCTTGGCGATCGCGTCGAGCTTCTCCTGCATGTACTCGGCGATCAGGCTCATCCGCGCGAGATCCTTCGCCTCGTCCTCGCGGAGGAATCGGACCGTCTGCACGTCGACGAGGATCGCCCGCTTGATGCGGCGGCCGCCGGACTCGACCATGCCGCGCCAGTTGGTGAATGCCTCGTCGATCAGCTTGTAGGTCGGAATGCTCGTGATCGTCTTGTCGAAGTTCTGGACGTTGACGACGTTGAGCCCGATGTCGAGGACGTCGCCGTCGGCCCCGAACTTGGGGGCGCTGATCCAGTCGCCGACCCGGACCAGGTCGTTGGTCGAGACCTGGATCGCCGCGACGAGCGAGAGCAGGGTGTCGCGGAAGACGAGGATGATGATCGCCGCCGCCGCCCCGAGGCCCGAGAGCAGCAGCGCCGGCGAGCGGTCGAGCAGAAGCGACACCGCGAAGATCGCCCCGACGATCCAGACGAGAAGCTGCCCGAGCTGCACGAAGCTCGTGATCGACCGCTGCGGACCGGCGGCGTGCTTGCTGCGGTAGTAGGCATGCGTTCCGCCGACGAGGCTCGAGACGAGCCGCGCCGCGAGGATCGCGAAGACCGCCCCCGCGAGGTTCTCGACGAGCTGCCGCACGGGATCGGAGAGCCATGAGAGCGTCGGGGTCAGGCCCCAGGCGACCATCGCGCCGACCGCCCAGCCCGACGACGCGATCGTCCGGTGGTTCACCAGATGCGGCAGCACGCCGTGGCCGAAGCGATCGACGACCTTCCGCAGCACCGGGCCCACGACGAAGCGGACCAGGACGAACGCGATCGCGGCCGCGACGAAGAGCACCAAGATGCCCGCCAGATGCGACGCGACCGGCTTGTCGTCGAGCCAGTGGCTCGCGAGGTCGAACCAGTCGTGCGCGTGACGCTCAAGCGAGATCGCGGCATCGCGGATCGTCGAGTCGATCTCGACGGCGCCTTCGGTCGAGGGCGCGTCGGCCGGCGCCGCATCGCTCGCGGCCTTCGCCGCCGTCTTCGCCTCGGTCGATTGCTGAAGCATGGAGGTGCGAATGGTAGGTGCTTCACGCGAGGCGTCGAGCGCGACCGATACACTCCGCCCCATGCCGTCCACGAGCGAAGACGTCGCGAGCCGACCCCGAATCCTGACCGGCGACACGCCGACGGGCCAGCTGCATCTGGGCCACTGGGTGGGCTCGGTGAAGCGCCGTGTCGAGCTGCAGCACACCCACGACTGCTACTTCATCCTCGCGAACCTGCACGCGTTCACGACCCGCGCCGACAAGCCTGCGGAGATCCGCCGCGACACGCTCGAGATCGTGCGCGACTACCTCGCGATGGGGATCGATCCGGAGAAGGCGACGATCTTCCTGCAGAGCGAGGTGCCGGCGATCAGCGAGCTGACGTTCCTCTTCGCGATGCTGCTGCCCTTCAACCGCGTGATGCGGAACCCGACGCTGAAGGACGAGATCAAGGTCAAGAACCTCGGCGAGAACTACAGCTTCGGGTTTCCCCTCTACGCCGTCGGGCAGACCGCGGACATCCTCGCGTTCCGGCCCGTCGGCGTGCCGGTCGGCGAGGATCAGGTGCCGCATCTCGAACTCACCCGCGAGGTCGCGCGGCGCTTCAACCAGATGTACTGCGGCGTGGGCGACACCATCGAGGACGACGACCACGCCCGCGTGGGCGGCGTCTTCCCGATCCCCCGCGCCGAGGTCGGCAAGGTGGGCCGGCTCGTCGGCACCGACGGCGTCCACAAGATGAGCAAGAGCCTCGGCAACGCGATCTTCATCACCGACTCGGCGAAGGAGATCCGCAAGAAGGTCTCGAAGATCTACACCGGGCGGCAGAGCCCGACCGAGCCGGGCGACGTGACCAACGCGCTCTTCCAGTACGTCGATGCCTTCATCGAGGACCCGGCCCGCATCGCCGAACTGAAGGACCGCTACGCCCGCGGCGACGATCTCGGCGACGGCCACGTCAAGGTCGAGGTCGCGGAGGCGATCGATCGGCTGATTGCGCCGATGCGTGAACGACGCCGCGAGTTCGAGGGCGACGACGCCCGGATCCTCGCGATCCTCAAGGACGGCTGCGCCCGTGCGAACGCGACCGCGGAGAAGACCCTCGCACTGGCGAAGGACGCGTGCGGGCTCGGCTTCTTCACGCGAACGCTCTCGATCGGCTGAGCCGGGGGG
>CAZTMB010000217.1:0-2457 GCA_964614695.1 uncultured Isosphaeraceae bacterium | reverse complement strand
GGTCTTCGCCCCGAGCGGCTTTCGCATGATGAAGAGGTAGTTGAAGCCGCGCAGGAAGAAGTTCTGCTCCTCGGCGGCGCGGCGCCAGTTGCCCTTGTCGAGCTTCGCGTTGTGACGCACGACCGCGACGATGTCGAGCGGCTCGAAGCGCTCCCGCATGATCGAGAAGAGCTCGAATCCGATCGGCATGAAGAGCCCCTCGCCGGGCTTCGCGCCGCGCTTGCGGCGATACGAGTCGCTCACGTAGAGACCGAGCACGCGCCCGGGCTTGAGCACGCGATGCAGCTCGCCGATCACGCCGCGCATCGCCTCGTAGTACGCCTCTCCTCGATCGCCGCCGCCCGCATCGAGCTTGCCGATGCAGCGAGGGTCGTCGGAATAGTCGACGTGGGTCGAGTAGGGGGGATCGACGAAGGCGAAGTCGGCGACCTCGTCCTCGAGCGGGAGCTTCCGGGCGTCGGCCCTGAAGATGTCCTTGCGGGTAGGGCGAAGGTCGTATCCGAGGGCGCGTCGCCCGAGGTCTCGCGCGACGTCGAGGCTCGTGCCGCTGCCGGCCATCGGATCGACGCAGAGGTTCTTGGGCTTCGTGTAGCGCTGCAGGAGCTGCCAGATCACCCACGAGGGCGTCGCGCCGACGTAGGCGCGATCGCCCTGCATGTTTCGATCGCGGCGCGATGGTGCCCGCGAAGCCGCCTCGTCGGCCAGCTGCGCGGAAGCGTCGGGCGTCGCGTCGTGCTCGATCTCGGCGGGGTCCGGCGCTTCGATCGCCGTCGCGTCGTAGTGCTGGCTCGGATACTCCCAGAGCGTGGTCGCGGCGATCGAGAGCGGGGGACGCTTTCCGGGCGCGGGCGAACGGGGTTCGCGCGGCGGACCGCCATGACGACGAGGACCTGCGTGCGGACGAGGCATGCGGCGAGTGTATGGGCGCCGGGGGTCGATTCGCCGGCTTGCGATGGGGTCGAGGCTACTCGCGGTCCGTGATCGCCTCGACGTCGATCGGCGCGGTCTCGTCCTGCGACGCCGCCACGCCGCTCGGCAGCTTCGGCGCGAGCTGCGCGGGCGGCAGCGCGTCGATCGGCTCCCCCTTCGCGACGCCGTAGTGCTCCATGCGACGGGCCGCGGGGATCAGGCGGCCGTCGAAGGAGGAGACGGCCTTGTTGTACGAGTCGCCGGCGCGATCGAGATGCTTGCCGACGTCGGCGAGCATCTCGGCGAACTTGCGAAGCCGCTTGTGAAGCTCCGCCGCCTCGTCGGCGATCTTGCGGGCGTTCTCCGCGACGTCATGTTCGCGCCAGGTCATCGCGACGACGCGAAGCATCGCGGCGAGGTTCATCGGCCCGGTCAGGACGACCCGCTGGCGGATCGCCTCTTCAAAGAGCGTGGGTTCCGCCTCGATCGCCGCGACGAGCGCGCTCTCGACCGGGACGAACATCACGACGAACTCGGGCGTGCGCGAGAACTGCTCCCAGTACCGCTTCTGGCCGAGGCCCTTGATGTGGGCGGCGACCGCGGCGGCGTGCTTCTTGAGAAGCGCCGGCCGGTCGGCATCTGCATCGAGCATCGAGAGGAAGCTGTCCAGCGCGACCTTGCTGTCGACGACGATCGAACCGCCGCCGGGCAGGTTGATCACGAGGTCGGGCCGCAGCCGACCCTCCTCCGTGTCGATCGAGACCTGCTCGGCGAAGTCGCAGTGCGGGCTGAGCCCGGCCTGCTCGACCGCGTTGCGAAGCCCGATCTCGCCCCAGCGGCCTCGGGTCTCGGGGCGACGCAGCGCCTCGACGAGCTTGCCGGTGCGGTCGCGGAGTTCGCCGTGGGTCCGCTCGATCGAGCCGACCATCGTCTGAAGCTCCTTGTAGGCGACCTCGCGCTTCGTCTCGAGGGCCGCGAGCAGTTCGCCCTGCTTGGCGAGGCCGTCCTGAATCGGCTTCATCTGCGCCTCGATCGCCTGCCGCCGGGTCTCGCCTTCGGCGTCGATCTGCTGCTTCTGCGCAGCGACGATCTCGGTGACCGACTTCTTGAGCTCCTCGAGGCCGCCTTGGGTGACCTCCTGTCCGACCGAACGGAAGACGTCCCGCAGCGAGACCTTGAGCTCCTCGATCCGCTTCGACTCCTCGGCGAGGCGCTGCTCGAGCGAAGCGAGCCGTTCCCGTTCGACCGCGAGCGTGCGCTCGGCCTCCTCGCGGCGGGCCTCGGTCGAGGCAAGGCGCAACTCCGAGTCCCGAAGCCGCGTCTCGGCGGCCTCGCGCTCGCGTGCGGCGGCTTCGGCGAGGTTCGCCGCCCGATCGCGCTCGCCACGCAGGCCCGCCTGATGCGTGGCGGCCTTCCACAGAAGAAGCGCCGCCGCGATCGCCGCGCCGAGCAGTCCGCCCACGATGCCGGGGAGAATCCAGTCCATGGATGGAGCGTAGCGGGGAGAGGACCGCGCCCGCCGCCCTTCGCTGACGACATGGCGTCGCG
>CAZTMB010000216.1:0-2459 GCA_964614695.1 uncultured Isosphaeraceae bacterium | reverse complement strand
AGCGGTCGATCCAGTGGCTCGTGGAGTCGTTGAAGCCGACCAACACGAACAGGCTCTCGCCGGTATCGATCGCCCGCGCGAGCATCGCTGCGAGACGGATGCGGACCGCGCGGTCGACGCGGCAGGCCGAGGCGTCGACGACGGTATGGCACCACGCGCGAGCCAGCGTGATGTCTCCGGCCTCCGAGGCGTAGAGAAGCGAGGCGAACGCGGTGACGTGGTCCTGGGCAGACATCTCGCCAAAGAGGGCGATGTTTCGAAGGCCGAGCCGAAACCGGCTGCCGTCGCCATGGTCGGCGGGGAGGTCATGGATGAGAACTCGAAAGTTAGACGAACGTTTCATCGTCGTGTTGGAGCCGCTCGACCCGAGTCGGCGGCCGATCAGGCTCGGATAGCGTCTTCCGGCGTATCGCCGAAGTGGGCCCAGCGAAGCTGAGCACACGGCTCCGGACCGCCTTCGAGGCAGGCCTTGAGGAAGTCGAACTCGCTCGCGCCAACTCGAGCAAGGCGCTCCGCGAGCCGCTCATCGAAGAACCACAGCGCCGCCGCGGCCGCGCGGCCCAATTCAAAAGAACCCGCCTCGAGCGCTCGCCGTTCCGCCGCAATCAGCTCGATGCATTCCTCGAAGAAGCCCTCACGGGCACCCTCTTCGATCGCGAGGCCCCGAACTCGAAGATAGCAGTCGCCCCCGCACGGAGCCGGCCAGACAAAGGCTTCGAGGATCTCCTTCGTTCGCGACATCCGACAGCGTAGGTCGCCCGGGGCTCTAACAGAGTGTCGCGTCATCTCCGTCAACGACATCTCCAAGGAGTCCTCAATGTCCACCAAAGAGCTCACTCGCCTTCTCAGCGATCTCGGCAAGCTGTCCGCTCCCCTCGGCCGCCCCCGGCTGGCGTCTTCGACGGAGCGCCTGCTCGCGACGAATCCGTCCAGCGAGTCCCTTCGCGAGGCCCTCGACCTCCTGGGCACCGCCTACGTGGCCTTCCCGTCGAAGACGCTGCTGGCCCGTGGCCTCGCGATCGCAGCCCGCGTTCCGGCGGCGGCCTCGGATCTGGATCTGCTGGCCCGCATCGCGGCCACCGCGGAGCCGATGCTCGCCACCGTCGGCCGGACGCGACCTCGAGCCTTCGAGAAGTCGCCGACCCTGCTCGCGGCGATCTCGGGCTCGGTCTTGGTCTCGGCCGCGCTCGATCGCGTTGGCACCTCCGACGGCGGAGGCCTCGACTTCTTGCGAGCGATGATCCGCACGTTCGACGGCGTGGGCGGCGAATCAATTGGGTTCGGCCTCGGATTCTCGGATGTGTTCAGCGATAGCCGCGGCGTGGCCCTGCGCGTGCTCCTCGACACAGCCGTCGCGATCCTCGCCGGCCGCGAGCTTGACGCCGACGATCCCGATCGCAACGGCGGCGGCGGCGGCGGAGCGCCGCCTCTCGACGACCGCCTCGAGCCGCGTCCTTGGGGCTACCCTCGCGCCGTCAGCGAGCGAGCGGTGGCCGATCTTGTCGAGACCGTCGTCGACGCCGATGGTGACTGCTGGCAGAGGGCTCGAGGAAATCTCACGGCCTACGCCGTGAAGCGCGGCCTCATCAGCCACACCACTGGGGGGACGGTCTTCGGAGATCTGATCAACGCGACCTCCCTCTATTTGAAGGTTGAACTGACGGCGCTCCGCGACGCGACCCTCGGCGGCCCGCCCGCGTCATCGCCGCTGCCGCAGTTGAGATCGTCCGCGAAGCCCACCTCCGCGAGGCCCGCGCGATGCAACGACTGTGAGTGCGAGGCCTGCCCGATGGCGGGGCGGACTCGGTGATGCGGGGCTCGAGGGAAGCTCGCGGTTTGGGTTTCCGCGTGGATCGCGAGGCGGTGCTCGACGCCATCGCGCGCCTCAAGAAGTACCCCGACCCGGCCGAGGTCACGCCACCCGCTTCGGCGCTCGTCGAGTTCGCGACGCGGCTTCTCCACGTCCGCGAGCAAGCGGTGCTCGACGGCGGGTTCAACCATCTCCTCGAGCCTCTCGACTGCGCCCTTGCCGCGGTCACCTCGACATTCTTTGCCCTCACGGAGCCGGAGGAGCTGAAACGCTTTCACGCCGCTGCGAACGCGCCGATTTCGAGTCTCATCAGTGCGATCCGCGCGCTTCAGGCCGGCGTCGGGGGCGAGGAGGTCGGCCCTTGGTTCGAGGCTTGGCTGCAAGAGCACTTCCCCAAAGCCGACTCGATCTTCGATCTCGCGGTCAGGCGCTGCGACTTCGACGCAATGGCGCGGTGGTGTTTCGTCCGGACGAACACCGCTCATACGCCTCCCATCTGATTCACACGCGCCGCGAGACGCCTGTTCGGGTTGCGCGTGCCCTGGGCTCTGCGCCTGATGCGTTCCCTTCTGCAAGGAGCCCGGCGACCGGAAGCGGCGTGGTCGGATGATCGGGTCCGAACGCGACGCGACGCAGCGCGACCGCTGCG
>CAZTMB010000215.1:0-2461 GCA_964614695.1 uncultured Isosphaeraceae bacterium | reverse complement strand
ACGCGACCGCCGAAGCCGTCGTCCTTCCAGACGCTCGTGTCGCTCGGCGCGCCGGCGTAGCCCGCCTCGAATCCATCCTCGACCCACTCCCACACGTTGCCGTGCATGTCGGCGAGCCCCCAGCGGTTCGGCGTGAGCGACCCGACCGGCTGCGGCGAGGCGTTGCCGTGGCCTTGGAACCACCCGTAGTCGTAGAGGGCCTCGGCATCGTTGCCGAAGCACCACGAGTCGCCGCTTCCGGCGCGGCAGGCGTACTCCCACTCGGACTCGCTCGGCAGGCGATAGCCGTTGCCGCCGTTGCGGGTCGCGCGGGCGCGGGTGATCGATTCCTGCGGATCGCGCTCCGCGATCACCAGGTCGTACGCCGGCTCGAGCCCCTCGCGCTTCGAGAGTTCGTTGCAGAACTCGATCGCGTCGTACCAGCTGACGCCGCCCATCGGCAGCGTCGGGCCGGACTCCTCGCCTCGGCCGAGCACCTCGCGGAACTGTCCGCGAGTCACCTCGGTCCGCCCCATCAGGAAGGGGGCCGCGATCGCCACCTTCCGCTGCGGCCGCTCGTTCGAGGTGCCCACGCCCTCGGGGCTTCCCATCAGAAAGGAGCCTGCGGGCACCTGCACCATGGTGAAGAGCGGGCGTTCGACCACCACGGCAGGCGGTCCCGCGGACGATCCGCCTCCATCTTCGGCACAGCCTGACACCGCGAGCAGACCCGTGGCGAAGGCGGCGAGGGTGACGGCGAGTCGCCCTTCTCGCCCCAGGACGTTGCCGATGCGATTTCGAAAGTTCACGACTTCCGATGGTAACGGCACCCCGGCGGCGGACCGGCGTCATCGAGCGACGACGCGTCGCGGTCCCCGCGCGAAGACCGCCAAGAATCCCGCCGGCCGTGAACCGGCGGTCGAGTCGTTCGTGAAGACGGCCTCTCCCGGTACGATCCACCCTCTCGATGGGGCCGTCATGCCCGACGAGTCCGCCTCGTCGAGCCGCAAGCGGCCCGGAAACGTGGGTTGCGTGGAGTCTTCCGTGTCGCAGGATCCATCGAAGCCGAAGCGATCGCCCCAGGAGGCGACGGCGTCGGTGGCGGAAGGGCCGCCGGTCCTCCCACGCATCGCGAGCGGCGATCCCGCGGCGATCAACGCCTGCTACGAACGGTTCGGCGGTCTCGTCTGGTCGCTCGCGCGGCGGTTCTGCCACAACCCGAGCGACGCCGAGGATGCCGTGCAGGAGATCTTCATCGATCTCTGGAAGAGCGCCGAGCGCTACGACGGCTCGATCGCCTCGGAGACCACGTTCGTGGCGATGATCGCCCGACGGCGACTCATCGATCGCGCCCGCCGCCGACAGCGCCGTCCGCCGATGCCCACGCTGCCGGAACAGGCGGCGGCTCCGGCCGAGTCGATCGGCTTCGAGGAGATGAGCGAGGACGTGCGCCTTGCCGCCGAGGCCTTCGAGAAGCTCCGCCCCGAGCAGAAGCAGGTGCTGCGGCTGGCGATCCATCATGGCTGCAGCCACGAGCAGATCGCGACGACGACCGGCATGCCGCTCGGCACCGTGAAGACCCACGCCCGCCGAGGGCTCATCAAGATCCGCGAGATCCTGCGATCGCAGGGCAAGCTCGTCGACGAAGCGGGCAATCGGCCCGGAGGCGACGACGCATGAGTGCCGCGCCGCAGCACGATCCGGCCCTCGACCCCATCGAGGCCATGCTCGCCGATCGCGCCCTCTGGGGTCGCGATGAGGCGAAGGACCTCGGCGCCGCGGTATCGCTGCGCCTCGCCGACCATCTCGACGAGAGCTTCGAGTGCGCCGCGGCCGCCGCGGACCTTGCCCTCTTCCCGCCGAGCGAGCGACCGCCGGCCGCGCTCGCGAGCCGCGTGACCGCGACGCTCGAGCAGCTCTCGAAGACGGCGATCGCATCGACGGGCGTCGACACGTCGCCTCGCCCGATCGCCGCAGCCGCACCTGCCCAAACGCAGACCGCCGCGTCGCCCTGGGGCTGGTACGCCGCCGCGATCGCGATGGTGATCGCCGCCGCGGCGTGGTGGCCCGAGTTCGGCCGCACGCCGGCGACGCCCGCGGCGACTCCTGACTTCATGATGGCCCGTCTGCTCGAGGAGCCGACGACGAAGAAGGTGCAGTGCGCCTGCACCGAAGACCCGCTCTGCACCGGCGGCGCGATCTGCGGCGACGTCGTCTGGAATGGCGAGCGCAGCGAAGGATTCCTGCGGGTCTCCGGCATCGCCCCCAACGATCCGAGCGAGTTCCAGTACCAGCTCTGGATCGTCGATGCGACTCGCGACGAGCGCTATCCCGTCGACGGTGGCGTCTTCGACGTGCCCGGCGATTGCGGCGAAGTGATCGTGCCGATCCGCGCCGCGGTTCCGGTCGGCAAGGCGGCGCTCTTCGCCGTCAGCGTCGAGAAGCCCGGCGGCACCGTCGTCAGCGATCGTCGATTCGTCGC
>CAZTMB010000214.1:0-2463 GCA_964614695.1 uncultured Isosphaeraceae bacterium | reverse complement strand
GCCGCGACGCCGCGCCCGCGGTGCGGTCGACCGCCGGGTCAGGGGGCCGGCGGCCGCATCGACCAACGCATCGTCACCACCGCGTGCAGCGGCGGATCAGGCACGAGCAGGCGGAAGCGGTGGAAGTCCTCGAGCGGAGCGCGAAGCGACTCGGCGCCTCGCTCGATCAGGCGCCGCCAGGTCGCCTCGGCGCTGCGGAGCGCTGCCGGCAGTCGACCCGAGCGGGGCTGTTCGACCGACTCGGCGAGCGGAAGGCGACCCGCGTCGAGCAGGGTCGGCTCGATGCCGAAGGCTTCGGGGATCCCGTACATCGCCGCGGCCATCTCGCCGTCGCGCGGCACGTCGCGGTGAAGCAGCACCTCGAAGAGAAGCCGCGGAGTCGGCATCAGCACGCTGGTGCGCAGTTCCGCGCGACCGTCCGCGGTTCGGACCGAGCCGGCGCGCGGCGTGTGGTCGAGGAACGCCGCGTGGACGCCTTCCCGTCCTCGGTTCGGTGCGATCATGCCGAGGTCGATCGTGCGAGATCCGGATCGCTGCTCGATGCGTTCGAGCAGTTCGAATCCGGCGATCCCCGGCGAGGACAGATCCGCGCACAGCGAGCGGAAGCACGGAAGGTCGCCTGCACTCGATCGCTGCGCGGGACGGCGAGCCTCGTAGAAGATGCTTCCGCGATGAATCGGCCAGTCCGGGCCAGGCCGCAGCCGCGAGAGGCTCTGGTAGAGCAGCAGGCTCGTCGAAGCCACCAAGTGCCGCCTGTTCGGCGAACCGATCATGAACGCGGCGAGGATCGCCTCGGCGCGCACGCCGAAGGTGATCTCGTTGGCCCTCCGCGCCGCACGTCGGGCTCGCAGGATCGTCTCGCGTTCGCGATTCGAGTCGAGCCCGCCCGCGGCAAGTGAACGCAGCATGGTCGCATCGACGCCGGAGTCGGCGATCGTCGAGGCCATCGAGGCGATCGCGCCTCGCAACGCGGTGATCGCGGCCTCGGGGCAGCGACGGCGCTCGAGGGCCTTCAGCACGAGCGCCCACCCGTGCCCGCCCGGAAGAGCGCGGAGAAGCGACGCGGTGTCGGAGGAACGCGCGATGCTCCAGCACCGCCATCCGGTGTGCGCCGAGACGCCGAGCGCTCGCCCGCACGCCCGCGCGCCGGCGGAGTCGGGCAGGACCGCGTCAAGGGCCGCTCGCAAGGCAGCGCGAAGTCGATCGGCCGCGGGCTCGATGGAGATGAAGGCCTCGTCGAAGGAGGGCGAGGCGGCGGTGTTCGACTTCGAATGGCGAGTCGGCATGGGGTCCTTCGGACGAAACGAGAGAGCAACGGGACGTTGCAACGGACGGGGGCGCGACGGAAGAGCGGAAGGGTAAGGAAGGAATCAGCGTGCAAGCCGGCCCGCGACGACGGCGAAGAGGGCTCGCTCGCTTGGTCGTCGCGCGGTGTTCCCACGGCAACACCCCTTCGTTCAGCGCCCGGTGCCATCGCCGCCCGAAGGCGTTGCTACGGCAACGTTCGGCTGTCGCAATTCGATCGCGGGACGCCACACTCGACGCGAGAGCGCAGGGGCCGTCCGACGAGCACTCATTCGCGGTCGCGTCGATTCGCGGGCTCGTCCTCCGCAGCGGAGAGGAACGGGAAGGCCACTGCGCGGAGAGTCTGGAGAGCCATGATGATCGCGAAGCGGAATAGACAAGTCGTCGGGTCAGGTGCCGCAGGCGCTGCGGTGGTGCTCGCCATGGCCGCGGCGAGCGCGGCCACCGGTGCCGCAACCAACTTCACCACGATGAACTCGTCGCAGGTGACGCTGCTGTCCTTCAACTTTGCCCCCCTCACGCCGAGCGTGACCGGTACCTACGGCGGGGCGCCGACGAACAACCTGCCCGCGTGGTCCAGTCAGGTGGCGATGAGCACGTACGGAAGCAGCGCGTGGCAGGTCGAGAGCCTCAGCGCGACCGACGATGTGTTGGGGACTCGCTTCGAAGTCGCAGGCGGAGGTGCTCGCTTCCATCTCGAGGTGACGTGGAACGTGACGTTCTCCAGACAGGTCGAGCTGAGGCTGACCTATCTCCCTGGGACGCTTACCTACACCCCTACCGGAGGGAGCGCTTCGACGCTGGGCGTCGGCACGCAGCTGGCGGCCGGGACCTACGACATCGTCTGGAACTTTGACGAAACCACGCCGAGGTCCGGGGCGACGCAGGGCTTCTTCTTCGAACTCGCCGCCAATCCCGTGCCTGGCGGCGGCGTCGCGGCGGCGGTGTCGATGGGCCTTGCTGCGATCGGACGCCGTCGACGACGCTGATCGGTTCGCACCGAAGGCAGCGACACCACGCGTCCTAATGACCACGCGGGCCGACCGCTTGCCTCGATCGAAGACGCGCTCCTCCCGACCCGTCCCGCTCCGACCGCCGGCGCGGGGCGGGTCGTCGCGCCGGGAGGCGGCGCTACGATCGCCGCATGCCACCTGAACC
>CAZTMB010000213.1:0-2495 GCA_964614695.1 uncultured Isosphaeraceae bacterium | reverse complement strand
CCCCCATGCTCCTCGCGAACCTGCTCCTCGCCGCCGCGAACATCGTGCCGATCCCCACGATCGAGGCGCCGGTCTCGATCGCCTTCGACGATCGGGGCATCCCGGCGATCGAAGCCGCAAGCCGACTCGACGCCTATGCCGCCGAAGGCTTCGTCCACGCGCGGGACCGATTCTTCCAGATGGACCTCCTGCGTCGAAGCCCGGCGGGCGAGCTCGCGGCGCTCCTCGGCGCCGCGGTCGTCGATCGCGATCTCGAAGCGAGGCCGCGGCGATTCCGAGCGCTGGCGAAGCGCATCCTCGCGAACCTCTCCGACGAAGAGCGGCTCTCGCTCGAGCAGTACGCCTCGGGCGCGAACGCCGCGATCGCGTCGATCCGCACGCCGCCCGAGTACGCCTTCCTCGGCTGGCCGCCGGCGCCATGGCTTCCCGAGGACTCGATCCTCGTCTCGCTCGCCATGCACTCGATGCTCGCCCGCAGCGCGGATCTCGAAGCGGGCTGGCACGACTGGCGCGAGTGCCTCGGCGAAGCCATGTTCGAGTTCCTGCTTTGCCCGACCTCGCGCTTCGAGGCGCTGCTCATCGAGGACTTCGAATCCCATGGCCTCGATCGTCCGGCGCCGATCCCCGGCCCCGACGTCATCGACCTGCGCGCCTCGGCCGACGCCGAAACCAGTCTCGCCGGCCTCGTCATGGCCGACGTCTCCGCCGCGCCGGTCCCGGGGAGCAACGCCTTCGCGGTCTCGGGCGCGCTTACCGAGGACGGCCGCGCGATCCTCGCGAACGATCCGCATCTGGCCCTTTCGATGCCGGCGATCTGGTACCGCCTCGCCCTCGCCTGGCCGGGCAGCGAGACGATCGGCCTCTCGTTGCCGGGGCTCCCCGGCGTCGTCATCGGAAGCAACGGTCGCGTTGCGTGGGGCTTCACCAACCTGACCGGCGACTTCGAGGACTGGATCCTCGTCGAGACGAAGCCCGGCGATGACGGACGCTATCTCGTGCCGGGCGGCTCGGAGCCCTTCGGCGAGCGCGTCGAGCGCATCGAGGTGCGCGGCGGCAAGCCGCAGGATCTCGTGCTGCAGACGACCCGCTGGGGCCCGGTGCTCGCGAAGGACCGGCTCGACCGTCCGATGGTGCTGCGGAGCGCCATCGACGAGCCCGCGTCCACGAATCTCGCGATCCTCGACCTGCACGCGGCGCGATCGGTCGACGACGCGCTCGCGACGCTCGCCCGCTGGCGAAGCGCGCCGCAGAACGCGATCGTCGCCGACGACTCGGGCCGCATCGGCTGGGTGGTGACGGGCTTCCTGCCCGATCGCGACGGCGGCGACGGCCGCACCGCGCGTTCGCTCGCCGAAGGCGGCGACGCCTGGATCGGCCCGCTCGACGAGTCGCGACGCCCGCGAGTGGCCGATCCGGAGCAGGGCTTCCTCTTTTCGGCCAACGCGCGGCCGGTGCCGCTCTCCTGGGCCTCGCAGCTCGGCTCGCAGTGGGCCGAGCCGACCCGCGCGAGGCGCATTCGCACGCGCCTCGAAGCGGGAAACGGACCCGACGGCTTCGACGAGGCGTCGCTTCTCGACATCCAGCTCGATCCGACCGTCGAGGCGCTCGAGCCCTGGCGGCGCCTGGTCCTCGATCATGTCGCGACGAACGCGACGGGATCGCTCGCGGCGCTTCTCGAGATCGTCGCGGGCTGGAACGGCCGCGCCGACGAGTCCGAGCGCGGACCGGTCGTGCTCGAGGCGGTCAAGCGCCGCGTCATCGAGGCGATGCTCGCGCCGATCCTCGCGGCCGCGAGCGAGCGCTGCGCCGACGCGCGACCGACGGCGCGATTCCGCGTCGTCTCGGACGAGCCGTGGCTTCGCCTGCTCGAGGCGCAGCCCGACCACTTCCTGCCGCGGCGCTACCGATCGTGGGACGAGTTCATCCTCGCGCAGATCCGCGAGGCTGCGGCGGATCCGGCCCTGCGGCTTGCGATCGAACCCGAGGTCTCGCCGCGCGAGGAGGCGCGATCGGGACGCGGCCTCGGCGGCACGCGCGCGGCGGGCCCGAGCGGTCGGCCCGGTTCCGATCGCGGGCGCGTCGCAAGCCCCGTCGCCGTCGCCGAACGCGCCGAGCCCTGCCCGGAGTGCTGCCCGACGTGGGGCGAGCGCAACGAGATCCGCATGCGGCATCCGGTCTCGATCGCGATGCCGCTTCTCTCCCGCGGCTACGACATCCCGGCGCATCCGCAGCCTGGCCACCCCGACGCGATCCGCGTCGCGACGCCGGGCTTCGGCGCGAGTGCCCGTCTCGTCGTCAGCCCCGGGCGCGAGGAGCTGGCGATCCTCGAGACCCCCGGCGGCCAGTCGGGCGATCCTTCGAGCCCGCACTACCGCGACCTGCACGAGGCGTGGCGGCTCGGCGAGGCGGATCCGCTTCTTCAGGTCTTCGAGGAGACGACCCCCGACGATCCCGATCGCCGCGTGCTGCTCGTGCCGGGCGAGTGACGGACCGCG
>CAZTMB010000212.1:0-2507 GCA_964614695.1 uncultured Isosphaeraceae bacterium | reverse complement strand
CACGAATCTGTTCCTGGTGACGCGCGACGGCGTGGCGGGCACCGCTGCGGCGTAGTTGGGCGAATGGCGCGTTCGCGCAGAGTCGCCACTCTCCCGCGAGCGAAGCGAAGCGGGGGAGTCGAGGTTCGAGCGTCAGCGAGAACCTCGGTGGGGGTGGTCGAGACCAGTTGGCCCGTCGCGAGCCGTTCGCTCGAGTTGAGAGAGCCTTTCGAAGTCGGCGAGCTCTGTCGTCAGGTCTCGACGACTCGCGACGATTCCATTCGTATCCACGACCCCCACCCGTCTCGCTCGCTGCGCTCGCGATACGTGCCTCCCCCGCGCGTCGCTGCGCTCCTTGCGGGGGAGGGGTTTCTCTCGCGCGAGTCGCACCGTCCGCGGTTGATGGGAGTGATCGCGACCAAGGGGCATCTTCCTCCCTTGTGCCGCCGCCGCCATCCGCCACAATCCCCGCGTGCTGCTCGTCATCGACAACTACGACTCCTTCACCTTCAACCTCGTGCAGGCGGTGGGGGCGATCGCTCCGGAGCTCGAGATCCGGGTCGTGCGCAACGACCGCATCAGCGTCGTGGAGGCCGAAGCGCTCGCGCCGCAGGCGCTGCTCGTCTCCCCCGGACCCTGCGGCCCGGGCGAGGCGGGCGTGTCGATCGAGCTGATCCGCCGCTTCGCAGGACGCATTCCGATCCTCGGCGTGTGCCTCGGGCATCAGGCGATCGCGGCGGCCTTCGGCATGCGGGTCGTTCGAGCGCCGCGTCCGGTGCACGGCACCGCCTGGCAGGTGCATCACGACGGGCAGGGCTTTCTCGCCGGTCTGCCGAGTCCGCTGCCGGCAGCCCGCTACCACTCGCTGCTCGTCGAGGCTTCGTCGGTCTGTCCGCCGTTTCGCGTGAGCGCGTGGACCGAGGAGGGTCTCGTCATGGGGCTTCGCCGCGAAGTGCCCGACGAAGCGCCGCTCGAAGGCGTGCAGTTCCATCCCGAGAGCTACCTGACGCCGGAAGGCCCGCGGCTGATCGCGAACTTCCTCGGCGGGCCGCTCGCGACGCTGCTCGCCGCAGTCAGTCGTTGACGCGGTAGTAGGTCGCGAGGTGGGCGATGAACGCCTCGGCGCTCGTGCCGAAAGCCCGCTCGAAGGCGGTCTTCACCTCCATGCCCGAACGCACCGCGGCGAGGAAGCGGTCGAGCCCGGTCGGGTTGCCCTCGGCGAGCCGCTGCACCGCGAGGAACGCGACCGCCTGCGCCGGGCCGTTCAAGTCGATCCAATCGGGATCGTCGGGAGCCTTCGCCAGCAGCGTGGCGATCGCGCCGCCGCCGCGGATGAAGGCCAGGCCGTTTCGGCGCAGGACCGGTTCGAGCGAGGGCGGCGAGGTGTGCATCGCGACAAGCTGCGAGGCGAGGCCTTCGCGGATCCACGCCGGAAGCGAACGCTCTCCCGAGACTGCGAACTGCTCACGAAGCAGGCTCATCGCGATCGCGCGGCCGATCGCGGCGCGGAAGGTCGCCTCGTCGGGATCGCGCCATGCGTCGATCAGCGGGACCCATGCGTCGCCGACGGCGAGTTCCTGCGTCGTCGCCAGGCGTGAAGGAAGCGGGGCCTGCGTGAAGAGCGTCGCCTCGGCGAGTTCGAAGCCGTCACGGGTCTCGTGAAGCACGACCACCCGCGGCGGCGACGGCGGATCGAGTCCTTCGAAGCCGCCGAGCGTGCGGCGCATCGCCGCGAGCATCGTCGAGAGCCGAACCGCCGCGGACGCCGCGAGACGTCGCGTCGCGGGATCGGCGCCTTCGACGCATCGCGGATCGAAGAGCACGATGCCGCCGGACTCGATGGGCTGCTCACGCCGCCCGATCGAGGCGAGCGCTTCGCGAAGGGTCGCGGGCCTCTCTTCGCCGGACGCGCTGGCCGGATCGGGCTTCGGCCGGGACTCGGGGAGATCGCGGCGAAGCGTCCCCGTGGCGGCCGGAGCGGTGGAGTCGTCGGCGGTCGAAGCTTCGGGGGCGGTCGCCGGCGGGGCCTCGGCCTGTTCGAGGCCGGCGTGCGCGACCGCGGCGATGGCGGCGATCGCGATTCCGATTGCCGGATTGGCAGGTCGCAGGCGGCGCATTCCTCATAGAGCGTATTCGCGACCCGTCTGGCGACGTCGGAAAGGGGGAAGTTCCGCGATCTCCGGGGAGGTCCTGCTGGTACGAAGGTTGCGGTTTGCCGATACCCCTCGCTGGCAGGGGAGCGACTTCGGTCGCCCGGCCGGGAAGTCCCGGACCCCTACCATCGACCCCACCCGCCACGGCGGACCGCAGGAGGCACGCATGTTCGAGCGACTGACCGACCGAGCCCGAAAGGTGATGGCCCTCGCCAATCAGGAGGCGCAGCGGTTCAACCATGAATACATCGGGACCGAGCACATCCTGCTCGGCCTGGTGAAGGAAGGCAGCGGGGTCGGGGCGAACGTCCTGAAGAACCTCGGCATCGACCTGCGCAAGGTCCGCCTCGAGGTCGAGAAGCTCGTCAAGAGCGG
>CAZTMB010000211.1:0-2520 GCA_964614695.1 uncultured Isosphaeraceae bacterium | reverse complement strand
CCGGATCGCGCAGCACGAGTTCCTCGGCATGCAGCAAGAGCCGCGGCGCGAGCGCGAGCACCTCCGGCGCGGCGTAGAACTCGTCGCCGAGCACGGCGTGGCCCGCGTGCTGCAGGTGCACCCGCAACTGGTGGCTTCGCCCGGTGAGAGGCTTGAGTTCGAGGCGCGTCACCGGCGCGGCCGGATCCGCGGAGGCCGTCACGAACGAGTCGGCGACGACGCCTCCTGCCGACATCGCGTCCCGCAGCGCTCCAAGCGTCGTGCGCTCGACCACCCGCCATCGCGTCACGGCACGCTTCCCATGCACCGGATCGACGACATGCCGCGGACCGTCGGAGAGCGCCTTGCGAAGAGGCGCGTCGAGCTCGCCCTCGTCCTGCGCGACATGCCCCGCGACGATCGCGACGTAGCGCTTCGAGACCTCGCGGCGCTCGAACTGCCAGCCGAGTTCGCGGTGCGCGTCGGTCGTGCGGGCGAGCACCATCACCCCCGACGTCGCCTGATCGAGTCGATGCACGATGCGTGCTTCGGGAAACCTCAGCGCCACCCGCGCGATCAGGCAGTCGGCCTTCGAGGGCCCGCGGCCCGGCACCGAGAGCAGGCCCGCAGGCTTCACCACGCCAAGCAGCGTCGGCGTCTCGTGGATCAACGACCAGTCGTCGGAGGCAGGCATGGCAGACGTGATTGAAGGAGGACCGTTCGGGCGAGTCGGCGAAGAACGGGCGGCGCGAGTGCTGTCGCGCACGGTACCGAGCGGTTCGCGCACTTCGCTGCGACGAGGGCCGATCGGTCGCCTCGGTGAAGAACGTGCTCGAGCCGATCAGCACGCGCTGGCGGACCGCTCGGCTCGGCGACCGCCCCGAACTCCCGCGACGCAGGCCCTGCAGCCGTCGCCAGGCCTTGGCGACTTCGGGGTTCCTGCCCGGTGGCGGCGCTTCGTAGACTACGCGGTTCCCCGATTCGCCCCGCGGCGGATTCGCCCCGCGACCCCCGCACTCGAACCACCGCCTGCCTGCCATGACGACCACGCTGCTCACCCTCGCCGCCGCCGTCCTTCTCCAGTCGGGCCGACCCGCCCCGACGGCTCCGCCCGCCGAACCTGCGATCGACGTCGCCGCCGAAGCCGCGAACCTCCGCGAGATCCGGCAGCTGACCTTCCCCGATCGCTTCACGAAGGCGGGCGAGGCGTACTTCTCGCCGGACATGACGAAGCTCGTCTTCCAGGCGATCGAGGTGCCGGCCGAAGGCGAGGTCGCCGAGGACTTCTATGCGATGTTCGTCGCGGACCTCGAGCGTGACGGCGACGGGCGCGTCGCGAGCCTCTCGAACATCCGCCGCCTGAGCCCCGCGGGCTCGGCAAACACCTGCGGCTGGTTCCATCCGATCGATCCCAACCGCATCCTCTTCGGTTCGACGCTCGTGCCGCCGACCGAGTCCGCGCCGCCGGGCTACCAGCGCGGCAGCGGCCGCTACCGCTGGATGTTCCCGCCGGGCATGCGCATCGTCGAAGCCGACCTCCGCACCGCCGACGGCACGCCGAACAGCCTCAAGGTCCTCGCCGGCGACGGCTCCGCGTACGTCGCGGAAGGCTCGTGGTCCGCGGACGGCAAGGAACTCCTCTACTGCTCGCTCGAGAGCGGCCAGGGCGATCTCGTCGTCAAGGATCTCGCGACCGGCGAGGAGACGACCATCATCGCCGTGCCCGGCTACGACGGCGGCCCGTTTTTCTCGCCCGAGGGCGACCGCATCTGCTATCGCTCCGACCGACACGGCAACAACCTGCTGCAGATCTTCGTGGCGGAACTGAAGCGCGACGCGAACGGCCGGGTGATCGGCGTCGAGACCGAGCATCAGGTCACCGACAACGACGACGTGAACTGGGCGCCCTACTGGCATCCCGCCGGCAAGCACCTTGTCTACGCCTCGAGCGCCGCGGGCCATCGCAACTACGAGATCTTCCTCGTCGACGCGGCGGATCTGTCCGACGCGAATCCGCCGCAGCAGCGCTACGGCACCGCGGAGCGCCGCGTCACCTTCGCCGCGGGTGCCGACGTGCTTCCGGTCTTCTCGCCCGACGGCCGCTTCCTGCTCTGGACCGGCCAGCGCGGCGAGGATCGCTCGAGCCAGATCTTCATCGCCGACTTCGTGATGGATCTCGAAGCGCCTTCGGCACGGATGCCCGACCTGCGTTCCGACCGCGTCGGCAGCCGCGAAGGCGCGGCCGCGCGCGACCGCTGAGAGACCGCGCGTGAGCGATCCGCTCGTCGACCGCCGCTACCTGATCCCCTTCCGCTCGCCGCTGCTGCCGCAGATCTTCACCGACGTCCTCGTCGTGGGAGGCGGGGTCGCGGGGCTGCGGGCGGCGCTTGCCGCAAGCGAGCATGGCGAGGTGATCCTGCTCGCGAAGGCGCCGCTCGAGGTCTCGAGCACCGCCTGGGCGCAGGGCGGCATCGCCGCGGCGGTCGATCCCGACGACACGCCCGAGGCGCACGCGACCGACACCGTCGAGGCGGGCGGCGG
>CAZTMB010000210.1:0-2566 GCA_964614695.1 uncultured Isosphaeraceae bacterium | reverse complement strand
GAGGCCACGATCCGCGAGCGGATCCCGCCGCGGCCGCGCCACTCGGTGATCACCTGCAGCCAGCGCGGGCTCATGCCCTGCTGCAGATCGTCGCGGATGCGGTTGGTCACCGCCTCATAGAAGATCCCCTCGTTGCGGAAGCTCTGGCAGTAGAGCTTGAGGCTCTTGAGTTCGACGCACACCGCCGCGGGCTCGTAGCGGAAGGTGATCGTGCCGAAGTCGGGGTGGCCGGTCTTCGGGCAGACCGACGTGAACTCCTCGTTGACGTGCTCGATGAGGAACGGCTCGTCGGAGGGGCTGTCGAAGTACTCGAGAAGCGATGGGTCGGGCATGGGTGGTCTTCTGCGAAATGGGTGGGAAGTGCAGGCTGGTTCGGCGAGCGCCACGAGTCGGACGCATCCGATCGCACGCTTGCCGGCGCGCGAAGGTCAAGCCTCGGGAAGCAGACGGCCGGTCATCCTCGGCACGAGCGGGAACGCCTCGAGGTACTCGTGGAGGCTTCGAAGCGAGACCCGCTCGATCCGCGCCAGTTCCTCCTCGAGGGTCGCGTAGTCGCGGCCGACCGTCCAGTTCGCGCCGAGCCGATGCATGCGTCCCGCGGGACGCTCGCCGGCAAGCGTGACCGAGGTCGCGACCTTCGCGCGGCTCCGCACGAGGTCTTCGTCGGAGAGGCTTGCCGCGAACGCCTTGAGTTCGCGGCGCACGATCGACTCGACCTCGTCGGTCGCCTCGGGATCGCAGACCCAGTGCACGCTCATCTCGCCGACGCCGTCGCGCGGATCGAACGAAGCGTCGGCCTGCTCGGCGAGGCCGGTCTCGACCAACGCCCAGAAGAGCCGCGACCCCTCGCTGTCGCCGAGGATCTGCGCGACGAGCGACGCCTCGTAGCGGCGGGGATCGAGCAGGTCGACCGAGGGCATCTGGATCACCCCGTAGGCCGCGGAGAGATCGGGGCGGCGCAGCGTGAACTCGCCCTCGCCAGGCGAGAGCGGCGGGTGCTCGCGCTTCGCGCCAGAGGGCGTCCACGAGCCGCACGCGGCGCCGACCTTCTCGAGCAGTTGCGCGAAGTCGACGTTGCCCGCGGCGGCGACCGCGACCGAGTCGCTGGCGTAGCGGTGCTCGAAGTAGCGGCGCATCGAGTCGACCGGAAGCTTCGAGATCGTCTCGGTGGTGCCGAGCACGCGGAAACCCAGCGGGTGGTTGCGGAAGTAGCGCTCGCCGGCCTCCTCCATCAGCACCCAGTAGGGCTGGTCGGCGTACATCGCGATCTCTTCGAGGATGACGCCGCGCTCCTCCTCGAAGTCCTCGGTGCGCAGCGCCGGGCGAAGGATGTCCGCGAGCACCTCGCCGCCCGCGAGGATCGACTCCGGCAGGCCCGAGGCGTAGTAGACGGTCATCTCGTGGCTCGTGAACGCGTTGTGATCGAGCCCGAGGTCGTCGAGTTCGGCGCTCACCTCGACCGGTCCGCGGCGCTCGCTGCCCTTGAAGACCATGTGCTCGAGGAAGTGGCTGACGCCCATCTCCTCCGGCCGCTCGTCGCGGGTGCCGGTGCGGACGAAGAAGCCGATCGCCGCGGTCGCGGCGTGGGGGTCGGTCTCGGCGAGAACGGTCAGGCCGTTGGGGAGCGTGTCGCGGTGGTACTGGATCGCCATGGGAGGCGGGATGCTACGGGCAAGCACGTCACGCGGTGGGTATTCGCGGCGATCGGCGGGCGGTCGAGTGGAAATGCCGGACTGCATGGTCCAGAAGGACCCTCGGCGCGAATCGCTGCACCGACGGGTCGGTTGTTTGCCACGGCGATGATTGCGAGGGCACGGACGGGGGCCGCGTCACACGCTCCGCGTCAAGCGATCTCGACGACGCGCTGGCCGTCCTCGAATGCCGCCATCACCGTGGCGAGCGATCGAGCGAACGCATCGATGAGCACCTCGCGGCGGCAGTTGCCGAGCCGCACCCAGACGAGACGCCCGGTATCACCGGGACGGTTCGCGAGAAAGAAGAGGTCTTCGTCCTTGCTGACCACGATCCGCGACTCGCGAAGAGCCCAGTCCCAAACGGTTCGGTCATCCGCCGCGTCGAGCCCGACCATCGCAACATGGACCGAATCGTGTCCGGAGTCCTGCAGGAACTTGGACAGTCTCGGCGACAGCTGGTTGTCGACCACGAATCTCATGCGACACGGACCACCGAATGACTGGTCTGCACGGCGGCGTAGGCGATGGCCGCCAAGATGTCATCTCGATGGAGCGTCGGATGGTCTTCGAGCACCTCCTCGATCGAGGCGCCGTTCGCGAGCAGTTCCAGCACGTCCGAGACCCGCATGCGGGTTCCGCGGATGCACGGCCGACCGCCGCACTTGCCGGGCTCGATGGTGATTCGTTCGAGGAGCGACGGAGACATGATTGGACTATAGCTCGCGGGTTGGCTGGCCATGTCAGGCGTTTGGCGATCGATTCGCTCGGCGGGCGGCGAGTTGGACGAAATCGACAGGATGGACTCGATCGCCCCGCGACCGCGAAGCGCGGCGATTGCGGCGATTGCGGCGAGGGGCTGGCGTCGCTTGCGC
>CAZTMB010000209.1:0-2626 GCA_964614695.1 uncultured Isosphaeraceae bacterium | reverse complement strand
CTCTGGCCCGCCGCGTCGGTCCACATCCGGCGGTCGAAGCCGCCTGAAGGCCACGAATGACCGCGCGATCCGCGCCAGTGCGCGGCCGCGTGGTCGGCGAAGAACGCCCACCTCGCCCTCACCCCACGACCGGCAGGCCGATGCGGCGTCAGTCTGCGAAGCGACGCGGCGTCACGCTTCGGCGCGAAGCCGCCGGAGCAGGTCTTCGACGCCGATCCTCGACGCCCAGTCGTCGAGGTGGGCGTCGTCAAGGCGACCCCGTTGGGCCCGCATCACTCCGAGAAGGTCCTGCCACTGCCGATCGCTCGCCTCGCCGCCATCGCGGAACCATCGAAGCTTGGTCAGGACCGAGTCCTCGGGCGAGAGGTACCGGATGCCCCGGTCGTCCTGCTGCGAACGTTCGCACTGCATGCCCCGAAAGTCGTCGCGACCGACGACGAAGCAGTCGACCTTGATGCCCGTGGCGAGGTGGATGAGGTTGAACGATCCGCCGCGGCGCACCGCGTCGACCGCCGCGGTCTCGCTGAGGTAGTACGCGCCCGAGACCTTGCGGCACAGCGATCGGGCCGCGTTCTCGTCGAGATCCGCGACGAGATCGATGTCCGCGGTCGATCGGTACACGCCATGCCGCGAGCTGGCGACGGAGCCGCCGACGCAGTGCTTCACGCCGGCCTCGCGAAGCGCCGAGGAGATCTCGAGCAGCACCTGCTCGAACTCGGAGCCTGCGTCCATGGTCATCGCTGCTGCCGCCGGCGGGCGGCGAACTCGCGGGCGAGCGTTGGTCCGTGATGCAACTCGACGAATCGCTCGAGCATCCGGTCGCGATCGCCCTCACACTCGACGAGCAGGGTCGCCTGCCGCATCCGCAGCAGGGCACTGCTCATGCGAAGCGCCTCGCGGGTGCGGTGGTCCGGATGCAATCGACCCATGATGCTCGCCTGCAGCCGCAGGACCTCGACCGGCGTGTCGCCGTGTGAACCGCGGGCGGTCTCGGTCGAGCGGGCGTCCATGGCGAAAGTCTAGAGGGCGCTTCCGAGCCTCGCCCTCACCCCACGACCGGCAGGCCGATGCGGCCCTCCGCGGCGTCGCGCAGTTCCTGCTCGGGACGTGCGACGAGGTCGTAGCCGTCGCTCGCGACGACGACGCAGCGGACGAGTTCACCCGGCGCGTGGCGAGTCTTCGAGACGACCGCGGTCATCGAGTCGATCTGCGGCGCCTGGTGGTAGGCGCGGCCCGAGTGCAGCACCTCGCCCTCGGCAAGATCAGCCTGCGGCGCCGCCGGAACGCCGGGATCGCCCGCGGCGCCTTCGATCAAGACGTCGAGAATCGCGCCTTGCTCGGCCTGCCACGCGGCGTCGGCGAAGGCGTTCTCCTGCTGCACGAGCATGAGTTCGGCTTCGCGGGCCGCCTTCACCTCGTCGGGCACCCGCAGCGCCGGATCGAGATCCATCGTGCCGGCAGGCGTGCCTTCCTCGCGGCTGTACCGGAAGACGCCCATCGCCTCGAAGCGGCTCTCGCGCACGAACTCGACGAGCTCCTCGTGGTCGGCTTCGGTCTCGCCAGGAAATCCGGTGATGAAGGTCGTGCGGATCGCGATGCCCGGCACCCGCTCACGCAGCTTTTCAAGCAGCGTCTCGGTCTGGGCTCGCGTGACGTTTCGCCGCATCCGCTCGAGCATCGCGTCGCTCGCGTGCTGCAGCGGGATGTCGAGGTACTTGACGACGTTCGGCAGGCTCGCCAGCGCGTCGATCGCGTCGTCGCCGAAGGTGCTCGGGTAGGCGTACATGAGCCGCAGCCACGCGCCGCCGAACTCGTCGGCAAGCGTGTTGAGATCGGCGAGCAGCGCCGGCAGGCCGCCCTCGTCGCCGATGTCCTCGCCCCAGCTCGTGGTGTCCTGCCCGATGAGATTCAGCTCGAACGCGCCTTCGGCAAGCAGCGCCCTCGCTTCGTCGAGGATCCTCGCGCGGGGCTTCGAGCGCATCTTGCCGCGGATCGAGGGGATCGTGCAGAACGCGCAGCGCTGGTTGCAGCCTTCGCTGATCCGGAGGTACGCCCAGTGTCGTGGCGTGAGCCGTACGCGGCCGGCATCCTCCTCGAAGTAGCCGATGCCCTTGCCGTCCTTGCCGTGGACGGTGAGCCCGGTGGTGTCGCGTCCGCGCTCCTTCGCCGCCTGCAGGGCGTTGCCGGCGATCCAGTACTTGGGCGACTGCGCCGCATCGAGTCCGTCGCGCGACGGCGCCTCGCCGCGCACCGCGTCGACCACGCGGTCTCGATCGAAGACGCCGATCATCGAGTCGATCTCGGGAGCCCAGTCGAGCAGCCTCGCCCGGTGCCGCTGCACCAGGCAGCCCGCCACGACGACCCGCTTGAGGTCGCCGGTCTTCTTGCGATCGAGGGCCTCGCGGATCACTTCGAGCGATTCGAGCCGCGACGCTTCGAGGAATCCGCAGGTGTTGATGACGACCGCGTCGGCAGCCGCGTGGTCGGAGACGAGTTCGAGCCCGTCCTCGCGAAGCAGGCCGAGCATGCGCTCGCTGTCGACGAGGTTCTTCGGGCAGCCGAGGCTGACGAAGGCGACGCGGCGGATGTCGGCAGGGGTGGGGGTGCTCACGGGGCGGGATGGTAG
>CAZTMB010000208.1:0-2672 GCA_964614695.1 uncultured Isosphaeraceae bacterium | reverse complement strand
GCCGTGGCCTCGCGACGCTCGATCCCGCCTTGCTCGATCGTCTTCTCTTCGAAGCTGATCGTCGCCGAGGCGCGCCGCGTGCGACGTCTCGCGTGGGACACGTCCTTCTCGGTGCGGACGATCCTCGACGGGCGGATCGCCGCGGTCTCCTCGGTCAATCTCGTCGAGAACACCGGCATCGGAGCCGACGCCACCCGAACCACGTTCGCCGACGACTTCGTCGCGACACTGCCAGCGAGCGATCGGATTCCCCGGGGCGACGGGACTCCGAGCGAACTCGATCCCTCCTTCGACCGATCCTCGCTCCTCGCGGAACTCGTCGCTCGATGCGTCCGCCCGGAGATCGCGAGCCGACTGGCCAGGCTTCTCCGGGCGCAACCCGAGGCGCCGCTCGATGCGGCAACCCGGCTTCACCTCGCGCCGTTCCTGCACTCCGAGGAGACGCTCGCGATCCTCGACCGGCTTTCGGAGCATGGGGCCTCGGGCCCTCGATTCGAGATGGCCCGCTCGACCCTGCGCCGCCTCGCCGAAGAGAGGGTGCCGTGACGCTGCCGATCACCGCCATCGTGCCGGTCCGCAACACCGCCTCCCACCTTCGCCAGGCGCTCGACTCGGTGTCCGTGGCGGGCGTCGCGGAGACGATCGTGATCGACGGCGGATCGACCGATGGCTCGATCGAGATCGCCGCATCGACGCCGAACGTGCGGCTGCTGCATCAGCGGACGCGTGGGCTTGCCGCCGCCCGCAACGAGGCGCTCGCGGCCGCCACGCAGCCCTTCATCGCCTTCTGCGACGCGGACGATCGCTGGGAGTCGGGGGGACTCGCCTCGCTCCACGCGACGCTCGCCGCGAACGAGCATGCCCTCGCCGCGATCGGACTCGTCATGCCCGCGGCGCTCGAGGGACACGAACCGACCGCGGCGCAGCGATCCCGCATCGGCACCCCCCTGCCGGGATTCACGCCGGGGGCCATGCTTGCCCGGTGGGAGGCGTTCGAGGCAGTCGGCGGCTTCGACGAGTCGCTCGCGATCGGCGCCGACAGCGACTGGTTCGTCCGCCTCGTGCAGTCGGGCCGCGGTCCAGTCCGCATCGATCGGATCGTGCTCCGCAAGGGTCTGCGATCGACCAGCCTGTCAACCGACGTCGAGCGCTACCGACGTGAACTCCTCGCGATCGCCGCGGGCTATCTCGCGCGGCGCCGGAGCGGATCGCCATGAGGATCCTCCATCTGATCCCACGCTTCATCGGCGGCGGTCCGGAACGGGACCTGCTCGCCATGATCGCGGCGTGGCGGACCGCCGGCGTCTCCACCGAGCACGAGATCCTCGTCCTCGACCCGCCTGTCTCGGCGCCGCTGCTCCTGCGGGCGAGGCGTTTCGGCGTTCCGGTGCGCAGCCGACCCGACGACGCGGCGCTCGATGTCGCGATCGCTCGCGCAGACGTCGTCTCGATCGACTACTGGAACCACCCGCGGCTGCTCGATGCGATGCGACGACCGTGGCCCGCGGCACGGGTGCTCGTGCGCACGGCGATTCGTGGGACGACTCGCCCGCAGGTCGCCACCGCCGACCTCGGCGCGTTCGCCGACCATCTGCTCGCCGCGAGCCCGCGCACGCTCACCACGCCGGCCGCGGAGGCGATTCGCGAACGCGGCCACGTGGCCGAATTGTCCCGGTATCTCGCGGACATGTCGCGCCTCGCGGCCCATCGACCCCGCGCCCACTTGGGGATTCGAATCGGATACGTCGGTCTCGTCGGACCCGCGAAACTCCACCCCCGCTTTGCGGAACTCTGCGCGGCGGTGCGCCGCCCGGAGGTCGGCTTCGACGTCTACGGACCTGGGCAGCTCGATGCGTTGCGGCAGCGCTTCGAGAAACTGGGGCTCGCGGATCGCGCGATCGTCCACGGACCCACCGAGGATCTCGCCGCAGCGTTCTCGGGACTCGACGCGATCGGGCATCCGCTTGCTCCGGGGGGCTACGCGGCCAGCGAGGCGGCGGTGCAGGAGGCGATGTGGGTGGGTCTTCCTGTGGTGGTGCTGCGAGAAACCGGCGCCGACGACCTGATCGAGCACGAGGTCAGCGGACTCGTCGCGGCGGACGAGCACGAGTACCCGCGTCAGCTCGAGCGGCTGGTGGACGATGCGCCGCTGCGGCGCCGCCTCGGCGAGAACGCCCGGGCCTTCGCTCGCGAGCACTTCGATCCCGATCGAAACGCGCGTCGCTTCCATGCGATCTTCGAGTCGATGCTCGACCACCCCAAGCGCGAGCGGGCACCGCTCCCGGGCGCCGGCGAGCCGGCGGCGAGGCGCTTCGTGCAGTCGATGGGCCACCTTGCAGGTCCGTTCGCGATCTCGCTCGACGGCGCTTCGGTGCACGGCGGTCCGGCGGTCGCCGCCGCCGAGTCCGAGATCGCCGCCTCGCCGGGCGTCGTCGCCGACGCGGAAGGCGGCGTGATCCACCACCGCAACACCTTCCCCGAGGACCCGCACCTTCGACTGTGGAGCGGCCTGATCGCACGAAGCCGAGGCGAGGGCGAACTTGCGGAACGTGAACTCGCCTTTGCGGCGGAGCACGGCGTTCGACCACGTTCCTGACGAGGACCGACCGACGCTCAGTCGATCCCCTCGTGCACCTCGATCTCCTCTTCGTCGCCGCCGCGGAGCACGGTGA
>CAZTMB010000207.1:0-2673 GCA_964614695.1 uncultured Isosphaeraceae bacterium | reverse complement strand
GGAGTGTAACGGCGCTCGCCGTTCAACCGCCCCACGCGCCGAGCAGCACCGCGAGGTCCGCGCCACCGACGACGCCATCGCCGTCGAGATCGCCGAGCGGACCGCTTCCGCCCCACGCGCCGAGCAGGAGCGCGAGGTCCGCGCCGCCCACGACGCCATCGCCGTCGAGATCGCCGAGCGGGCCGCGATCGCCGCAGCCGCGAGAGAGGACCACGAAGTCGTCGACGCCCGCCTCGACGAGCGATCCGCCGCCGAGATCCCGGGCGATGAAGCGAACGTGGCAGGCGTCCGAGCCGGCGACGAAGTCGGCGACGCGCCACGCACGCTCGAACCAGACGCCCGGGCTGTCGGCGATCTCCGCCAGCAGCGTCCACGAGGCCCCGCCGTCGCAGGAGACCTCGACGAGCATCGAGTCCTGACCGGGATTCGAGCCCTGCGAGTTCGAATGCCAGAGCCAGACGGAGATCGCCGTCTCGGGATCCGTCGCGTCAAAGGGCGGACTCGTCAGCGTGGTGATGCCGCCATCGACGTCGTTCTCGCCGGCGCCGCCGCCGGGATGCTGCCCGGTGATGAAGCAGATCGTGCCGTCGGGCGAGTGATCGGATCCGGGCTGCGCGGAGGTCGCGATCGGCGCGACCCGCTCCCAGATCCCCGCGGTCGCGGTATCGGCGGGGCCTCCGACGGTCCAGCCGAGATCGGCCTCGAAGTCGTCGGCGAAGAAGATCTCGGTCTCGACCGCCACCGTCTCGAGCATGTCGGTTCCTTCGGGAAACGCGACGGTGCCGAGCGAGGTCTCGACCTCGAGACGCCAGCGCAGGGTCGTGCCGCACGCCATCGCCGGAAGCGGGACCTCGTAGAGGTTCGCCCCGACCGCGTCGAGCAGGACGTTCTCGACCTCGCCGTCGATCTCGAGCACGGCGATCGCGGTCTCGGGGACGATCTCGCCGCGGAACGGCACGATGCGCACCGGCACGCGGGCGACCTCGCCGGCTTCGATCGTCGCCGGCGGCGACTCGACGAGAAACGCCGCGGGCGCGATCGCCGTGCTCGCGAGCGCGACGATCGCGGCGAGGTTCTCCTCGGCGTTGGGCACGATCTCCGAAGGCGGCATCACGAAGCCGTAGCCGCCGGTGTCGCGGACCTCGACGGCGAGCGAGTATGCGCCCTCCTCGGCGTAGACCCAATCGCAGGATCCGCCCGAGGCTGGATAGAGCAGCGTGTAGATCGCGCCCGGCACGTAGACCTTCCCACTCGTCGAGAGAATCGCCTCGGCCATGCGGGCGCCGATCATCGTGAAGCCCTCGCCATCGGGCGGCGGCTCGGGCATGTTGCCCCATGGATGCAGGATCCACTGCCCGTAGCTGTGGATGTCCAGATGCGCCGCGACCTCGGGCAGCGAGGCGAGATAGTCGCGCAGCGCCGCGGTCTCGGGTTCGGAGAACGCGGCGGTGCCGCGATAGGTCTCGCTCGTCGGCGTGCCGCTCGAGCCCTCGCCGCCCCAGCCGTAGCCCCAGTTGCGGTTGAGATCGACGCCGATGCTGCCGCCTTCGTTCACGCGGCGGTTCTTGCGCCACAGCCGCTCGGGTCCCCAACTGTGGTGGTAGCCGTCTGGATTGACGATCGGAATCACCGTCCACACCGCCTGATCCGCGACCGCGGCCACCGCTGGATCGCTTCGCTCGACGAGCGCCTCGATCAGCCACAGCGCCGTCGGCGGCGTCGCCCATTCACGGGCGTGCTGCGCCGCGTTGATGACCACATGCGGCAGCCCTTCCGAATCGGGCGGGGCGAGCCGCACGCCGAGGATCGTCCGGCCTTCGATCGAGGTGCCGATCTCGACGACGCTCGCGCGATCCGGATGCGCCGCGGCGATCGCCTCGAGCCTCGCCTCGATCGCTTCGAGCGGCTGGAAGTCCGCGTAGAAGTCGGCACCGGCGACACCGCCTTCGGCGCCGGCGTCGCGCAGCCGTGCCCGCTCGGCGTCGACGAGCCCTTGGACATCCTCGATGAGGACGTCGAAGTCGAGCCCGGTCCGCGTGAGCCGCGCGAACGCCTCGGCCCCGACGCGGAAGTCCGCGGGCGAGCCGATCTCGACGCGGTGCGACCAGACGTCGTCGCTCAAGGCGAGCATCGTGCGGAGGTCGCGGGCGTCGCGAAGCCTCACCCGCACCACGCGATCGCCGAGATACGGCGCGTCCGTTCGGACCGAAGGAGGCGCGGGCGCCTGCGCGAAGCCGATCGACGACGTCGCGAAGACGGCGAGGCATGCGACCGAGAGGGTCCCGATCCGAGCGTTCCTGAGTCGATGCATCGCCCGAATCTACCCCGCGACCGGTCCGATCCAAGGAGTTCCTGGCGAATCGACGGGAACGGGACGACGGCCGCGCATCGCATGTCCGCATGGCCCGAGCGTTGACCGCACGACGCGCGAGCGGGATGCTGAGGGCATGAACCCATCGCTCGTGACGGCGGTCGCCCTCGCCTCGATCTCTGCGGTCGGCTGCAGCCGTCCCGATCCCTTCGCCTGGCGCCCCGCGGATCCCTCGCCGAAGGAGCGGCTGCTTCCCTCGCAGCCGTTCGCCCCGCGGGCGCTTCCGATGTTCTCGGGCCACGACGGCCGCGTGGTCACGTGGGCGGAACTCATGGAGGTCGCGGCGCGATGCGACGTGGTGA
>CAZTMB010000206.1:0-2682 GCA_964614695.1 uncultured Isosphaeraceae bacterium | reverse complement strand
GTTCGCCACCGATCGCCGAGCAATCTGCATCGATTCCGGGCAAGTCCGACGAAACCGGAGCGACCGCGTCGGGCTCCGAGCCGCCCCGCGGCGTCGGAGCGTTGACCACCGTCGCCGCGACGCGACGCCCCGCCGATCGCTCGCTCGATCAGGGTCGGTTCGCCCGCCCGATCGATCCTCGTCCCGTGCTACCTTTCCCGCCTTCCGTTTTCCCAGTCCGAGTGGAGACTCGACCGTGACCACCGCCAGCGCTTGCCCCTTCGCCTCCGGTTTCGTGCAGGACTCCTCCAAGGGCCGTCGCAACCGCGACTGGTGGCCCGGGCAGATCGATCTCTCGCCGCTCAAGCGGAACTCGCCGAAGGCGGATCCGATGGACGCGGGCTTCGAGTACGCGAAGGCCTTCGGGGCGCTCGACCTCGCGGCGCTCAAGAAGGATCTCGTCACGATCATGACCGAGTCGCAGTCGTGGTGGCCCGCCGACTACGGCCACTACGGCCCGTTCTTCATCCGCATGGCGTGGCACAGTGCCGGCACCTATCGCGTGAGCGACGGCCGCGGCGGCGGCGGGACGGGCATGCAGCGTTTCGCGCCGCTCAACAGCTGGCCCGACAACGCGAACCTCGACAAGGCCCGCCGCCTGCTCTGGCCCATCAAGCAGAAGTACGGCCAGCAGATCTCGTGGGCGGACCTGATGATCCTCGCGGGCAACGTCGCGCTCGAGGACATGGGTTTCAAGACCTTCGGCTTCGGCGGCGGACGCGCCGATGTGTGGGAGTCGGACGAGACCTACTGGGGCACCGAGGGCACCTGGCTCGGCGATCAGCGCTATCGCGGGCAGCGTGAGCTCGAGAACCCGCTCGCCGCGGTGCAGATGGGCTTGATCTACGTGAACCCCGAGGGCCCGAACGGCAATCCCGATCCGCTCGCCTCGGCGCACGACATCCGCGAGACCTTCGCCCGCATGGCGATGAACGACGAGGAGACCGTCGCCCTCATCGCCGGCGGCCACACCTTCGGCAAGACCCACGGCGCCGCGGATCCCTCGAAGTACGTCGGCCCCGAGCCCGAAGGCGCGCCGATCGAGCAGATGGGCCTCGGCTGGAAGAACTCCTTCGGCACCGGTCACGGCGCGGACACGATCACGAGCGGCCTCGAGGGCGCGTGGACGCCGACGCCGACCACCTGGGACAACAGCTACTTCGACACGCTCTTCGGCAACGAGTGGGAACTCACCAAGAGCCCCGCGGGCGCGCACCAGTGGGTGCCCAAGGGCACATCGGTCACCGCGCCTGATGCGCACGACGCCTCGAAGACGCAGACCGTGATCATGCTGACCACGGATCTCGCGCTTCGCATGGATCCGGCGTACGAGCCGATCGCGCGGCGCTTCCACCAGAACCCCGCGGAGTTCGCCGACGCCTTCGCCCGCGCGTGGTTCAAGCTGACCCACCGCGACATGGGGCCGGTCGCGCGCTATCTCGGCGCCGAGGTGCCGAAGGAGCGGCTGATCTGGCAGGATCCGGTCCCGGCGGTCGATCATGCCCTCGTCGACGCGAAGGATGTCGCGGCGCTCAAGGCGAAGGTGCTTGCCTCGGGGCTTTCGGTCTCGCAACTGGTTCGTGTCGCGTGGGCGTCGGCGTCCACCTTCCGCGGCACCGACAAGCGGGGCGGCGCGAACGGCGCCCGCATCCGTCTCGCCCCGCAGAAGGATTGGGCTGTGAACAATCCGGCCGAGCTTTCCAAGGTGCTGCCGGTGCTTGAGGGGATCGTGAAGGAGTTCAACGCCGCTGCGGGATCGAAGCGGATCTCGCTCGCCGATCTCATCGTGCTCGCGGGAGGCGCCGCGGTCGAGAAGGCCGCGAAGGACGCGGGCGTCTCCGTCGAGGTGCCGTTCACGCCCGGCCGCACCGACGCGACCGCCGAGCAGACCGACGCGCACTCCTTTGCGGTGCTCGAGCCGACCGCGGACGGCTTCCGCAACTACCTCGGCAAGGGCCACGCCCGCCGCTCCGAGCAGCTGCTCGTCGACAAGGCGGACTTCCTCACCCTGACGCCGCCCGAGATGACCGTCCTCGTCGGCGGCATGCGGGCGATGGGCGCCAACTTCGATGGCTCGACGCTCGGCGTCTTCACCGCGACCCCCGGCCGGCTCACCAACGACTTCTTCGTCAACGTGCTCGACATGGGCACGGAGTGGGAGCCGCTCTCCTCCGACGAGGAGATCTTCACCGGCCGCGACCGCGCGTCGGGACAGGTCCGGTGGAACGCGACCCGCGTCGATCTGGCGTTCGGCTCGAACTCCGAGCTTCGCTCGCTCGCCGAGGTGTACGCCTCCCACGACGCGAAGGAGAAGTTCGTCCGCGACTTCGTCAAGGCGTGGAACAAGGTCATGATGCTCGACCGGTTCGACGTGAAGTGAGGTCTCGCCGCGCGGCTTGGATCGCAACGCGTCGCAACCTTCAACCGCTGCACGAGGCCGCCCCGACGGGCGGCCTCGTGTCGTTGCCGAACGATCCGCGACGAGCGTGCAACCCGTCTGCCGCCGCTAGGATTCCCGCCCATGCACGACTTCCAGCGCGAGTTCATCGACTTCATGGTCGAGGTTGGCGTCCTCACCTTCGGCGACTTCACCACCAAGAGCGGGCGTAAGACGCCCTACTTCGTGAACACCGGGAAGTACCG
>CAZTMB010000205.1:0-2749 GCA_964614695.1 uncultured Isosphaeraceae bacterium | reverse complement strand
TTCCGAACCGGGCCGGTTCAATCCGAAAGCACCCCCCTTGGATGGAATCGCTCCTTCGGGCGGTGCGGTCCTTGGAGCAGCCCGGCAGCGAACCGAGGTCGACGGAGCAGGTCGCGGGACGAAATCGATCGAAGGTCGGCCCATCAAACCGCGGTGGCGACGCCCGCGGGATCCCACCCCTGACGCTTCAGACGCACCGGTCCGAACGCCGACGAATGGGAACCTGGGCAGTCTGCCCGCCACCGGTCCGCAAGTCCGAACGCTTGACGATGGGTCCCGAAGCGATCGTCACGGTCCTGATGATGGTCGCGGTCCTCGCGACCCTCGCCTTCGCGCGCGTCTCGCCGGACGCCGTGCTGCTCGGCGCGATCGCCGGCCTCGCGATTGTTCCGATCCCGACCGAGGCCGGCTGGAACTTCGGCGTCCTGCCCGCCGCAGACGCGCTCGCCGGGTTCGGCAACAGCGGATTGCTGACGGTGGCCGTGCTGTTCATCGTGGTCACCGGCCTTCGCGAGACCGGCGCCATCGATCTTCTGGGAAGCGGTCTCCTCGGCCGGCCTAGGACCGTTCGCGGCGCAATCGCACGGCTCTTCGTGCCGGTCTGCGGGCTGAGCGCCTTCCTCAACAACACGCCGGTCGTGGCGATCCTCATCCCCGCCGTCACCGACCTCGCGAGGCGAATCTCGACGAGCCCCTCCAAGCTGCTGATCCCGCTCAGCTACGCCGCCATCCTCGGCGGCACCTGCTCGCTGATCGGCACGAGCACCAACCTGCTCGTCTCGGGCTTCGTCTCGTCGCAGACCGATCTCGAGCCGCTCTCGATCTTCTCGATCACCTGGGTCGGCCTGCCCTGCGCAATCCTGGGCGGGCTGTATCTGGTCGTCTTCGGCCCTCGACTGCTGCCGGACCGTCGCGGCTCCGCCGCGGCGCTCGCGGACCCGCGCGAGTTCACCGCCGAGATGGTCGTGCCCGCGGGCAGTCCGCTCCACGGTCTCACCATCGAGGAGGCCTCGCTTCGACAACTTCCGGAGGTGTTCGTCGCGGAGATCGAACGAAACGGCGAACTGATCCGCGTGACGCCCGACTCGACCCTGCTTGTCGGAGATCGACTGGTCTTCGTCGGCGCTGTCGCGGCCATTCGCGATCTGCAGCAGTTGCGGGGGCTCTCCGAGATCGACGCGCAGTCGCAGAAGATCAACTCGCCCCGCCATCGTCGGCAGATGTTCGAGGCGGTCGTGCCCGCGAACGCCTCGATCACCGGCAAGACGATCCGCGAGAGTCGTTTCCGGCATCTCTACGACGCCGCGGTGCTGGCGGTTGCGCGGCAAGGTCAACGCGTGCCCGGGCGTCTCGGCGACATCGAGCTCAAGCCCGGCGACACGCTGCTGCTCGAAAGCGATCGCGAGTTCGATCGCCGCCATCGCCGGGACTTCCTCCTGGTCCGAGCGGTCGAGGACTCGACCGTCCGCCGCCACGATCGCGCGTGGATCTCCATCTCGATCACGGCATTGATGGTCGTCGCGGCCGCGACCGGTCTCGTCTCGATGCTCCAGGCGGCCCTCGCCGCCGGCATCGCCATGGTGGTGACCCGCTGCTGCAGCGTGACCTCCGCTCGAGATGGCGTGAACTGGTCGCTGCTGATCGCGATCGGCGCCGCGATCGGGCTCGGCAAGGCACTCGAGGTCTCGGGCGCCGCCGGCACGATCGGCGGTGCGATGGTGCAGCTGGCGGGCAGCAATCCGTTCATCGCCCTCGCGGCGATCTACCTGGTCACCATGCTCCTGACCGAGGTGGTGACCAACAACGCGGCCGCCGCCGTGGCGTTCCCGCTGGCTCAGGCGACCGCCGCGGCGCTCGGCGTCGACTTCATGCCCTTCGTGATCGCGATCATGATGGCGGCCTCGGCGAGCTTCAGTTCGCCGATTGGTTATCAGACCAATCTCATGGTGATGGGGCCCGGCGGCTACCGCTTCGGGGACTTCCTGCGGATCGGCCTGCCGCTGAACCTGATCGTGGGCTTCACGACGGTGATGGTGGCGCCGATGGTGTTTCCGTTCGTGGTGAACGGCTGACATGACGGCTCGCCATACCGACTCTCGAATCGACGTCGCCGTCGTGATCGTCAACTATCGATCGACTCCGCTGCTGCTGCGCTGTCTCGACACGATCCATCGGCACGGCATCGAGTCGCCGAAGATCCATGTCCATGTCTGCGAGAACGCGAGCGGCGACGGTTCCGAGTATCGGATCCGTCAGCAGATCGATTCCCGCGGATGGGGCCATTGGGTGTCCCTGGTCGCGCTCGATCACAACCGCGGGTTCACCGGTGGGAACAATGTGCTGCTCAAGCGGCTGCTCGAGTCTCAGACGCCTCCGCAGGCGATCTTCCTTCTGAACCCCGACACCGAAGTCGCACCGCTCGCGATCGATCGTCTCTACACGGCGTTCAAGTCAAACTCGGATTGGGGGGCCCTTGGACCGAGCATTGTGGGATCGGACGGCGCCTTGCAAACGAGTTGCTTCAACGATCCGACTCCCTGGTCGGAGTTCCTTCGGGCCGCGAACACCGGACCGCTGGATCGGATCTTCCACCGCAATCGGACATCGAAGCCGCTGCCGCACGACCGAGGTCCCCACGACTGGACGAGCTTCGCGGCAGCCATGCTCCGTCCCGAAGCGCTTCTGACCGCAGGCGTCTTCGACGAAGGCTACTTCGCGTACTTCGACGACCCCGATCTCTGCTGGCGCA
>CAZTMB010000204.1:0-2758 GCA_964614695.1 uncultured Isosphaeraceae bacterium | reverse complement strand
TCGATCGGGCCGATCGACGATCCGTCGACGAAGGCGGCGTAGCCGGTTCCCGATTCAAGGCTCCCGGGATTGGGTCCTCGCCGCCTGCGGGCGGCGACGGGTCCTCACCCCTTCGCCATCGCGTCCCGGACCGACTCCGCGCCGCGGGTGCGGTACTCGGCCACGAGGCCCTCGACGAACGCATCGAAGCCGATCTCGCCGAGGTTCGCCTCGATGCCGAACGCGCGGACGCTGACCTTTCGATGCTCCGCGTCGCGCGGGCCGACCACGGCGCAGTAGGGGATCTTGAGGTCGCTCGCGACCTTGATCTTCCCCTGGATGCGATCGTTCGAGTCGTCGAGCGTCGTTCGAAGCCCCGCCTCGCGCAGCGCCGCGTGCAGTTCCTTCGCGTAGTCGAGGCTCTTCTCGCTGATCGGCAGCACCCGCACCTGCTCGGGGCTGAGCCACAGCGGGAACGCGCCGGCGAAGTGCTCGATGAGGCAGCCGACGAAGCGCTCCATGCTGCCGAAGGGCGCGCGGTGGATCATCACCGGGCGATGCGGGGTGTTGTCCGCGCCGACGTAGGAGAGGTCGAAGCGGATCGGCAGGTTGTAGTCGACCTGCACGGTGCCCAACTGCCAGCTGCGGCCGATGACGTCCTTGACGACGAAGTCGATCTTCGGCCCGTAGAACGCCGCTTCGCCGGGCTCCTCGGTGAAGGGGACGCCGAGGGTGCGCGCGGCGTTGCGGCAGGCCTCCTCGGCCTTGTCCCAGTTCGCCGGATCGCCCACGTACTTCGCGCTGTCGGGGTCGCGCAGCCCGACCCGCACCCGGTACTCGTGCATGCCGAGCGTGCCGAAGATGAGCTTCACGATGCTCAGGCATCCGAGCACCTCTTCGGCGACCTGGTCCTCGCGGCAGAAGAGGTGGGCGTCGTCCTGCGTGAAGCCGCGCACGCGGGTCATGCCGCCGATCTCGCCCGACTGCTCCCAGCGATAGACCGTGCCGAACTCCGCGAGGCGCACCGGCAGGTCGCGGTAGCTGTGCGGGGCGCTCGCGAAGATGCGGATGTGGTGCGGGCAGTTCATCGGCTTGAGCAGGTAGCCGTCGATCTCGCCCTGCTCGAGACGGTTCGCGAGTTCCGCGCAGGAGCAGCCTTCGCTCGCGAGCGCCGCCATCTGGTCGTGCTCGACGATCGGCGGGTACTGGCTCTCGCGGTAGTAGGGGAAGTGGCCGCTGGTGCGGTAGAGGTCGAGCTTGCCGATGTGCGGCGTGAAGACCTGGTGGTAGCCCTGCTTGCGAAGTTCCTCGCCGATGAAGGTCTGAAGTTCCTGCCGGACCACCGAGCCCGCCGGAGTCCACAGCACGAGCCCCTGGCCGACCATCTCGTCGATGTGGAAGAGCCGCAGCTGCTTGCCGAGCACGCGGTGGTCGCGCTTGCGGGCCTCCTCGAGCTGGGCGAGGTGCGCCGCGAGCTCGTCCTTCGTCGCGAAGGCCGTTCCGTAGACGCGGGTGAGGCGATCGAGCGACTCGTCGCCCTTCCAGTAGCTCGACGCGAGGCTCGTCACCTTGAAGGCGCCGATGCGGCCGGTGCTCGGCACGTGCGGGCCGCGGCAAAGATCCTCCCAGTTCGAGCCCGGCGTGCCGGTCGCGTACCAGCTGAGGCTTTCGCTGCCGGCTTCGCGGGCGCGTTCGGCGTTGTCGAGCTTGAACTTCGAGCCCTCGCCGCGCAGCTTCGCGAGGCCCTCGTCGAACGGAAGTTCGTAGCGGGTGAAGGGCCGGTTCTCCGCGATGATCTTCGCCATCTCCGCCTCGATCGCCGGGAAGTCGTCGGTCGAGATCGGGCGCTCGCCCTCGAAGGAGATGTCGTAGTAGAAGCCGGTCTCGAGCGGCGGACCGTAGACGAGCTTCGCGTGGGGAAAGAGCCGCCCGATCGCCTCGGCCATCACGTGCGCGGTGCTGTGGCGGATGAGCGAGAGCGCGTCGGCGTCGGCGGCGCCGTCGCGGGTCTTCGGCGTCACGATCGCGAGCGCGCAGTCGCGGTCGAGCGGACGCGCGAGGTCGGAGAGCTCGCCGTCGATCTTCGCGCCAAGCGCCGCCTTGGCGAGGCCGGCCCCGATGTCGCGGGCGACCTCGGCGGCGGTGACGGTTCGGTCGTAGGAGCGGACGGAGCCGTCCGGAAGGCGGATGTCTGGCATGGTGGATTGGAATCAGGCGCCGCCGGAGCGGCCTTGTCGTTCAGGTTCGCCGAAGAGCGCCGGCTGCTCCGGCGCGGGTCCGGGTCGGTTCTCGAGCTCCGCGAGCTCGACGCGGAAGTCCTCGAGGTTTCGGAAGTCGTAGTACTCGCTCGCGTAGCGAATGTAGGCGACCGGATCGACCGCCCGAAGCCGCGTCGCGAGGCGCCGGCCGATCTCGACGCTCGGCACCTCGCGTTCGAAGTCCTGATGGACCGAGTCCTCGACCGCGCGGACGAGCTCGAGCTTGATCTCCTCGGGGATCGGCCGCTTGCCGCACGCGGCCTGCAGGCCGCGCAGCACGCTCTGCGCGTCGAACGGCACGCGGCTGCCGTCCTTCTTGACGACCATGAGCCGCGCGGTCTTCTCGATCCGCTCGTAGGAGGTGTAGCGCCGGCCGCAGCGGTTGCACTCGCGGCGCCGCCGGATCGCCCCGCCCGCGTCGATCGAGCGGCTGTCGATCACGCGGTCGTCGTCGACGGAGCAATTGGGGCAGCGCATCGGTGCATGTTCCCGGGTTCCCGGGGGGCGTCAACCGCGGTGGG
>CAZTMB010000203.1:0-2785 GCA_964614695.1 uncultured Isosphaeraceae bacterium | reverse complement strand
GTGAAGGAGCCGCTCCAGTTCGGCATCAAGGCCGTCGACTCGATGATTCCCGTCGGACGCGGCCAGCGCGAGCTGGTCATCGGCGACCGCAAGACCGGCAAGACCGCGGTCTGCCTCGACGCGATCATCAACCAGAAGCAGTACTGGGGCACTCCCAACGCGGTCGTGTGCATCTACGTCGCGGTCGGCCAGAAGGAGTCGACGGTCTCCGCCGTCGTCGAGACGCTGCGGGCCAATGGCGCGATGGACTACACCATCGTCGTCTCGGCGCCGGCGTCCTACTCGGCGCCGCTGCAGTACATCGCCCCCTACGCGGGCACCGCGATGGGCGAGTTCTTCATGTGGCAGGGCAAGGAAGGCAAGACGCCCAAGCACGTGCTCGTCGTCTACGACGACCTGTCGAAGCAGGCCGTGGCCTACCGCCAGCTCTCGCTGCTGCTTCGCCGTCCGCCGGGCCGCGAGGCGTACCCCGGCGACGTCTTCTATCTGCACAGCCGCCTGCTCGAGCGTGCCACCAAGCTCTCGGATGAGAACGGCGGAGGTTCGCTGACGGCGCTTCCGATCATCGAGACGCAGGAAGGCGACGTGTCGGCGTACATCCCGACCAACGTCATCTCGATCACCGACGGACAGATCTACCTGCAGCCGGAACTCTTCGCCGCCGGCGTGCGGCCCGCGATCAACGTCGGCATCTCGGTCAGCCGCGTCGGCGGCAACGCCCAGATCAAGGCGATGAAGGAAGTCGCCGGCTCGCTGCGTCTCGACCTCGCGGCGTTCCGCGAACTCGAGGCGTTCGCCCAGCTCGGCACCGAACTCGACACCGCGACGCAGCGCCAGCTCGACCGCGGCATCCGCATGGTCGAGCTCCTCAAGCAGGGGCAGTACCAGCCCTTCGACGTCATCGACCAGTGCCTCTCGATCTTCGCGGGCAGCAAGGGCCTGCTCGACGACCTGCCGGCGAAGAACGTGCATGCGTTCGAAGCGGGACTGCTCGAGCACTTCCGCGGCGCGAAGTCGGACCTGCGACAGCAGCTCGTCGACAAGAAGTCCTTCAAGGGCCTGGAGGATCAGTTCCTCGCCGCCATGAAGGATTTCAAGGCGACCTGGAACGCAACCCACGCGAAGGGCTGAGCCCGACGCCGCCACGGCCACGATCGAACCCCTCGACGCCCCGCCCGTGCGGGGCGTCTTTCTTTGATTGCCGCGTCGATTCTGCGAATCCATGTCGCTCGACTTGACTAGATCACCTGACTAAGTCATTCTTGGCGCATGGCGAATCGACGTCGCGAGTACCGGGTCGGCGTCTTCGAGGCGAAGACCCATCTCTCGGATCTGCTCCGGCAGGTCGAGGCGGGCGTAGTGGTGGTGATCGAGCGCCGAGGGCGTCCGGTCGCCGAGTTGCGGCTCCCCGAGACGCCCGAGCCGGCTGATGGACGCCCGCTTGCCGAAGCGTGGCGATCGCTGCGCGAACGGATTGCCCGTCCCCTTGCCTCGACCGAGGAGTTGCGAGAACTGATCGAGGCTGGTCGGCGATGGTGACCGACCGGGGCGAGGGTTCGTCTCGGCCGATCGTGGTCGATGCGAGCGCGGTGCTTGGGTGGCTGGTCGAGGGCGCGGCGATCGCGGTGCTTGAGCGGGCGCTGATGGTTGAAGGCGGCGGTCCATCGACCCGGTTCTACGCACCGGCCCATCTTCCCATCGAGGTGTCGAATGCGCTCATCGCCGGGGAGCGACGCGGAAGATGGACCGCCGAGCAGGCCGACGAGGCCATGCGGCTCTACGTTCGCTGGGGAGTCGGTCTTGAGCCTGCGCTCGATGGCATCGATCTCGGTCGCGTGATGGCGTTGGCGCGGGAAGAAGGGCTGACGTCGTACGACGCGGCCTATCTCGAACTGGCATCGAGAACGGGCGGATCGATCCTCTCCTTCGACCGCGCGCTTGCGGATGCCGCGGCACGGCGAGGCATCGAGGTGGTCGCCTAGGTCGTGCCGATCGGATCCGCCGGACCCTGATCGGTCTGGCCTCGACTCGCTCGTCGCTTGGGAGCCGGTCTCGAATCGTCAGGCTGACCGTGGGGCGGCGGGCGAAGCTCAGTGGTTTGGCCACATGCATCAGGCAGCGCGGAGAACACCGAGATCCGGCCTGTTCACGGTCCGAAGGGAGCGCGAGGTCTCGGAGCGCGAGGAGAGCCGATCCGTGATCGCCACGCGATGGCGAGCGAGAATCGCGGAATCCGATCGCCGGATCGAGGAGCGGCGGGTGGTTCGAACCAATGGGTCGCGAGCTTCGGTTCGCCCGCGCTTCGCAAGGTCGAGGCGCTGCATGGTCGATGCCTCCCTCTCCAACCCCGGAGTCCGCCCATGATCGATCCCGAGATCGCCCGCAAGGGGCTTGACGCCGCCATCGAGCAAGCCCGCAAGAGCTGGTCGGAAGGCGGCATCCCGATCGGCTCGGCGCTGGTCGATGCGCGCGGGAACGTCGTCGCCGCCGGCCACAACGAGCGGGTGCAGTCGGGAGACCCCACGGCGCACGCGGAGATGTCCTGCATCCGCCACGCCGGCCGACGTCGAGATTGGCGCGATCTGACCCTCGTCTCGACCCTCTCGCCCTGTCCGATGTGCTCGGGCACCGCGATCCTCTACAAGATCCCTCGCGTCGTGATCGGCGAACATCGCACGTTCATGGGCGCCGAGGAGTGGATGAAGAAGGAAGGGATCGAACTGCTCGTGCTCGACGATCCCCGTTGCATCGAGCTGATGGAACGTCTGCAGCGCGAGAAGGCCGA
>CAZTMB010000202.1:0-2806 GCA_964614695.1 uncultured Isosphaeraceae bacterium | reverse complement strand
CCGCGGGCGTCTCGCCCGCATCGAGGTGATTCGGACTCAGCTTCCCGCGTCCGCTGGTGCCCCTCCGCCTCGCTTCGCTCGGCACCTCCCCGACGTCGCTGCGCTCCGTCGGAGAGGGGGCCGGAGGCCCGCGGTCCACTGGTGGTCGCGTTGTCCAGCACCACGCGGCGGTCGGCGGGCGCCACTCCCGACGGATCACCGAGCGAGGCTGCCCCCGACGCGGCACAGTTGGCCGTTTCGCGACAAGCCGAACGCCCTCATCACGCCGAGCCAGGGCGATAGTCTTTCCGCCCATGGACTGGACCTTCATGCTGCTCGGCGGGCTCGCGGTGCTGCTGGTGCCGTTCGTGGTCGCCGTCGCGATCCAGAATCGCCTTGCGACCGCGAAGGTCCGTGTCGAAGGCGCGTTTGCGCAGATCGACGTGCAGCTCCAGCGGCGGCACGATCTGGTCCCGAGGCTCGTCGAGGTGGTTCGCGCCGCGATGGCCCACGAGCGAGAGACGCTCGAGCGGGTGATCGCCGCGAGAACCCGCGCCGTCACAGCGCTCACCTCGGCGAAGCCCGACGCGCCCGGCGATCTTCCCGCCGCCGAGCGGGACCTCGACGCCTCGATGGGCCACCTGATCGCGCGGATCGAGGCGTATCCGCAGCTCAAGTCTTCCGAGAACGCCCTCGCGCTGCAGGAGGAACTCGTCACCAGCGAGAATCGCGTGGCGTTTGCGCGGCACGCCTACAACGACGCGGTGGTGCGCTACAACGTCTCGATCCGCGAGTTCCCCGCGAACCTCGTGGCGTCGCTGCTTCGGTATCGCGAGGCCCGCGTTCTCGAATGGGACCGCGCCGCGATCGCCGTGCCGCCGTCGGTCTCGATGGGACGCGAGGCCGCTTCCGAGGGCTCCGCGTGAACTACTTCCGCGCCCAGGACGACGCGCGGCGCCGCACCGGGCGGCTCGTCGTCCTCTTCATCCTCGCGGTCGTCGCCCTCATCGCCGCGATCTACCTGCCGCTTGCCGCCGCGAACGCCTCCGAGGGAGGCGTTCCCTTCTGGAATCCCCCGCTGCTCGGCGCGGTCGCGGGGCTCGTCGTGCTTGTCGTCGGACTCTCGAGCCTCTTCAAGATCGCCCAGCTCGGCAAGGGCGGCGAAGCGGTCGCGGAACTGCTCGGAGGCACGCGGATCCAGCCTTCGACGCGCGATGCCCACGAACGGCGCCTGCTCAACGTCGTCGAGGAGATGGCGATCGCCTCGGGCGTCCCGGTGCCGCCGGTCTACCGGATCGACGACGACTCGATCAACGCCTTCGCCGCCGGATACACGCCGCAGAGCGCGGTGATCGGGGTGACCCGCGGCTGCATGACGCAGCTCGATCGGGCGCAGCTGCAGGGCGTGATGGCCCACGAGTTCAGCCACATCCTGAACGGCGACATGCGGCTCAACATCCGCCTGACCGGCGTGATCTTCGGGATCCTCGTGATCGGTCTCGTCGGGTGGACCTGCCTGCGCTACGTCGGGCCGATGCTCGCGCACTCGCGGGGCGGCCGGAAGAACGACGGCGCGGCGGTCGGGCTCGGCATCATGGCCTTCGGCCTGCTGCTGTGGGCTGCCGGTTCGCTCGGCACCCTCTTCGGCCGGCTCATCCAGGCCGCGGTCAGCCGACAGCGGGAGTTTCTCGCCGACGCGAGTGCCGTCCAGTTCACGAGAAACCCCGCCGGCATCGCCGGCGCGCTTCGCAGAATCGGCGGCCTGCCACCGAGCACGCCGTGGAGCCCGCACGTCTCGGAGTTCGGGCACTTCTTCTTCGCCTCGGCCTTCGCGGCGATGTTCGCCACCCATCCGCCGATTCGCGAGCGCGTTTCCCGCATCGAAGGAATCGACGCGGCCGCGATCGGTGACACGTCGCGTGGGGAGACGTCGGCGCGCCCTGCCGCCACTGCGACCGCGGCCGTCGCCTTGGGCGCGACGACGCCAGCGACCTCACGCGAGCGCCCGATCCCGCGCCGGGAGATCGAGCGATCGGTCCGGCACATCGGTGATCCCGATCCGGAACTGGTCGCCCGAGCGGCGACGATCGCCGCCTCGGTGCCCGAGCACGTCGCGGCGGCGTGCCGAGAACCGATGGATGCCCGCGGCGTGATCGTCGGTCTCCTGCTCTCTCGCAAGGCGGGGCTTCGCAACGCGCAGGAGCACGCGCTCGTCGGCGATCCGGGACTTTTCGCCACGGTGCGGCGCCTCGCGCCCGCGATCGCCTCGATGCCGCCATCGGCGGCGCTCGCCACGATCGATCTTGCGGTGCCCGCGCTCTCGGAACTCTCGCCCGAGCAGTACCGCGAGTTCCGCGATCGGGTGACCGCGGTGATGCTCGCCGATCGCCGGGTCGATCTCTTCGAGTGGGTGATGCGCACCGTGCTCGAACGGCACGTCGAAGGCCGCTTCATCCGCCGAGCGAAGCCTGCGGCCCGCGAGCGGATCGAGCAGCGGGCCGAGGCGGCGACCGCCGTGCTCGCGACGCTCGCCTGGGCGGGTCATCGCGACTCGGCCGCGGCCCGCAGCGCGTTCGATGCGGCGATCGCGGCGATGGGCTGGACGGCCTCGCCGCTTCCCCAGCAGGATCGCTGCTCGCTCGATGGCCTCGACGCCTCGCTTCGCCGGCTCTCCGCGATCCGCATGGACGATCGGCGGCGACTGCTCGCCGCCTGCGTCGAATCGATCGCCCACGACGGCGCGACGACCGTGATCGAAGCGCAACTCCTGCGCGCGATCGGCGACGCGCTCGACTGCCCGATCCCGCCGATCGCGGCGTGAGCGGCC
>CAZTMB010000201.1:0-2876 GCA_964614695.1 uncultured Isosphaeraceae bacterium | reverse complement strand
CCTCGAGCGCCTTGCGGAGGTCCGCGTCGGTGCGGCAGATCCGGAAGAGCGAGTCGATCTTGGTCAGCCGGAAGAGGTCGAGCAGGTCCTCGCCGATCCCGATCACGAGGCAGTCCGCCCCGCGACGGGCAGCCTCGTTCCGGAACGCGATGCAGAACCCGAGCCCCATGCTCGACATGCCTTGCACGCCGGTCACGTCGAAGACGAGGTGCCGAAGCTTCGTCCCCGCGGCATCGAAGGCCTCGGTGACGGCCGTGTTGACCTCGGGAACCTCCCGCTGACCGAGCGTCGGGCCGGAGAGGCGGACCTCGAGCACCCGTCCATCCCACGCGAGTGCGAACGACTCGCCGGAACGCCGGAAGGTGGAGGGCTGAGGATCGGTCATCGAGCGAGCCGCCACGAGCGGAGGACGTCAAGCACCGGCACACGGATCGGTCCCGCGCGAAGGAGGTGCCGCTCCCATCGCACGCCCCCGGGTGATCGAATCGGGACTATATCGGCGGGCGACGTGGGCTTCGTCGGTCGAATCGCCGCGAACCGGCACCTCGGCGACGCCGCGACCACGATGTCACTCGATGTCAACACGATCGTGAGCGCCGAACGGCCCGCCGGTTGGGGCGCCTTGATCGGGGTCCCCCGATTCATCCGGCGGCAAGTTCGTTCGAACCACCCGCGCGAAGGGTCGGCGCGGGCGCTCAGGCCTTCCGGCGCTTGGCAAGTCGCGGCGTCAGCATCCATCCCAACCGGGCCCGCGCCTCCGACTTCCCGTCGAGGAGCAACTGCAGCACGGCGCCTTTCCGGAAGTCGATCGCGAGCTGCCCCGGGTCGCCGCACAAGAGAAAGGACGCGAGCCGACCCAACTGCGGCTCGTGGCCGACCCACGCGACCCGCTCGATGCCCTGCATCACCGCCAGCGATCGCCCCATCGACTCGAAGTCGCCGCTGCCCTCCTGTTCGAGCGGCTCGAATCGCTCCGGGCTCGGCCAACCCGCGACGGAGTGCAGCAGCATCGCCGTCTGCCAGGCCCTCGTGAACCGACTGCTCTCGAGCAGATCGACCGGCGGCACGACGCGTCGCAGATGCCGGGCGAGTCGCGTGAAGCGGACCCGGCCGCCGTGGGTGAGCGGGCGCTTGGAGTCGTCGGGCCAGGCGGCCGCATCGCGCTCGAACGCCCTGGCATGGCGAACCAGATAGAGCTCCATCGAACGCTCCGGATCCCCGAAGGCTTCGCCGGCACCGGTGCCGAGTCGAAACCAACGTCGACGCCTCTTCCGCAGCCAAGCCCCCCGCGGTTCAGGTTGCCGATCGTAGGAAGGAGTCCGCCGCCGCTACCTTCTTCCCGTGGACTCGCTGACCATCCAGAACGCGCGCCTGGTCACCCTCGATCCCGCCGGCTGCCCACCCGGTCCGCGTCGAGGTCGCTGGCTTCGCGAACTCGGCATCCTCGAGCATGGATGGATCGCCCTCCGCGACGGCCTGGTTCTCGGACTCGGGTCGGGCTCCCCCCCCTCGATCGAGGGAACCGCGATCGATGCGGGCGGCCGCGTCGTGATGCCCGCCTTCGTCGACTGCCACACCCACGCGTGCTGGGCGGGCGAGCGGTACGGCGAGTTCGCCATGCGTCTTGCCGGCCGCACCTATCTCGAGATCCTCGCCGCGGGCGGCGGCATCATGTCGACGGTCCGATCGGTGCGGTCCGCGAGCGAGTCGGAGCTCGAATCGAATCTTCGCCATCGCCTTGAGCAGATGCGCCGCGGTGGCAGCGGCGCGATCGAGGTGAAGAGCGGCTACGGCCTCTCGACCGCCGACGAACTCAAGATGCTTCGAGCGATCGCCTCGGTCGCCGCCACGAGCGCTGCGCCGGTGGTGCCGACCTTCCTCGGAGCGCACGCGATCGACCCGGACGCGGCGGGGTTCGTCGAGCGAACCATCGACGAGACGCTCCCCGCGGTCGCCGAAGCGTTTCCCGGCATCGCCTGCGACGCCTATTGCGAGCAGGGTGCGTGGAGCGTCGAGGCGTGCGTGCGGCTCTTCGAGCGAGCGAAGGCGCTCCGCATGCCGATCCGCGTGCACCTCGACCAGTTCAACGCGCTGGGACTGCTCCCGATCGCGATCGAACTCGGCGCCCGCACGGTCGACCATCTCGAAGCCTCGACGCCGGAGGATCTCGATCGGCTCGCGGCCTCGGAGACGATCGCGGTGCTGCTTCCGGCGAGCGGCTTCTCGCTCGACGACCGCTACGCCGACGCGCGGCGGCTGATCGACGCGGGCGCCGCGGTCGCGATCGCGAGCAACTTCAATCCCGGCTCGGCTCCGGGCCCGTCGATCGCCTTCGCGGCGAGCCTGGGATGCCGGAAGCTTCGAATGACTCCGGAGGAAGTGATCGCGGCGACCACGGTCAACGCGGCGCATGCCCTCGGTCTCGGCGATCGCTGCGGCCGCCTTGCTCCCGGCCTGCGCGCCGATCTCATGCTGCTCGACACGAGCGACGAGCGATCGATCGGCGGCGAGTACGCGATTCCCGGACCTGCCGCGATCGCGCTCGGCGGGCGGTGGTTCGACCTCGTGCCGGGCGGGCTGGCCTGAGCCGCCCTGAGCCGAGGGGATTTCGGACGCAAAACGAAGCGTCTGCCCAAAGTCGGCTCTCGGACCGGTCGAACTCCTTGACGCGACCCCTGCCACGGACGCGGGTCCGTTCGGCAGGTCGCGGCGACACGGCAATCGACGCCAGGTCTCCGCTCCCCCTCCCGGTCGCACGAATGCGTGGAACGCAGGAGCACCCTCCGATGAATCCCTTCACGAACAGCAGCAACTGGAACAACGGAAGCAACTGGAACAACAGCGGCTTCGGCGGCGGCAACTGGAACAACGGCGGC
>CAZTMB010000200.1:0-2904 GCA_964614695.1 uncultured Isosphaeraceae bacterium | reverse complement strand
GGTTGCGACGCCGTCGGTGGATCCATCGGAGGCTCGAAGCCGGCATCGCTCTCGGCCGCGAAGCACCCGAGAAGACCAGCGAAGCCGAGGGCCCGCGCGGCATCGCGTCGAAGCAGACGACTCATCGATGGGCTTCCTTTCGGGGTGGTTCCTTGCGAGCGATCTCCTCGCGAGCGAGACCCGCTTCGACGGCGAAGCGCACCAGGGCGCTCGAGGTCCTGAGGCCGAGTTCGCGCATCGCCCGGTACTTGTGGTACTCGACCGTCTTCACGGACAGGCCGATCGCCTCGGCGGTCTGGGCGAGGGATCGCCCGGCCGCGAGATGGGCGATGACCTCGCGCTGGCGATCGGAGAGCACCGGCGACGCCGCGGCCTCTCCGCCGGGAAACCACGTGCCGCCGTGGGCGATCGAATCGAGCGCCGCGAGCACCGTGCGCGGCGGAAGCGTCTTCGAGAGAAAGCCTCGCACGCCGATCGACCTCGCCGCACGAACATGCTCGGGCTGGTCGTGCATCGAGAGCATCGCGATCCTCGCTCCGGGATGCGCCGCAAGGATCCGCCGCGCCGCCTCCAGTCCGCCAAGCCCCGGCATGGCCACGTCCGCGAGCACGAGATCGGGGCGCAGCGCCTCGTGCAGACGGACCATCTCCTCGCCGTCGGCGGCGATCGCCAGCACCTCGAAGCGATCCTCGAAGAGCCGCGAGAATCCCTCCGCCACCACGCGATGATCGTCGGCCAGCAGCAGCCGGGGCCGCGAAGACGGATTCACGGCGTCGCTCCCGGAAGGACCTTCCCCATCACGGGAATCGTCGCGAGCACACGACTCCCGCCGAGCGGCGATCGTTCGAACGCGAGTTCGCCTCCGACGAGCCCCATGCGTTCCCGCATCGAGACGAGACCGAGCCCCACGTGCTCGGCCAGCGCGTCGAAGCCGCATCCGTCGTCGTCGACGCACAACTCGAGCCACCCCCGATCCACTCGGCATCCCACCTCCACACGCATCGCCTCGGCATGCTTCACCACGTTGCGAAGCGCCTCCTGAAGCACGCGGTAGACCACCGCCGCGACCTCCGGCGGGACCGCGTGCAGCCCCGAACCCGATCGATCCTCTCCCGTCTCGGCGCCGAGGATCAGGCCGACCTCGCCGCGAAACCGCTCCGCGAACGCCGCGGTCTCCGCCTCGATCGCGCCGCCGAGCCCGAGCGACTCGACCAGCCTCGGATGCAGCGACCGGCTCAGGCCGTGCACGGTCTCGGCGATCGATCGCGCCTCGTCGGCGATCGACGCATCCGCGTCGGAGAGCTCGACCGAAAGCGAGAGCGAGACGAGCCGCTGCACCACATCGTCGTGCAGTTCGCGGGCGACGCGGCGACGCTCGTCCTCCTGCGCCTGCAGGGCGGTCGCGGCCGCGAGGCGGAACCTCGCCTGCGCCGCATCGAGCCGCCGGTGCGCCTCGGCGAGATCCTGATGCGCCCGCCGGCGCGCCACGGCACTCGCGAAGAGACCCGCGACGGTCGCGAGCTGCTCCCGTTCCTCCTCCGACCAGCATCGCCGCTCGCGGACCTGGCCGATCGCGATCGCGCCGACGACCCGCGCCTCGGCGATGAGCGGCGACACGATCACGCCGAGGATGCCCAGCGCCCGGCACGAAGCGAGATCCACCGTCGCCTCGGCCGGAAGGCCTTCGACCGCGTCGAGTTCGATCGACTCGCCGCGAAGCGTTCGCCGCAACGCCCAGGGAAATGCGGTGCTTCCGAAGACGCCCTCGACCCGCGCCACGCCTTCGACCGCCCACGAGTCGGTGGCGACCATGTCCGCATCCTGCGGTTCGGCGCGGCTGCCTCCCAGCGCGACCTCGCCCCCCGCGCACACCAGCCGAAAGACGGTCGAACGATCGGCGCCGTAGAAGCGGACGATCCGCTCGAGGGCCCGCTCGATGCCTTCGTCGAGCGCGTCGCCCGCCGCGACGATGAGGATGGCGGCGAGTTCGGCAACGAGTCGCTCGAATCCCCGCGGCGCGGAGGCGGACTCGAAGTCGCGATCTGCCGACGGATGGTCCACGGCGCGAGTATATGGATGGCGTCCAACGCACCCGCGCCCCGATTCGCGAAGAGAAAGTCCTCCACGCTTGCGAATCGACATCGCCGCAACGTCGCGATCGCGGCGAAGATCACGATCGCTCCAACCCGAGTCCACGCCGACGTCACACCGCTTCCGCCTCGGATCATCACACAGGCACGGCTCCGGCAGCGACGCGTGGATCGCGACGCCGATCAGACCGGATCGCGGCCTGCGGGTGCGCACGCTCCGCGATCACACCCCGCGCGTTGAACCGACGGCTCTTCCCGCACTCCGGCAAGGCCAGCCACGCTGTCCGGCCGACGCCAGGCGTTGCGAGGATCGTCGCCTCGGCAGGGACGGTTCCGGCCCGACCCGAACCCAGTCGGAACTCCCACGGTTCGGTCCAACGGATCGGAGCGTCGCGGGGCAGATGCCGAGCGACGCGACGCCGAGGGGGATTGCCCGCCCTCGACGGTGCCGCTCGCACGAGCCGGAACGCTCGCCTCGCCGAGCGCCGCGCCCCCGACGCCGCCCCCCGCGGTGCTCGGGGCTCCGGCCTCAATCGGCGGCCGACCCGGAGTTCTCCTAGTCCACAATCGGACGCCCCGCGGACCATGCCCGCTCGCCGCGTCGCACGGTCCGATCCCCGCACGGGCCGGATCGTTCGCCCGCAGGCGTGCCATCGCCGCTCGTCGCTCACCTCAAGGAAGACCCCTGATGCCTCCACGCCCCCTTCTGCTTCCGCTTCTGGCGCTTCTCTTCGTGGCGGCGCCCGCCGTCGCCGCCAAGCCGCCGAACGTCCTCGTCATCTGGGGCGATGACGTCGGTTGGAGCAATGCCAGT
>CAZTMB010000199.1:0-3002 GCA_964614695.1 uncultured Isosphaeraceae bacterium | reverse complement strand
TCGCCTTGCCTGACGCCTTCGATCGGGTCTTCTTCGCCGAAGTGCCACGTGTCGGGCTCTTCGACGAGCGGGTCGAGGTCTTGACCCGCCGCGAACCACCGCGCGAGGTCATCGCCCGGAAGACCGGCACCACGCCGCGCTCGGCGAGCTGCTTCAGCACGCTCTCGACGACGCCGTCCATCTCGGCCAGACGCTCGGGCACATGCACCCCCGGCGTTCGCAGGAGACCCGCCGCGATCATCCGCGCGACCGCCGCCGCGGGGAACGCCGTCGTGCGGGCCATGCTCGAGAAGCCCGTGCTCGCATCGTGGAAGTCCAGAAGATCCCATTCGAGGCGCGTCGGCCGACCGTCGAGTTCGCCCTCGACCGCGACCCGCATCGCGGTGAGGTCCTCCTCGCCCTCCTCGTAGGTCCACTTCGGAAAGAGCAGTTCCGCCAGCAGATCGCGCGGCCGCACCGTCGCGCCGTCGCGGATCGACACCGGATCGAGACCGAAGAGCCCGGTCTCGCGCAGCACCCGCATCAGTTCGATGTGGCCGGGATACCGCAGCGTGCGCTCGCGCATGTCGGGAACCGGCATGCTCTTCACGAGGCTGCGAAGCCCATCGGTGTTGAAGGCCTCGAGCGTGCCGACGCCGGGGAACTCGATGAACTCGGGCTCCGAGAGCGCCTCCTTGACGACGACCGCCCCGCCCTCGACGAGCCGCGCCGGGCGCACGTACTCCTCGATCACGTCGTTCGGCGAGAAGCCCGCCTTGTACTCGTAGGGCCACGCGCGGCGCCGCGGCAGGCCGCCGACCATGATGTCGATGCGGTCGGCGCGATCGAGGCGACGCACGCCCGCCGCCGCGAGCATGTGGCTCAGGCCCGGCGCGACGCCGCAGTCGACGACCGCGGCCACGCCTTGCCGTTTCGCAAGCTCGTCGAGCTCCTCCGGATCGTCGTTCATGAAGGAGATGTCGCAGTAGGACCGCTTCGCCTCGAGCACCGCTCGCAGGGCATCGAAGCCGAAGCGGCTCGGCAGCGCGCCGACGACGAGATCGGCGTCCTTCGCAAGGCGGCGCACCACCGCGGGCTTGCCGCAGTCGGCGACCTGCGTGGTGACGCGCCCGCCGGCGATGGCGGCGCGGCGTCGGGCGTTGGCAAGCGGCGCCTCGTCGCGGTCGACGACCGTCACGCGGTAGCCGGGCGTCGCGGCGAGATCCGCGGCGAGCACCGAACCCACGAGACCGGAACCGAGGACGAGGACCTTCGGCATCGGGGTCGACTCAGGCGTCGGGCGTGCCTTCGGGCGAGTGCCCGTGGCTCGCGAGATGCCGCAGGTCCTTCATGCTCTCGCGCTCGCCGCGGCCGTGGAGCGGATAGTCCTTGCGGAGCGGGTGCCCCGGGAAGTCCTTCCAGGTGAGGATGCGGCGCAGGTCGGGATGGTTGCGGAAGCGGATCCCGAACATGTCGAAGACCTCGCGCTCCGGCCACTCCGCGCCCGGCCACAGGTCGGTGACCGAATCCACCTCGAGCGCCGGATCCTCTGCGGTGCCGGAGGTGTCCATCGTCGGATCGAGGTGCACCTTCACGGTCAGGCGCCGATCGGTCTTCGTGTCGACGAGCAGGTAGACCACCGCGAAGCGCCCGGGCATCGGCACGGGGTAGTCGAGGTAGTCGACCCCGAAGACGTCCGAGAGATAGTCGTAGCCGCAGTCGGCGGCCTCGCGGAGATGCCGCAGCACCTCGTGCGATCGCTCCTTGGGCACGATCACGGTGGTCTGACCGCGGAACTCCGTCGCGAGGAGCTTCACGTCGGGGAACGCCGCCTTGAGCAGCGGCAGAGTCGGGTGATCGAGCTTGGGCGCCGGCATCGAGTGCTCCGGTGATCCGTCTGAGGCGGAAGGAAGTCAGTGTATCCCCGGGCCGGTCGGCGCCGAAGGCACCTCTACAATCCGCTCGTGAAGAGCCCGCATGCTGCGAAGCCGGTCGTCGGCATCTCGATGGGCGATCCCCGAGGGATCGGCCCGGAGGTGATCGTCAAGGCGCTCGCGGATCCGGGGCTTCTCAAGCTCGCCCGCTACGTCGTCTACGGAAGCAACGAGGCCCTGAACCGCGCCGCGGAGGCAGCGGGCATCGAGACCTTCTGGTTCCGCATCCCCCACGACAGCCCCCGCGCCGAGCAGCCGATCCTCACCGACCTGACCGTGCTCGACTGGCCCGAGCACGGCGAGGAGGAGCCCGGCGCTCGCGGCCCGAGCCGCGCCTCGGGGCTCGCGAGCAAGACCTTCGTCGAGGCCGCGATCGCCGACAGCCTGCTGCCCGCCGGGCATCCGCGGCGAATCGACGCCCTCGTCACCGCGCCGGTGAGCAAGGCCGCCTGGCACCTCGCGGGCTTCCGCTGGCCGGGCCACACCGAACTGCTCGCGCATCGCACGAAGGCGAAGCGCCACGCGATGGCCTTCGCGGGACCCAAGTTCCGCGTCGTGCTCGCGACGACGCACCTGCCGCTGATGGACATCCGCAACGTGCTGACGATCGGCCGGGTCTTCGACTCGATCGATCTCGGCGCCGATCTCTGCCGGCGGCTCGGCGTCGGCGCCCCGCGCATCGCCGTCTGCGGGCTCAACCCGCACGCGGGCGAGGGCGGTCTCTTCGGCGACGAGGAGATCCGCGTGATCGCCCCCGCGATCGACGCCGCGAAGCGCGCGGGAGTCGACGCGAGCGGACCGCATCCGGGCGACACGGTCTTCCTCAAGGCTCTCGAAGGGAAGTTCGACCTCGTCGTCGCGATGTACCACGACCAGGGCCTGATCCCGGTGAAGCTGCTCGATCGCGACCAGACCGTGAACGTGACGCTCGGCCTGCCGACGATCCGCACGAGCCCCGACCATGGCACCGCCTACGACATCGCCGGCAAGTCGGTCGCGGATCCCGGAAGCATGAAGGCGGCGATCGCGATGGCGGCGGAACTCGCCGCGTGCCGCGATCCCGCGTCGGTCGCGCCGGCGTTCGGGTGA
>CAZTMB010000198.1:0-3004 GCA_964614695.1 uncultured Isosphaeraceae bacterium | reverse complement strand
CTGGTGCTTCGGGCGCAGGCCACGTCACGCGGTTGGCGCTCGCTTCGCTCGGCAGGGCATTCTTTGGACAAGATGGACTTCATGGACGGAATGGACTTCCGAACCGCGAAGCGCTGCACCGGCGGCGGACGCCTGCTCTCCCTTCTCCTGTTCTCCTGCTCTCCTCTTCTCCTCTTCTCCTCCTCTCCTTTCTCCTGTTCTCCTGTTCTTCCCCCCCAAAACACACGCTCGCCGTCCCTTCCCTAGACCCCGCTCTGCCTCGATCAGCCCTTCCCCAACTCCCGCATCGTCGCGAAGTCGATCTCGCCGAGCCGGAACTTCACGCGGCCCGAGGCGCTCGGCCACCACACCGACGTGTCGATCGGCACCACGCCTTCCTCGATCGCGCTCGGCGCCCCTTGCTCGCGGATCTCCTGGCTGGTCTTCCAGAGCAGCTCGAGCAGCCGACCGGTCGCCTTGTCGTAGCTCGCCTCGATCACATCGAGTTCCGCAAGCCGCGTCATGTCACTTGCACGCTCGGCCTTCGCCCGCGCCGCATCAAGCGACGTGCGGGCCTTCAGATCGCCGATCTCGCGGCCCCAGGCTTCAAGCAGCACCGCGCGAAGAAACGCGCTCGCCGAGTCCGCGTCGAGTACCGCCTGAAGCCGCGAGAGATCCTCGCGAATCGCCTCGGGCACCGCCTTGCGCCATCGCTCGAGCTGCTGCTCGAGCTCCTGCATCCGCGCCTGGTTCTCGCGCTGCCGCTGCGACTCGGCGTCACCGATCGGCTGACCCTGCTCCATCGCCGCCTGCAACGCCTGCTGCATCGCCATCGAGTCGGCGATGAGCCTGGCATGCTCGGGCTGCAGCGCACTGAGGGCTCTCCAGCGATCCGCCTGCAAGGAGGCGATCCGATCGGCCTGCACCGCGAACGCGGCGCGTGCGGCGGCGTTGCGCATCGCCTCGGGGATCGCCTCCTGCGCGACCATGAAGAGATCGATCGAGTCGAACTGTCCGATCGATGGATCCATCCAGAAAAAGCGGGCCATGCCCCCACCCATGCCCGCGTCGCAGGCGCCGATCAGCTGGGCTCGCCGCACGGCCCGCCACGGGCGCAGCGGCTCTGCGACCTGCTCGCCAAGCACGCCGACGAGATCGTCGAAGAACGCCTCGTCCGCGGCGAGCACCCGACGAAGCCCCGCGTCGAACGCCGCGATCTGCTCGGCACCGGCGCCGCCCATCCGCTGCATCATCATCCTCTCTGGATCAAGATCCTCCGGCAACGCGATCTCCGCCGAGGTCTCCTCGATCGCCGCCGTGAATCGCGGCGCACCATCCTCGATCAGCTGCTTCGCGACGAGCCGCATCTCGCCCTCGACCGCCAGATCGTCGAGGATCGCCTCGAGCATCGGCTCGTCGATCACCTTCCACGTGGGCGGCGCCGACCACATCCTGCGCATGAACTCCTTCTGCATCGCCTCCGCGTCGATCGCGCCGGCCTCGATGCCCGCGACGAGCTGCGCGATCATCGGTTCGAGCATCGGCTCGGGCATCCCCTGCTTCCGCCCCCACTTCCGCATCGCGTCGGCGAAGGTCTTCGATCCGATGACCCGCCCGATCTCGACGACGATCTGCATCTGCTGCTGCTGCGACTCGCCGCCCTGCAGCTCCATCATGCGCTGATCGATCTCCTCGGCTTCGGGCGATTGCCCGTAGGTGCCGTCGGGAAGCTGACCCCAGCCGCTGTTGGGAAGTTCGAGCCGCCGCGCCATCAGTTCGGCGATCTCCATCAGCTGCGGCAGCTCCGCCGCGACGGAGCGGGCCTTGAGATCCGCGAGCGCCTCGACCTTGGCAGGCGACAGCTCGCCCTCGCGGCCCATCTCCTCGAACATCCCGAAGAAATCGTCCATGCCGTCGTAGCCGATGCCTGCGGCGGAGAGCACCCGCGCGGTGCGCAGCGGATCGCCGACGATCGGATCGATCGCCCGCACCGCGGCAAGCTGCAGACGGGTCAGCCGCGCGACGAAGCGGCCGATCTCCTGTTCGCCGCCGTCGAAGCCGTTGACCTCGGCGTTGCGGGCCTCGTAGATCTCCTGCACCCGCGGTTCGCGGTTCTCGGCGTTGGCGGCGTCCACCTCCTCCATGACGAGGCGTTGCGTCTCTGCCATCGACTCGGCCATGCGAAGTTGCCGCGAAGCCTGCTGTCGCTCGCGATCAAGGGCAAGGTCGCGGTCCTCTTCAAGCAGCTTGACGAGCGCCCGGTCGTGACCGGCAAGCGCCTCGCGGATCCGCGCGGCCTCGGCTGGCGTCGCCTTCGCGGCGGCGATCAGTGCCGCGACGTCCGCCGCCCGGGCCTGACCGTAGTAGAGGCGTCCCGACGAGCCTCCGAGCTCGGACAGTCGGCGCAGGCTTCCCCGATCGCGGAGCGAACGCAGCACCTCGTCGGGGATCTGCGCGGTCGAGCCGATCTCCGCCCAGAGCCGTTCCTCCATCGCGTCGAACCGCGCGGCCAGGCGACGCTGCTGCTCGATCCGCGCGAGCGACTGCTCGACCTGCGCCTGCAGCTGCGCGACGTCGAGGGATTGCATCCAGGCGTTGGGCTTCGCCCGCATCCACGCTTCGACCTCGCCATCGCGCAGGCGCTCGACCTCGGCGAGGTAGCGGGCATGGATCTCGAAGATCGCATCGCGACCCGCCTCGGGCACGCCCGCGTCGTCGAGCCAGGCGTCGATCTCGGCACCCCCACGTGGACTCGGGAAGCTGCCTTCGGTGCCCTGCGCGACGGCGGGCGCGAGCGGCAGCAGCGCGATGGCCGTCGCGGCGATCGCGGCGATCAGGCCGGAAGGACTTCTCGCGAGTCGGACCGAACGACGCGACGCGGCAGGCTGGGTCACGGGGCTGGCTCCTAGGGGTCGGCGGAGGATCGGCGGAGGACGGGGTATAGGGAAGGAGCGGCGGGCGGTTTTGGCGGGGAGAAGAAAGGAGAGGAGGAGAGGAGGAGAGCAGGAGAGAGGAGAGAGGAGAG
>CAZTMB010000197.1:0-3012 GCA_964614695.1 uncultured Isosphaeraceae bacterium | reverse complement strand
TCGTCGTGTTCGGTTCGGCGGCGCGCGGTGGACCGCGGGCGTCCCGCCCGCCGAGTTGGGTTTCGCGGCGTGCGGTACTCGGACGTTTCGTTCTCGATCCTCAAGGTCTTTGGCGAACCTGGCGGCTCGCCGCGCCGTGAGAGTGCCTCCGCCTCGTACTCTTGAGCCATGCCGATCGCCGCTTCCTGCCTCCTCGCGCTGCCGCTCGCGTACTCACTCGCCGAAGCGCCTCGTTCGCTGCGCGGCCCTGAACCGAGACCTCACGCGTCCGCGGCCGTGCCCGCCGCCGAGCCCACGACCACCGTCATCTCCCACGGCTTCGCCAACACCGGCAAGGGCGCGTGGGCCGAGGCGATGGCGACCGCGATCCTCGCTCGCGCGGGCGGCGACGGCGCGGTCTACCGCTACACCGGCGAGAGCGGCGTGCTCACCCGCGACTTCGACGGCGGAGGCAACGGTTCAAGCACCAACGTCGTCATCATCTTCAACTGGACCGAGGATTCGGGCTTCGTCGACGAGGGACCCGTCTGGAACTACGCGCAGGCCGCGGGCGATGCGATGCAGGCGATGCTGCGCGACGCGTCGTACGCCGATCCCGGCGCGGGACCGAGCGATCTGCTGAGCGGCCGCAGCGTGCACTTCATCGGGCACAGCCGCGGCGCGATCGTCAACAGCGAGGCGATCCGGCGGCTCGCGGTCGCCGGCATTCCGGTCGATCAGATGACCGCGCTCGATGCGCATCCGGTGAACGGCACGCTCGATGCCCGCTACGACCTCGACTGGGGCGATCCCGTGCCGGTGCGATGGGCCAACGTCGCGTGGGCCGACAACTACTGGCGGGCCGACGGCGGGGGGATCTTCAACGGCCTCGACTTCGACGGCATTCCGATCGCGAACACCTTCGACGTGCAGCTCTCCGAGAGCCTGCTCAACTGCTGCGCGTACGCCTTCTCCCACAGCGACGTGCACCTGTGGTACTTCGGCACCATCGACCTGTCGCCGAACGCTTCCAACGGCGAGCAGACGATCACCAACACCATGCGGAACTCGTGGTGGCCGGGAGGCGACGACGTCGTCGGCTTCAACCGTTCCGCGATCGGCGGCGGCGAGCGTCCACAGATTCCAGCGGGCGTCGATCCCGATCCCGCGTCGGCGCCGCTCTTGGAGAACGGCGACTTCGTCGAGGGCACCCGAGCCGGTTGGGCGATGCACGGCGGGGTCGGGGCGAACCTGGTCCTCTCCGTCGGCGAGTGGTTCGCGAGGCTGAACGCCGGGCGATCGCTGCTGGTCCACAACCGGATGCACCTGCCCGAGCCGCCGCCGGGGCAGCGGCTTCGGCTGTCGTTCGAGGCGAGGAGAACCGGATCGGGCGCGACGAACGACTTCTTCGACGTGTCGCTCGAGCGTTCAGACGACGAGGCGCCAATCGGGCTGCCCGACGCGACGTGGCCGATGGAGTCGCTCGGCGCCGCGTTCAGCGAGATCGGCGTGCTCGTGCCCGCGGAGTTCCACGGCCGCACGGTGACGCTGCACGTCGCGCTCTCGGGCGGCGGTGACGCGATCGACGCGACGCTCGACCTCGATCGCTTCCGGCTCGAACTCGTGCCGGCGGAATCGTCGCCCGATCTCGACGGCAACGGGATCGTGAACGGCGCGGACCTCGCGGTCATGCTCGGCGAGTGGGGCGTGTGCGAAGGATGCGCGGCCGACCTCGACGGCAACGGCCAGGTCGACGGCGCCGATCTCGCGGCGCTCCTCGGCGCGTGGGACGCGTGAGCGGCTGACCGGCTCGGCGGGGTGTCGCCCGATCGGCATCGATGGAACGTGGGTCAGGCGGAACGTACGACCGGCGGAGCGCACGTCGGGCGGAGGCGGCTCAGGCGACCTCGCCGCGATGGCGCCGATAGATCCATGCGGCGACGGTGCGGGCGAGACTCAGAGGCGCGGGTCAGGCCTTGGATAGCGAGTCGATTTGGTGGCGCAGCACTATGGTCGAATCAGCCGGCCGCAAACACTTCGCGTCGGTGCCAATCGACGTGATCGGAGAGGGGCCGATGGTCGCTCTGCTCGGGCAGGTCGAGTCGACTGCCTTCGAAGCGCCAGAACAGGTCAGAGCCTTCGTCGTGCGGCTTGATCAGCCGCGGCGACACTTCAACGTGCAGACGATCGGTCAACGTGAACGCGCCGCGATCGAGGCCTCGATGGTGCATGACGCAAAGCGCGATGCCGTTCGAAACCGCATCCGGACCGTCCTCGGCCACCCAACGGATGTGGGCGGCCTCGATGCCGAATCGCCTGTCTCCGAGTTGCGGGCTTGCGCCGCACACGGCGCATCGGCCGCGGTAGGCATCGAGAACGGCTCCTCGGAACTGCGGCGAACGTGAGAGCCGCATGGCGATCTGCCGGGTGCGCTGGCTGCTGATCGGAATGATCATCGGCGCATCAGAGCCCTCGCAGGGAATGCCCGCAGCATCGAAGAGCTCGGTCCAGAGCGACGACGGGCAGACCTGTTCGGCCAGCACGAAGGCTGCCTCCATCCGAAGCACCGGATCCATCGACAACCTCGCATGGACGGTCTCGGTGAATCCGAACCGGGCATCCGTTGCGCGAAGTTCACTGACGATGGGGTTCTCATCGGCGCCGAGCAGCACCTGCCGCGTGGAGCGGCATTCCCAGATCGAGCCACCGGCGTCGAATTGCAATCTCCAAATGGGATTGACAGGCTTGGTCGAGGAACCGCGCGGACCGCCGAACTGCTGTAGCAGAGGCTTCAAGCCGTCTCGAACAGCCTCGAACGACATGAGCCGTGGCGACTGCGGCTCGGCCCAGATCCGACCGAGTGCCCAGAGCAGCGTCAGCGGCTTGTAGGGGGCGCGTCCTCCGACCGTCCCCACATGGCGCCGAAGAGATCCCAGCTTCTCGATGAAGTCTTCCCGGTCCATCACTCGGAAGAGGGTAGCGGCGGCTGACCGTCGAGTGTCCGCCGTGGATCCGTGCACGAGAGTGCGCCCT
>CAZTMB010000196.1:0-3044 GCA_964614695.1 uncultured Isosphaeraceae bacterium | reverse complement strand
CGGTCGCCCTTCATCACGATGTGGAAGCGGTTCCACTCGCCGAGCGGTCGATCCGCCGGCTCGCTCGGGGTGACGCCGGCGCGGACCTCCGGCGGCATGCTGCCGTCGGTGCGATAGCCGTAGACCTCGCCCGAGCCGACCGGCCAGCACCAGATGTTCACCTGGCTCTTCGAACTGCCGCGGAGGTAGATCCCGCTGTCGCCGGCGTCGGGCACCTCGACCTCGAGCCGCGTCCCGTCGGGCGCCGTCGCCTGCGATCCGTCGCGGGCGATCACCGGTCGCTTCGCCGGCTTCGGCGTGCCGGGGAACTTCCAGTCGCAGATCATCTCGAAGTCGCCGTACTCGCGCTCGGTCCACAGGTCGGCGCCCTTGCCGTCGTAGGAGAGGATCCAGTCCTGCACCTTCCAGTGGCCCGCGTTCGCGGGATCCTGCTTCCAGCCCGAAAGATCGACGCCGTTGTAGAGGCACGTCCAGGGCCGCGCGTCCTCGTCGGCGACGAGCGACGACGGAATCGGCGGATCGGCGGCGGGCAGTTCCTTCAGACGGATCGCGCGGAACTCGACCGGCGAGCCCTCGCTCTCGAGGCAGATGAAGCCGCGTCGCGGCGCGATGTCGTAGCCCTCCGTCACGACCTTGCCGTTGAGCGAAACCACGATGCGCCCGTCGATGCACTCGACGCGGTAGTGGTTCCACATCGGCGCGGGATTCGAGCGTCGCTCCGTCGGATACGCGCGATCGCCGCCGCGGCCGTTGACCGGCGTCATGCGAGCACCGTGGATCGGGAAGACGTCGCCGTCGGAGGTGAACCAGTTCTGCTCCTGGCCGTCCATCACCTGCACTTCGACGCTGCGCGTGAACGGCTGGCCTCTCGCAGTGATCGGATCGCTCCAGATGAAGAGGCCCGCGTTGCCGCCCGGCACGAGGTGGCGGTACTCGAGTTCGAGGACGAAGTTCTCGTAGGTGCGGTCGGTGCGCATCACGCCGGTCGGGAATCCGCTGCACTTGATGACGCCGTCGGCGACCGTCCACGTGCTCGGCGCTCCGTTGACGATCTGCCAGCCGTCGAGCGACACGCCATCGAACAGATCGACGAATCCCTCCTCGCGCGTGCGGAGCCGCTCCATCTCGCTCTCGTTGCGGATCGGGTTCGCCACGCCGCCGAAGGGACCTTCCCAGTCGTCACTACGGAAGGGCGACGCGGGAAGGCCGTCGCCGTTGAAGAGCTCCGCCTCGCAGGCCGGACACCACAGGTAGCGCACCGCGACCGGCTCGGGGACCTCGGGGGCGATCGCAACCACGTCTTCGCCATCGATCACGGCAAGCGCCCGATGCCACACGCGATCGTCGCCGGCGATCGCGATCTGCCGGATCTCGTTGTTGCGGGCGAAGAGCCCCTCGGCGTTCTCGAAGCGGATCCGCAGGCCGCCACCCTCGCGCACCGCCTCGATGAACTCGGGCCCCGACGAGACGACCGGCTTCTCGTAGGCCTGCTCGAGCGCGAGAAGCGCAAGCCGCTGCCCGACCGGCTGCTTGCGGGCGGGATGGATGTCGAGCGGATTCCCGCAGTCCATCGTGACCGCGAGGCCGGCGTTGGGAATCGTCGCGGCGGCCACGCGCTGCGCCTCGCGAAGCCACGCGGTCTCGCCCGAGTCGCCGCCGTACTTGAACGGCGCGATCTGCACGACGAGAAACGGCCGCGTCGCGTCGCCGTCGCGCCAGTCCTCGGCCATCGCCGCTAGAAGGTCCGCGTAGCGTGCCGCGTTGCCGCGGTTGCTCTCGCCCTGATACCAGAGGTAGCCCGCGACCGTGAAGGCCTTGATCGGATGGATCATCGCCTGATGGAGCGCGGTCGCGGTGTTCGCGCCGAGCGCCGACTGCCGCCGCTGCGGGAATGCGTTGCGGGCCGGCCCCTTCGCAACCTTCCATGATCCGGCGAGCGGCACGCTTCGCTCGCCCGAGGCGATCTTCATCTGCGCGGCGTCGCCGTTGATGCCGCCGGGGCCCGCGTTGTCGACCATGCGCACCGCGATCGTGTTCGCGCCGGGCTTCAACGTGCCCGGCGGGATCGCGTAGCGCCGCGGCTGCGCCCACTTTCCATCGCCGTGCGTCGAGCCCACCGCGACGCCATTCACGAACGCATCGTCTTCGTCGTCGATCGGGCCGAGTTCGAGCGTCGCCGCGGCCTGCGTGTCCCAGTCCGCGGGCAGTTCGATCGTGCGGCGGAAGAAGAGCATGCCGTCGAAGCCGCCGTACTCGCCGGCGAGCGTCGCGGGAAGGTCCATGCTCGCCCAGCCCGACGCGTCGTAGGCGGAGGTCTTCCACGCGTTGCCGCCAGGAGCCTTCGCGTCGAGGTCGTTCCACCACTGCGCTTCGAGACCTGCGGTCGCCTGCGAGCGCCGTGCGGGATCGGCGATGAGCGCGAGGTGTTCGAGTTCGCCGGCGTACTCGGGAAAGGCCGCGAGGCTCTCCGGACTCATCCACGCCTCGATGCGGGTCCCGCCCCAGTCGGAGGTGATCACGCCCACTGGCACGCCAAGAGCCTGGTGGAGATCGCGCGCAAAGAAGTACGCCACGGCGCTGAGCGACCCGGCGGTCTTCGGAGAGACCGCGACCCACGAGCCGTTGACGTTCGAGCGCGGCGTCGCAGCGATCGCGTTCTGCACATCGAAGAAGCGGATCGCCGGGAACTCCGCGGTCGCGACCTCGGCCCGCCAGTTCTCGACGCCGTCGTAGGAAGGCGGCGCCACCTTCTGCTCCATGTTGCTCTGACCTGACGCGAGCCAGACCTCGCCCACGAGCACGTCGCGGAAGGCGAGTTGGTTGTCGCCCGAGACCTTGACGCCGAACGGCCCGCCCCCCTCGCCGGTCGGAAGCATCGCCATGAAGCGGCCCTGCTTGTCGCCGACCGTCTCGATGCGGCCGCCCCAGCTGCCTTCGATGACGATCTGTTCGCCCGGCCGCGCGAAGCCGAAGAAGGCCGCCTCGCCGCGCTGGATGACCATGCCGTCAGAGAAGACCGCGGGCATCGAGACCGTCGCGAGCGC
>CAZTMB010000195.1:0-3089 GCA_964614695.1 uncultured Isosphaeraceae bacterium | reverse complement strand
GTCCGCCACTCTCCCGCGAGCGAAGCGAAGCGGGGGAGTCGACGTTCGAGCGTCAGCGAGAACGTCGGTGGGGGTGCCAGAGACCAAGATGCCCGTCGCGAGACGTTCGCACCAGTTGAGAGAGCCTTCCGCGGTCGGCGGGGTCTGTCACCAGGTCTCGATACTCATCGTTCCTTCGCTTGGTGTCAGGCACCCCCACCCGTCTCGCTCGCTGCGCTCGCGATCCGTGCCTCCCCCACCGTCGCTGCGCTCCGCGGGGGAGGGGTTGCTCTCGCGCGATGGTCGCCGTCAGCGGCTTCGCCACTTCGGCATTCCCTCCGCCCTTCGCAGCCGGTGCCATCTCGACCGGTAGAGTGCCGCAGCGTCTGGTTCGTGAACCCGGACGCCGCTTCGGAGCCCTGCTCATGTTGAACTTCGTGACAACAACCGGTCGCGTGGCGCTTGCTCTCGCCGCCGCGATTCCGTTCATCGCCTCGAGCCTCGCCCTCGCGCAGGGCACCGGCGGCAACTTCCCCGTTCCACGCAGCGGGCCGACCGTCGCGGATTGGCTCGAAGTCGTCTCTTCCGACGCCTCGCCGACCTCGGCGGTCTGGCCTCTGCATGAGAAGTACCTCGAGCAGGCCGCGGCGCTGCGCGATGGCGAGATCGAAGCCTGGCTCGCCGATGGTCAAGGGCTGGCCACGCCGTTCGCGAACGACGATCCGGAGGCGGCGGTGCGCCGAGCCAAGGCGCGAGCGTCCGCGCAGCGTCGGCTGGTCGAGCGTCTTGGGCAGTTGGAGGCGAACTTCTGGAACGAGGTCGCGGCGGAACTTGCCCTCGATGCCGAACGTCTGGCCTTGCTGCAGGCCCGCGGGGCGCGGGATCGAGCCCTCGATCTGCGCATGCGGGCGAACTTCATGGGGGCCTCCGAGCCCGTCGACCTGCTCGAGATCCTTGCGAAGCTCGACGCGACGCCCGAGGAGGCCGCGGCGATCCGCGCGGCGCTTCCCGATCACGATCAGCGCCTGAACGACGCGTTGCGGAAGGCGATGGACGAGGAGCTCGATCGAGCCGTCAAGATCGCCGAGTCGATCGCCGCCCGGCGAGCGGCGAGCGAGGAGTTTCAAGCGGCGGTCGCCGAGGAAGTCCAAGCCGCGACGGCGGAGGGACGCGAGCCCATCGCGATCGCGCCCGAGTTCGATCCCATGATGGACGCGATGCTCGTCGGGTCGAGCAGCCGCGTGATCCGCGAGCAGCAGCTTGACAGCCTTTCGCGCCTGGCGGGCCTCGTCTCCGACGAGCGTTTGAACGGGCTGCTGGTGACGCTTCGGCTCGTTCCGGGCGACGGGATGACCACCTTCTTCCGCAACTCGATCGAGCCGCGGATCGCGTCCGGTGAGATCTCGGGCGAAGAGGTCGCGCAGGTCGAGTCGATCCGGGTCGACCACTTCCGCGAGCGCGTGCGGCTCGGCCTCGAGTACGCCCGCGAGGACGTTCGCAGCGAGGAGGTGTTCGCCATGGCGTTCGCTCCCGGCGACGCGCCGCCGGCCGCCCCGGAGCGGCGGGTCGACGTGCTTCGACGCGAACTGACCTCGACGTTGCCCGAACGCACCCGCGAACGGCTCGCCGGCGTCATCGACATGGAGTCGATCGCGAAGAGCGGGGCGATGGTCGGCCGCACCGGGCGCGGCCGTGGACCGGTCGACGGCGTCGCCTCGATCCAGATCGGCGAGGCGATTCCCGCCCAGGGCATCACCTTCACCGCGGTCTCGGTGGTCTCGACCCTCGAAGCCGTCGACGGAGCGCCGATCGAGATGAGCTTCAGCGGGCCGATCGCGATCTCCTTCACCAACGAGGGCGGCATGACCGTGCTCGGCGAGAGCGGTTCATCGGCCCCGCCGCTCCGCGCGATGGATGAGCGTCGCTTCGCCACGATGCTCGCCGACGCGCAGGTGGACATGACGCTCCGCGACATCGCCGAGCAGATCCGTCGCGATGCTGCGGAGTCCTTCGATGGGATCGTGCGCGAACTCGAAGCAGCGCTTCAGGCCGAAGCGGAGCGGCGTCGCCAGGCGAACGGCGTTTCGATCGAGCTGTTCATGGTCGGGGCGACCGATGCGAGCCTGCCCGAGATCGACGCGGCGCTCTCGCGCTGCCTCGACGCCGACCGCGCGATGTTCGAGTCGCTCGAAGCGGTGCTCGGCCCGGACTCCGCCGAGACGCTCGCGATGTGGCGCGACGCCCGCGCGATCGAGCTGGTCTCGATCGCCTCGGGCCTGCGGGGGCGAGCCGCGGAGTTCTCGTTCGCGCCCTGGCAGGGCAAGCACGCGTCGATCGACGCGCTGGATCTGGCGATCGAGTCGGTGCCGGAGGCGATGCGCGAGGGCGGCGTGCGGGCCGCCGCGGCGCGATCGCTTCGAGAGCAGCGTCAGGCGGTCGAGGCGTACTGGGCGGAGCAGCAGGCGATTCGCCCGGCGCTGCGGGCGGCACGCGATGCGGTGTTCAACCGACCGCCGCCGGAGCCCGGCGCGATCGTCGATCCGGTCGGTGCGGGCGAGGAGTCCTTCGCTCGCCATCAGGAACTGGCGAAGGCCGAGGGCCGCCGCGAGCAGTCCGATCGCCGCGTGCGTGAGGCGATCCGTGCGAGCCTCGATCGGCTTGAGCAGGCGATGCCTCCCGACGCGGGCCGTTCCTTCCATGCCGCGGTGCGCCGCGCCGCGTGGCCCGATGTGGTGCCGTCGATGCCGGCACTCGAAGGGATGAACGCGGCGATGCGGATCGTCGCGGCGGACGAGCAGGCGATGGCGCGGCTCGCCGAGATCGAGGAGGCGTATCTCGTCGAGAGCGAGGCGCTCTTCGAGAGCCTCGACGGCCTCGCGCCGACCCAGCCGCGTCGCGGCGAGGGCGGCGACGGACCCGGCGGCTTCTCGCCCGAAGAGATGAAGCGTTGGGAGAGCATCTCGGGGCGGCTGCGCTTCCGCCATCGCGAACTCGACTACGAGACCGTGCTCGCGCTGCGGGCGCTCGTGGGTCCCGAGCAGGCTTCGCGCATCGAGTGGTCGGAAGGCCGCGGCCGTCAGGGCGCGACGTTCTCGTTCATCGGAGGCTGA
>CAZTMB010000194.1:0-3112 GCA_964614695.1 uncultured Isosphaeraceae bacterium | reverse complement strand
TGCAGTCCAATCCCGCCGCCCCGATCGATGCGGCGACCCGACTGCACCTCGCGCCGTTCTCACATCCGGAGGAGTCGATCGCGATCCTCGATCACCTCGCCGAGCACGGCGCCTCGTCGAAGTCCCTCGAGGAGATCCGATCGACACTCCGCGGATTGTCGAGCGCCGTGGGCAGCGCCGTACACGGAAGCGACCGATGACCGTGCCCGTCACCGCCATCGTGCCGGTGCGGAACGGGGCTTCGCATCTGGCGAAGGCCCTCGCCTCGATCGCTGAAGCGACGGTCGCGGAGACGATCGTCCTCGACGGAGGATCGAACGACGGCTCGATCGAGATCGCCCGTGGCTCGCGTGGCGTGCGGCTGCTGCATCAACGCTCGCGAGGTCTCGCGGCTGCTCGCAACGAGGCGATCGCCGCCGCCACGCAACCGTTCATCGCCTTCTGCGACGCCGACGACTGCTGGGAATCCGGAGGCCTCGCGTCGCTGCACGACGCGCTTGCCGCCGCACCGGATCGCCTCGCGGCGATCGGGCTGGTCATGCCGGTCGCGCTCCACGGCCACGTGGCCACCGACGCCCAACGAGATCGGATCGGAACGCCGCTTCCCGGATTCACGCCGGGCGCCATGCTGGCCCGACGCGACGCCTTCGAAGCGATCGGCGGCTTCGACGAGTCGCTCGAGATCGGGGCCGACAGCGACTGGTTCGTTCGCCTCGTGCAGTCGGGCCTTGGGCCCGTCCGCGTCGATCGACTCGTGCTCCGCAAGGGCATGCGGTCGACGAGCCTGTCCGCCGACGTCGAACGCTACCGACGCGAGTGGCTCCGCATCGCCGCGGGCTACCTGCGTCGCCGCCGCGAGAACACGCCGTGAGGCTGCTTCACGTCATTCCCCGGTTCATCGGTGGTGGTCCCGAACGGGATCTTCTGGCGATGATCGCCGCGTGGCGTGCGGCCGGACTCGCCAGCGAGCACGAGATCCTCGTGCTCGATCGTCCGATCTCCGCCCCGTTGCTGCTTCGTGCGAAGCGGCTCGGAGCACACGTCCACGGACGTTGCGACGCGGCGACGCTCGATCATGCGATCGAACAGGCCGACGTCGTCTCGATCGACTACTGGAACCATCCCCTCCTGCTCGACGCGATGCGCCGTTCCTGGCCGGCCGCCCGCATCCTCGTCCGGACGGCGATTCGAGGCAGCACGCGACCACATGTCGCCACGGCCGAGCTTGGCGACTTCGCCGATCGCCTGCTTGCGTCGAGCCCGCGGACCCTGGCTTCTCCCGCTGCGGAGGCGATCCGCCATCGCGGCGGCATCGCCGAATGGTCGCCGGCCCTTGCGGACATGACTCGCCTCGACGACTTCCGACCGAGACCGCACGACGGCTTTCGCATCGGGCACGTGGGCCTCGTCGGAGCGGCCAAGCTCCATCCACGCTTCGCGGAACTTTGCGCGGCGGTGCATCGGCCGAACGTGGGCTTCGACGTCTTCGGACCGGGCCACCTCGACGAGTTGCGGCAACGATTCAACGAACTCGGTCTCGCGGAGCGTGCGATCGTCCACGGGCCCACCGAAGATCTCGCCTCGGCCTTCGCCGGACTCGACGCGATCGGACATCCGCTCGCCCCGGAAGGCTCCTCCACGAGCGAGAAGTCGGTGCAGGAGGCGATGTGGGTGGGACTGCCGGTCGTCGTCCTCGCGGGAACCGGCGCCGACGACCTCATCACGCACGACGTCACCGGACTCGTCGCGGCGGACGAGCACGAGTACCCGCGCCAGCTCGAGCGACTCGTCGACGATGGGTCGCTGCGGCGCCGTCTTGGCGAGAACGCCAGGTCCCACGCCCGAGAGCACTTCGATCCCGATCGAAACGCCCGTCGCTTCCGCGCGATCTTCGAGTCGATGCTCGACCACCCCAAGCGCGAGCGGGCACCGCTCCCGGGCGCCGGCGAGCCGGCGGCGAGGCGCTTCGTGCAGTCGATGGGCCACCTTGCAGGTCCGTTCGCGATCTCGCTCGACGGCGCTTCGGTGCACGGCGGTCCGGCGGTCGCCGCCGCCGAGTCCGAGATCGCCGCCTCGCCGGGCGTCGTCGCCGACGCGGAAGGCGGCGTGATCCACCACCGCAACACCTTCTCCGACGATCCGCACCTTCGGATGTGGAGCAGCCTGATCGCCGAGCACCGTGGCGATCATGCCCTTGCCACGGGAGAGCGTGCCTTCGCCGTCGAGCGCGGCGTGCATCCGGTGTTCCGGCCCGCTCAGGCGCGGGCGGAGGGCTCCTGAGCGCTCCGGCGACCGCCTATGCCGCGCATCCTCCCCCACGAGCTTCCTCCATGAACGACGCCCGACGCTATCACGGACTGCACGGTCTCGACCTGAAGATGCGAAGGCATCTCGACTTCGACCGAGGGTACTTCGTCGAGGTCGGCGCCAACGACGGGGTGTCCCAATCCAACACGCTTCACTACGAGCGGCACCGCGGCTGGCGAGGCGTGCTCGTCGAGCCCTCGCATGCGAACTACTTCAAGTGCCGCGCGAACCGCTCGCCCGAGACTCGGGTCTTCTGCGCGGCGTGCGTCCCGTTCGGATACACGGAGCGGTTCGTGCCGATGCTCTACGCGAACCTGATGTCGGTCTCGGAGCTCGATGGATCGGATCTCCCTGATCCACACGAGCATGTCGAGAGCGGGCGGAAGTACCTCGCGCCTCAGGAGGACGTCGTCGTCTACGGCGCGCTCCCTCGAACACTGAACGAGATCCTGCTCGAGGCCGACGCACCCGAGGTCGTCGACTTCTTTTCGCTCGACGTCGAAGGTTCGGAGCTCGCGGTGCTGCAGGGCATCGACCATGCAAGGTTCCGGTTCCGGCATCTCCTCGTCGAGTGCCGCGGTCTGCCTCGGATGGACGCCTTCCTCGCGTCGCACGGCTACCGGCATCTCGAGCAGCTCTCCGAACACGACCATCTCTTCGTGGACGCACGACGCTCGCCGACGTCGGCATGACCGTCGGCTCGACGGACTGCCCGCCGCGATCCCTCGGTTCCGACTCGACCGAACCTATTCGATCCCCTCGTGCACCTCGATCTCCTCTTCGTCGCCGCCGCGGAGCACGGTGA
>CAZTMB010000193.1:0-3118 GCA_964614695.1 uncultured Isosphaeraceae bacterium | reverse complement strand
CGGCGATCTGGGAGATCATGAACTGGCCGGAGATCTCGCGGCGCTACGCGGCGGCCACGGGGAGCTGAACAAGACAACGCCCCGGAGTTCCCTCGCTTCAGGCGCTTCAGGGAGTTCCGGGGCGATGCTCGGCCGAATCGTCGCGGTTGTTGCGAGCGGGCCGCAGACCTGCAAACCAGTTCAGCGCCGGCGGCGACGCATCGACGCCATGCCGAGACCGGCGATCGCGGCAAAACCGGTGCCGGGCACCGCGGAGGCGGGGTTCACGGTCATGCTCCACGCGTTGTAGGTGCTGTTGCCGGAGTAGCTTGCTCCACTGTTGGATGTGACGCGGTTGGTCACGTAGGCGAAGCCGCTGCTCCCGGGCGAGTACACGGTGTCGGCGCTGGTCGGTGTCCAATTCAAAGTCTGGGTCGCGGCGTTCGACTTGAACAGCAATCCGTACTTCTGGCCTGCCTGCATCGAATACGTGGCGAGTGAGCCGCCCGTGGTGAAGTTGTAGAGCGCCGAACTCGAGCCGCCGGTCGAGGTGAAGGACACCGATTGCGTGTCGGAAGCCAGGGCCGTACCCGTGGGGTTGTTGCTGCCATCGACGAGGTACAGCTCCCAGGTGATTCTGGTCGGGGTCGCCGTCTGGGTCGAGTAGAGGCCCATCTTCATCGAAGAGATGGAGACGTTCGACGCGCCAACGGTGAACACCCTGACCCTCCAGAGGGTGGTCGTCAGCCCAGCGCTGTTCCCTGACAATCCGCCTGCGGTGTTGTCGAGGGCGACGGTGGCGACCGCGTGGCTCTCGGTGGCGGCGATCAGCGCCACGGCGAGGCTGACGACGCGGCGGGCAGCGACAACGGGCTTCATCATCAAGACTCCGCTCTTGCAAGTTCAATAGCCCCGGGTCGCGGCGAGCAGACTGCCGGAGCGTTAGGGAGAATGATCCGCGTCACCCGGAAGTCAAGGGGAGCGGTCCGAGTACTCCGGTCTTCTCGTCTCGGGCGACCGCTGGATTGGCCCGGGACGGGCCCTTGGCCGCCCGGCGAGGCACCAGAACCCCCGCGGCTCCCGGACGAGATGCCCGGACGCGAGACGCCCGGCGACGATCTCGTGCGCCGGTCAGACGCGGCACGCCTTGACTCAGACTCATGCCGCGTCTTGATCGACCCTCGCGCCTTCCGCCGGGTCTGCCCCGCCGATCATGACGGCGATCCTCGGCGTCCGATCCCGAGGGTCACCCCTGCCACGGCAAGCGATCGAGATCGACGTTGCCGCCGCACAGCACCACCGCGGTCGGGCCGAAGCCTCGACGCGCCTTGAACGACTCGTCGAGCACCGCCGCGACCCCGACCGCCGCACTCGGCTCGATCAGGACCTTCATTCGCTCCCAGACAAGCCGCATCGCGCGGACGATCGCGTCTTCCCCGACGAGCAAGACCTCATCGACGAGATCGCGCACGACCGGGAAGGTCAGTGCGCCGAGCGAGGTCCGCAGGCCGTCGGCGATCGTGTCGATCCGCTTGACCGGCTCGATCTTGCCGGACGCCTTCGATCGAAACGCGTCATCGGCGAGCGCGGGCTCGGCCGCGAAGACCTGGATCGACGGCTTGAGCGCCTTCGCCGCGATCGCGATCCCCGAGATCATGCCGCCGCCGCCCACGGGCGCGACGATCGCCTCGCACTCGGGGTGCTCTTCGAGGATCTCGAGGGCGATCGTCCCCTGCCCCGCGATCACGTCGGGATGATCAAAGGGTGGAATCAGCGTGCCGCCGGTCTCCGCGACGACCCGCGCCGCGGTCGACTCGCGGGCCTCGAGCGTGTTCTCGCACTCGACGACCGTCGCGCCGTAGCCTTCGACCGCGCGGCGCTTGATCGCCGGGGCGCCCTTCGGCATGACGATCCACGCGGGAATGCCGCGGAGCCGCGCCGCGAGGGCGAGCGCCTGCGCATGGTTGCCCGACGAGTGCGTGACCACGCCGCGCGCCGCAGCCTCGTTCTCAAGACGCGAGACCGCGTTCATCGCGCCCCTGAACTTGAACGCGCCGACCTTCTGGAAGATCTCGGCCTTGAAGAGAAGCGGCCGCGCCGCCATCGCATCAAGCGTCTCACTCGTCAGGATCGGCGTGCGATGCGCGTGGCCGGCGATCCGCGCCGCCGCCTCGCGGATCGACCCGATCGAGACCGGATGGCCGGCGAGCATGCCCGCCTCAGGCCTTGGCGGCACCAAGCCGCTTCATCGCCGAGCCGAAGGTGAGCAGGCTGAAGCCGCCGAAGACGAGGTCGATGCCGATCAGCACGCCGATCGCCCACGTCCACGCGGTCTTGAGGTTCGCGAAGAGCAGCACGCCGATCAGGAGCGAGATCATGCCGCTGAACGCGAGGAACCCCGCCGCCTCGCGGTGCTGGAAGCTCATCGCGAGCTTCGAGATCCCCTCGACGAGCATGAACGCGGTGAGCACCATCGTCAGGCTGACGAGGCCGCCGATCGGATTCCACAGCAGGTACATGCCGCCGACGAGCACGAGGATGCCGAAGAGAAGCTGCAGCAGGAACTCGCCGAAGCTCCGGCCGCTCCACGCGGTGAACACCCGCATGAGGCCGACGAAGACGAGCACCCAGCCCAGGACCGACTCGGCGAAGAGCTCGAAGAGCATCGGCTGCGCGAGCGCGACGACGCCGGCGAGGATCATCACGATCGCCAGCACCTTGATCGCGGTGGTGTGGCGGGAGAGTTGGGCCATCGCGGCGGCAGGCGTCGTGACGAGGGTCGAGTCGGTCATGGCGGGATCCTGAGAAGGAATCGGTTGGCGGCACTCGGATCGTGCTCGCCGTGTTCGGGAAGATCGGGAAGATCGGGAAGGACGGGATGCTACTTGGCGGCGCGTTGGCCCGAGGCGAGGGCACCGTGCCTCGATCGCCCTACGCTTCGCCGTCATGACCTTCGACGAAACCCCGCGAAGTTCTCCCGCACCTCGCCTCGCACCCCTCGCCGCCACGATCCTCGCAATCGCCGGCTTGGCGTTCTCCCAGGATCCGCCGGCGGATCGCGGTGCCTTGCGTCCCGATCCGGCGCTCGTGCGGGCGGTCGAGGCGCCGCATCTTTCCGACGAAGAACGCCGCGACCTGC
>CAZTMB010000192.1:0-3124 GCA_964614695.1 uncultured Isosphaeraceae bacterium | reverse complement strand
CTCTCCCCTTACCATCTCCACCCCATGAGCGACCTCGTCAAGACCTCGATCGACGGCGGCGTCTGCGAGATCCGGATGAATCGTCCGGACGTCCGCAACGCCATTTCCCATGAACTGATCCACGCGATGGAGGCCGCGATCGCCGCGGTCGAGGAGAACCACGCGATCCAGGTCGCGGTCCTCTCCGGCGAAGGCAAGAGCTTCTGCGCGGGCATGGACCTCAAGGCGGTCGCGAAGGATCCCCACGCGATGGCCGACATGCTGCGGGCGCTCTCGCGGGTGTCGCGGCGGATCCGACGGCTTCGCGTACCGGTCATCGCCCGCGTCCAAGGCGCCGCGGTCGGCGGCGGCTGCGGTCTGATGGTCGTCTGCGACTTCGCGGTCACCCACGCCTCGGCGAAGGTCGGCTACCCCGAGGTCGATCTGGGCATCTGCCCGGCGGTCGTCGCACCGTGGCTCGTCAAGAAGATCGGCGCCGGCCCGGCGCGGGCCATGCTGCTGCTCGGCGGCACGATGTCGGGCCGAGAGGGCTTCGAGCGCGGGCTCGCCACGCATCTCGTCGAGGAGGAGTCGCAGCTCGACGAACAGGTCGCCGCGATCGCCAAGCGTCTTTGCGCGGGCGGACCGCACGCGATGGCCGCGACCAAGCGCTGGCTCAACGAACTCGACGGCTCCTACGAGGACAAGGTGCTCGACGACGCGGCGGAACTCTCCGCCACGATGATCGCCGGCGAGGAGGCGCAGACCCGCCTTCGCGCGGTGTGGTCGAAGTGAACGAGGCCTCGGCGTCGCGCGACCCGCTTCCCGCGGCGCTCGAGGCGTCGCTTCCGTCGACCCTCGTCGAACGCCTCGCGGCGTTCCCGGCCGTGCTTCGCCCGCTTGTCGAGAACCTCTCCGCAGAAGAGTCGCGCTGGAGGCCGTCGCCCTCGGACTGGTCGGTGCTCGAGGTGCTCAGGCACCTGCTCGACGAGGAACGCGAGGACTTCAGGACCCGCCTCGAGCACGTGCTTCGAGACCCTGCGACGCCGTGGCCGCCGATCGATCCGATGGGGGCCGCCGCAAGCCGCGGCTACCGCGAGCGGCCGCTGCGATCGGTCCTGCGGGACTTCGAGTTCGAGCGCGAGGCGAGCGTCGCGTGGCTTCGTTCGCGCCTCGACGCGTCGCCGCCGGTCGACTGGACCGTCGCGCACGAGCACCCGAGGTTCGGGTCGATCCATGCCGGCGACCTGCTCGCGGCGTGGGCCGCGCACGACCTGCTGCACCTGCGACAGATCGCGAAACGGCTCTTCGAGATGCTCGCGGCCCGCGGCGAGCCGTTTCGCATCGGCTACGCCGGCGAGTGGTGACGCCGCGCGGGTAGCATCCGCCACTCATGTCGATCTTCCCTCTTCCGGTCTTCGAAGCCGATGCCGATCCCGCCCGCCGCGACGCGATGTCGGACGCGGAGATCTACGCGCGGCTCAAGCCGCCGACGAGCATCGTGATCCGCTACGGCGTGATGCAGGCCGTCGCCGAGTACCCCTACGACGGACCCGCGAAGCCCGGCTGCGGCTCGAAGCTCGTCGCCCGCACGCACCGAGGGCTCGAGGTCGTCGAGATGCTGACGACGACCTGCTCCAACTCCGGCTGCGGCAAGAGCGTCTCGCGGCAGGAGATGCTCGAGTACATCGAGAACTCCGGCGGCCGCGACTACCCCTTCCGCACCGACGGAAAGATCCTGCGGGTCGCGACCGTCGAGGACCTCGCGCGGTGGTCTTCGATCCAGGCCGACGCGCGAGAGAAGGCCAAGCCCATCAAGGCCGCGGCCCGCGAACTCGGGCTCGACCTCAAGGTCGTCGAGATCGAGCCGATCCTGGGCGGCGAGGTGCTCACGGTCTACTACACCTCCGAGGCGCGGATCGACTTCCGCGAGCTTGTGAAGCGGATCGCCGCGGAGTTCAAGACCCGCATCGAGATGCGGCAGGTCGGGGCTCGGGACGAGGCGCGGCTCATCGCCGACTACGAGCGCTGCGGCCAGCACTGCTGCTGCAAGAACTTCCTCAAGGTCCTCAAGCCGATCTCGATGCGGTCGGCGAAGACCCAGAAGGGCACGATCGACCCGCTCAAGATCTCGGGTCGCTGCGGTCGGCTCATGTGCTGCCTCCGCTACGAGGACGAGACCTACGAGGACCTCAAGAAGCGGCTTCCGAAGAACCGCTCGCGCGTCGGGACGCCCGACGGCCCCGGGATCGTGGTCGACTCGAAGATCCTCGTGCAGCTCGTGCTCGTGAGGCTCGAGGCCGACGGCCGCGACATCGCCGTGCCGGTCGAGGAGCTCTGCGATCCGGACGCCTGCCCGGCGCCGGGATCCCGCGAAGAGGACCCGATGCGGGGCTTCGGCGCCGAGGCCGCCGCGCGGCTCGCCCGCGGCAGCCGGGAGTCGCGCGGCGCGAAGCAGGACCGCCACCGCGAACAGGCGCAGGAGGAGAAGCCCGCGGAGGCTGAGGCCGAAGGCTCCGGCGAGGAAGGCGCTCGCCGCAAGCGCAAGCGCCGGCGCCGCAAGGGTGGCGAGACCGCCGACGGAACGGTCGAGTCGGTCGCATCGCCGGGTGAAGGCGTTGATTCGCCGGTCTCGGGAGAGCTCGCCGGCGGCGGGACCAACATGGCCAGCGAGGCCGAAACGACCGCTGGAGAGGCCCCCAGCAAGCGGAAGCGAAAGCGGCGACGCCGCAAGGGTCGCGGAGCTGGCGAAGGCGGTGAGACCGCGGCCTCCGGAGGCGAAGGCGCGGTCGACCACGCCGGCGGCGAAGCCTCGACCCCCGAGGTCTCGGCTGGTGGAGTCGGCAGCGACGGCGAAGCACGCAAGCGTCGCCGACGTCGACGCCGCCGCGGTCGCGGCGAAGGTGGCGACACCACATCTGGTGGTGATGCACCGATCGACAGCGGATCGTGAGGCGCGCGATCCTCCAGCTCGTCGAGCGACGTAAAAACATTGGACGCTTCTCCGGTTGGCGATCCGATACGCGTGGCACCGTCAAGACACCTTCGCACGCCGAGACGAGCCCCACGTGACGCGATCCGCCACCCGAGCCGCGAACCGACCCGCAACCCGGTCCGAGGCCCGTTTCGAGCGCAAACCGCGACG
>CAZTMB010000191.1:0-3145 GCA_964614695.1 uncultured Isosphaeraceae bacterium | reverse complement strand
CCGAACTGGCTGAGGTGCCGGTTGGTCATCTGCGCATCGAGCAGGCGAAAGCCCCGTTGGCGCAGTCGCTCGACCAGATGCACCAGGCAGACCTTCGACGCGTTGCTCCCGCCGAGTTCGGGTCGGCTGAACATACTCTCGCCGAAGAACGCGCCGCCGAGATGCACGCCATAGAGCCCGCCGACGAGGGTTCCCTTCGGGCGCGTGCGGCCGCCTCCCGCCGGCTCGACGAGCCACGCCTCGACGCTGTGGCAGTGACCGCGGCGGAAGAGTTCGAGGTAGGCCTCGCGCAGGGATGCGCACATCCACGATCCTCCACCGGCGGTCTGTCGGGGCTTCGCGCACTCGCGCATCACCTGCTCGAACGCCGTGTCGGTGCGGATCTCGAAGCGGCCCTTGCGGACCTCGCGGGCGAGGTTCTTCGGCACGTGGAACGCGTCGAGGTCGAAGACCCCGCGGGTGTAGGGCTCGACCCAATCGATCGGTCCGCGGCGGCCGCGGGCCATCGGAAAGATCCCGTGCAGATAGGCCGCGACGAGATGGTCGGCGGTCGGCTGCCGCGAGGCCTTGCCGCAAAGGATCTCCTCGAACGCCACAGCGATCGACTCGCCGTCGAGTTCGTGGTGGCACCCCGGCCTCAACTCGCTCACGCGATTCTCAATCCGCAAACTCCGTGCGCAGTTGCTTGAGCGCGGAGATCAGGGCGTCGAGATGCTCGGGGCCGTGCGCCGCGGAGATCTGCACCCGCAGGCGGGCGTGGCCCTCGGGCACGACCGGATAGCCGAAGCCGATCACGAAGACGCCGAGTTCAAGCAGCCGCTTGCTCATCGCGATCGCCTTCGCGGTGTCGTGGACGATGATCGGGCAGATCGCCGTGGGCGAGTCGAGCACGGTGAATCCCGCCTCGACGATTCCCTTGCGGGCCGTCGCGACGTTCTCGCGAAGCCGTGCGACCCGTTGCGGCTCGCGCTCGAGGATCTCGATCGCCTTGTCCGCCGAGCACGCCACCGTCGCGGGCAGCGCGTTCGAGAACAAGGTCGGGCGCCCGCGCTGGATGAGCAGTTCGATCATCGCCTGGCTGCCGGCGACGTAGCCACCCGCGGCGCCGCCGAGGGCCTTGCCGAGGGTGCTCGTCAGGCAGTCGATTCGGGTCGCGGGCAGGTTCCAGTGTTCATGGGTGCCGCGGCCGGTCTTCCCCATGACGCCGGTGCCGTGGCTGTCGTCGACGACGAGCAACGCCCCGAACTCGTCGCAGATGGCTCGGATCGCCGGCAGGTCGGCGATGTCGCCCTCCATCGAGAAGACGCCGTCGGTGACCACCCAGATCGTGCCGGTCACCTCGGGGTTCGCGCGAGCCTTGGCGAGCTTCGCGCGAAGGTCATCGAAATCGCCGTGGCGGTAGACGCCCTTGTGCAGGCCCTTCTTGATGCTCGCGGCGAGTCGAATGCCGTCGATGATCGAGGCGTGGTTGAGTTCGTCGGAGAGGATCAGGTCGCCCGGATCGCCGAGCGTCGGGAAGACCGCTTCGTTGGCGTTCCAGCAGCTTGTGAAGGTGTAGGAGGCCGGAAGGCCCGTGAAGCCGGCGATGCGGGCCTCGAGCTTCTCATGGCACTCGAAGGTTCCGCAGATGAAGCGCACGCTTGCGGTGCCGGCGCCGTACTTCCGAAGCCCCTCGATCCCCGCCTCGACGACCTCGGGATGGTTCGCGAGGCCGAGATAGTTGTTCGAGCAGAAGCAGGCGACCTCGCCGTAGCCGCGCAGGCGCACCGTCGCGTCCATCGGGCCTTCGATCGTCTGCAGGCGCTTGAGCTGTCCGCCGGCGTGGAGCTGTTCGAGGATCGCCGCGGTGCGCGGCTCGAAGTCTGGGGCGGCGAAGGTCGGGCTGGCGGTGCTCATGCGGAGGTGGCTCCCTTCTCTCAGCGGACGGCGGCGCCGTGGCGCGCGAGGATTCTCGGGACGAGGTAGTCGGCAAAGGCGCTCTCGAGATCGTGCTGAGGCTTCCAGTGCCAGTCGCGACGCGCTGCGTGATCGACGACGTCCTCGGGCCAGCTGTCGACGATCGCCTGCCGCGCCGGATGCGGTGCGTAGGCGATCTCGGCGCCGGGGAAGTGCCGCACGACGATCGCGGCGATCTCTTCCGCGCTCGGGGCGAACGCGCCGACGTTGTAGACCCGTCGCGAAAGGCTCGACGCCGGCGCCATCGAGAGCCCCTCGATCGCACGGATCGCATCAGGCATGGTCATGAAGGGAATGCGGCTGTCGGGACGAACGAAGCATCGGTACGCCTCGCCCTTCGCCGCAGCATGCAGCATCTCGGGGCCGTAGTCGCTCGTGCCGCCGGAGGGCACGGTGTCCGCCGAAAGGATCCCCGGGAAGCGGATCGATCGGAAGTCGACCGCCTGCCGCGGGCCCGCGGCATCGAGCTGCCGGTAGAAGCTCGCGTAGTAGCGGCCGAGTTCTTCCGCGGCGAGCTTGCCGAGGCCGTAGATCGTGCGCGACGAACAGTGCTCGTCCTCGTGCACGCTGCCGGCGGCCCGCTTCGCGTCGAGATCGGGAAGTCCGTAGACGGCGATCGAACTCGGCAGGAGAAAGAGCGGCGGGCGGTCCTTCGTCCCCTGCTCCGCGGCGAGCGAAAGCAGGTGGAGGGTGCCCATCACGTTCACTTCGTGGGCGAGTTCGGGGTTCCGTTCGCCCGCGGAAGAGAGCACCGCCGCAAGGTGGTAGACCGCCTCGATCGGCGCCCCGTCGTGGATCGCCCCGAGCGCCTCGACGAAGGAGCGGTCGCGGATGTCGCCGGTCGCGGGCACGACGCCATCGGGCCACGGCGAGGTCGGCTCGCGAAGGTCCGCGGCGACGACCCGCTTGCCGGATCGCAGGAGCCACGGCACGAGGGCATGGCCCATCTCGCCGCCGGCGCCCGTCACCACGACCACGCCGGCATCACCTTCTCGGGAACTCATCGGGCACTCGATCCTCGGGCGAATCCGGGGCAACGCCTCCGGTCGCGGGCGAAGGGGCGAGTATACGGAGGCGGCCGGGTTGGCCTGCCGGCGGGAGGACTTCCAAGCGGTCCCGCGGGTGGGAAGGCCACGAGAGATCGCGGAGCCGGCGTGGGATCGACGCTGGTGCTTCGGACGCGGGCCAC
>CAZTMB010000190.1:0-3247 GCA_964614695.1 uncultured Isosphaeraceae bacterium | reverse complement strand
CGATGAAGAGGAGCTTGCCGTCGTGGATCGCGGTCGCCGCGGAGTGGATCGCCGGAAGCGGTTCGCCGGCCCACTCGACCTGCTCGATCGAGAGCGTGAACGGCGCGCCGCCGGGCGCGATCGGGCTGAGTGTCGCGGTCTGGTTGGTGTTCTGCGCGTGAAGCGCCGCGGTCAGCATGAGTGAGACGGCGGCGACGGCGGAACGCGAAGGCATCGAGCACTCCTCGAAGGGGGGCGAAAGCCTCGGTCGCCATCGCCCGGTTCGCGACGAGCCGGACCCTGCGGGCGAGATCGGGACGGCGACCGAAGAGATCCAACGGTAGATCCGGGTCGGCCGCATGCCAGCGAAACCCTCGAATCGAGAGCCGTTCGCCCGCGATCAAGAAAGGATGGGGACATTGTCGCGAGGGCGTCGGGACCGAAGGGCGCGGATCGAGCGTCGACGGTTGGCAGCGACGAGGGCCGTCGCCGGCACCGACGCCGCGGAGTGTGTCTTCCGCCCGAGCCGGCGGGCCGGCGTTGGAATCGGCGTCGGCTTGGTCCGGCAATCCAGCAGTGCTAGCGGACGCGGATGGAGCGGGGCCCGCCCGAGACCGCGGATGGTTTATCCCCAATCTTCGACTCGGTCCTTGCGAGCAGGGGTACGGGATTCATCCTGACTGACGCCGACCCGCCGGCAGGCGAGGCCATGGCGGCGTCGATGACCTGAGACCTGAGACCTGAGACCTGAGACCCGATGAGGATGGAGATCTTGACGTTGAAGACGCTTGGGCCGAAGACCCCGAACCTCCGCACCGTCAGCCTGTCGGTTTCGATCGCGGTGGCGGCCGCGGGTTCCAGTGCCGCGAGCGCCGAGACCTATCAGTGGATGAACGACCCGGCGGCGTACGGCTACTTCTGCCAGTACTCGATTCCCAACGCGCTCGCGGACGAGTCCTGCGCGCCTGCTTCGGCGACCAACACGCTCGTCTTTCTGCAGAACACCTACGCCTCGCAGCTCGGGGGTGTGCAGCTCGTCGGCAGCGGGTACGGCGGATGGAACGCCACGGCGCAGACGCTGCAGGGCTTCTTCGGGACCACGCAGGACCAGACGACGAGCGGTCCGGGCATGACCGGCGGCCTCGAGGCCTACCTCCAGTCGGTCGGGGCGGCGAGCCTCACCTCGCTCAGCGCCATCACGTTCGACAGCAGCGACAATCACCCCGGTGAGGAGTACCCCGAGTGGGTCCAGCAGCACACCACTCCGACCTTCGGTGACTTCCATGGATGGCTGGCCGGTGGCGACGGCGTGTACTTCCAGATCACCTACGGCAGCGCGTTCAATGGCGGGGTCTACAACGGAGTTCTGGGCGGCCACGTCCTGTCGCTGGTCGGACTCGAGTGGAACGATGCGAACGGCGATGGCGTGGTCGATCAGAGCGAGAACGCGACCTTCTCGGTGATCGATCCGCTTGATCCGAGCCTCGGCTACGCGGGCAGCGAGGTGCTCGGTCCGGCATACCTCACCGAACTCTCGGTCTGGCAGGAGGAGCCAGGGGGTCTCCTGCAGTTCAGCTACCTGCAGTACCACGGCGCCTTGCCGTTCGATGGCTCCAACTTCGCGATCGCGAACGGCTTCATCGGCGGCGGCCTCGCGATCTCGGTGATTCCGGCGCCGGCGGTCTTCGCGATGGTGTCGCTGTCGGGATTCTGCGGGTCGCGACGGCGAAGGTAGGCATCTCGTTTGGAACGCCGCGAGTTGGGCGACCTTCCGATTCGTCGCTTGCCTCGAACCGCGTGGCGCCTACGTGTGCCGATCTCGGGGGACTTGAACGGGCGCCGCGTTGCGGACGACCGCGCGACGCGTGGCGCCGCGGGTCGCAGGTGTAGGTGATCGGCTCGCTGCCTGGCGGACGGCTGCGCGACGTGTTTCCGTCGCGTGGACCTGCTCCTGATACGGTGGCGGTCCGATGTCGCGACCGCCTGCCGCCGAACCATCCTCCGCGCCGCCCGCCCCCGGGCTGACCGCAGGAGGGCTCGCCGCGGGCGGCGGGGCGCTCTTCTGCTGGACGGTGACGCCGCTCTTCGTCGAGTACCTCACGGGGCACTTCGATCTCTGGGCGAGCAACGGCTGGCGCTACGGGCTCGCGGCGCTCATGTGGCTGCCATATCTCGTGTGGATGCTCGCGCGGCGGCGGGTGCCAGGCTCGATCTGGCGGCGGGCGCTGCTGCCAGCCTTCTTCAGCACCGTCGCGCAGATCGCCTTCGTCGCGGCCTTCTACTACACCGGTCCGGCGCAACTGACCTTCGGGCTTCGCATGCAGATCGTCGCCACTGCGATCGGCGCCGCGATCCTCTTTCCCGCCGAACGCGAGGTGATCCGGCGCTCGACCTTCCTCGTCGGGGCGCTCGCAGTGCTCGCGGGCGTGGTCGGCGTGGCGGCGTTCTCCGAGGGCGCCGTCGAGGCGATCGAAGGCGAGGGACTCGTCGAGGCGGCGCTCGAGCCGACCGGCGACTCGAACCTCTTCGGCATGTTTCTCGCCGCGATCGCCGGCATCGGCTACGCCGGCTACGCGATGAGCGTGCGGAAGTGCCTCGCAGGGACGAGCGCGAAGCTCTCCTTCAGCGTGATCAGCCTCTACGTCGGGATCGTGCTGCTCGGCCTGATGGTGCTGTGGAGCGAGGAGCCGGTCGCGCAGCTCGCCGCGATCGACGCGTGGCAGTGGGGGTACCTCCTGCTCTCGGTCGTCTTCGGCCTCGCGGCGGGGCATGTCGTCTACTTCGCCGCCATGGAACGGCTCGGGGTCGCGCAGGCGACCGGCATCGTGCAGCTGCAGCCGTTCACGGTGGCGGCGGCGAGCTTCCTCGTCTTCGGCGAGATGCTCGCGCCGCTCCAGATCCTCTGCGGCACGGTCGCCGTCGCCGGTGCGGCGATGATGCTCTACACCCAGCACCTCGTCGCGCGGCGCCGCAAGCTCGACGCGCTCCGCGAACTCGACGAGTTCCCGCTCAACGAGGTCGTCGCGCTCGAGGAGGCGGAGCTGGCGGGGCGCATCGCCGAGCCAGGCTCGTCCCGCCCGATGGCTTGACGCAACAGGCTTGATTGGGCAAGTCGAAGTTCGCCGGCGTCTCCCGCGATCACGAACCAGACCCGGGTGGCGAGGTGTCGGCGGGCACCACTACGATCCGCCCCATGCCCACGATCCACGAACACACCGTCGCGTACTCCTGCGGCGACCTTCGACTCGAAGGCTTCGCCGCCGCCGAT
>CAZTMB010000189.1:0-3265 GCA_964614695.1 uncultured Isosphaeraceae bacterium | reverse complement strand
AGCACCGGGCGGCCGAGCGACACGAGTTCGCTCAGACGGGCGACCAACGCGAAGTTCTGCTCGACGCTCTTGCCGAAGCCAAGGCCCGGATCGATCGCGATCGACGCGGGATCGACGCCTGCCGCCTCGGCGATCGCGACTCGTGAGAGCAGCGCGCCCTGCACGTCTCCGACGACATCGTGGTACGTGGGAGGCTTCGCATAGCGATCGCTGAAGGAGTCCTCGGGCGGCGCCGCGAGCCGATGCATCAGTACGAGGCCGCACCCGCGAGAGGCAGCCAGTCGCAGAATCGCCGGGTCCTCTTCGCCCGCCGAGACGTCGTTCACGATCTCGGCTCCCGCCTCGATCGCCGCCTGCGCGACGTCGGCGAGCGTCGTGTCGATCGAGATCGCGACGTCGCTTCGCCGACGAATCGCCTCGATCACCGGGACCACTCTGCGGATCTGCTCGGCGGCTTCGACGCGCGCGGCGCCGGGCCGAGTGCTCTCGCCGCCGACATCGATGATCGCTGCACCGGCCTCGACCATCGAGATCGCCGCGTCGGCGGCGGCGTTGGCGTCGCAATACGCGCCGCCATCGGAAAACGAATCCGGCGTCGCATTCAAGACGCCCATCAGAAGCCACGGTTCGAGCGGCAGGTCGCGATCGCGCACCCGCCACCGGGCCGGCACCACCGCAGCTACCGCAGCAGACTCGGGTCGTTCGCCGGACGGGGGGACGTGCTCGCTCACGGCGTTCCGTCCGCACCAGGCTGCGAAGCTGGCGTTGTGACGCCGGCGCTCCGCATGACGCCCTCGAGGATCTGGTCGTAGCCGAGGCCGAGCACGCCGGCCGGCAGCACCAACGCCGTCTCGACCGAGTCGGGTCGAACCGTCAAGCCGAACGCGATCGGCTCGACGTTCGTCGGGATCTCCGGCAGCATCGCCTCACCGCCGCCGGGCACCATCCGCGCGATCTGCTTCAACAACTTGCCGAACTGGCCGACGCCGACGAACCCGACCGCCTGCGCATCGACCGGCAGCCAACGACGCAACGCCCGCACCGCGCCATCGCGATCAAGCCCCGGTCCTGCAGCTGCCGCCGCCTCGATCGCCCGGCCCAGCACGTCGGGACGCTGACTGAAGGTGACGACCGACCAGGCACCGCCAGCCGGCTCGAAGAATCCGTTGAGGCCGCGGCTGCCGAAGGCGATCTGCCAGACGAGTTGCCGCTGCGCGAGATCGACCGCGCCCAGCGCTTCGTCCTCGCCGGCTGGAATCGCCATCTGCGAGACCTCGAACGCGTCGACGCGGTCGCCGTTCTTGAGCGTGCGATCGCGTTCAAACGCGCCCTTCCAGCGAAGGCCCGCGGCATCGCCGGTCGCGGCGAGCACGCCCGTCTCGATCGCCTGCCGCAGCGCGTCGACATCGCCGGCCTCGATCGCGAGCGCCGCGTCGTTGAAGAAGCCCCCCGCCGCCACGCCCAGCTTGCTCGGGTAGATCGCCATCTGCGCACGACGCACGTTCGCCGCGACTTCGAGCCAAGCGCCCTCGGGAATGCCCGCCAGCGCCGCGAACGCTCGAAGCGGCGCCGCACCGCCGATCGCCGCGAGATCGAGCGAGCCCGCGAGATAGAACGGTGCGTTCGGCACTCGATCGAGGCTTGCGATTCCGGGCTTCGCGTTCGCGACCATCGTGCCGAGCGGCGATTCAGGGGCGAGCTTCGCGAAGGTCCGCACCGCCACGCCAAGCGGATCGACGTCGATCGCGAGCAGACCGTCGGTCAGCGACTGCTCGAACGCGCTACGCCATCGCTCCGCCGCTTCGGCGTCGTAGCCAGGCGGCGGTTCGAAGCCCTCCGGCATCGCTCCACGTCCCTGCCGCGCCAGATCCTTCATCGCGACCGGACCGCCCCAGGCGATCACGTCGAGTTGATCCCATGCCGCGCCGACCCTCGCTCGAAACCCGGCGACCAGTCCGCCCGCGGCGTGGTAGTTCGCGACCGCGTCGGCGTCGGTCGAGAGCAGCACGTGGCGTTCGACGGAGCGCGCGAACCAGGTGACGCCACCGGGCCCGAGGTAGGCGTTCTCGCCCGCGTCGGGGACTGCCTCGAAGTTCCCCGACAAGAACGCGGCGGAATCACCGGTCGGCACGAGCAGACGCACCGCGCCGGCGGTGCCGGAGTCCCCGGCGGGCGGCCACCACGCGACCAGCGAGCCGCGATCCTCGACCGCGACCGCGATGCCGAGCCGCGCCTTGATCTGATCGATGGGGCGACCGATCACCGCGGTGCCGGGGCGATCCATCCGCTCGAGGCACTGCTGCAGATCGTCGTTGAGGCGCTTGAGGCTCGGGACGCAGACGAAGCCCGCGGCATCCGGCGGCACGAGCTCGAGGACCCGGTCAAGCGCGTTCTCCGAGATCGCCTGCGATGCGGCCGCCGGCGAGAGGGAGATCGCCAGAGCGAACGCGAACGCCAACACGCCTGCGACCGGCGCCGAGCAACGAGTTGCGACATGAACCATCGATCACCTCCGACAGGACTCCCCGCGCGACGAGATCCGTCGCCGGAAAGTCACTGTAGGAGAAGCCACGATCTCGGGAACCGTCGAGGCGGTCTCGCGCCTTCGACCTCGCGCGACACCACGCCCGGCGCGATCGTGCTTCGGCCCTCAGCCGGCCTTCGTCGCGGTAGGAGCCGGCGCGGCGAGGGCCTTCTCCAGCGCCTCGAGCAGTTCCTTCGAGTCGGGCTTGGTGCCCGAGCCCCAGAAGGCGATCGGCTGGCCATCTCGACCGACGAGGTACTTCGAGAAGTTCCACCCCGGCAGCTTGCCGGTGCGAGTGCCCAGGTACTCGTAGACCGCACACTGATCAGGCCCCGCCTTCACGCCCGACTTTGCAAGGAGCGGGAAGGTGACCTCGTAGCGGCTGGTGCAGAACTCGCGGATCGCCTTGGCGTCGGCGAGTTCCTGACCTCCGAAGTCGCCCGACGGAACGCCGATCACGACGAGCCCGCGGTCCTTGAACTTCTCGTAGAGCGCCTGAAGGCCCTCGTACTGCGGCGTGTAGCCGCAGCGGCTTGCGACGTTGACGACGAGCGTCACCTTGCCGGCGTACTGGTCGAGCTTCGCGGGCTCGCCTTCGAGGGTCTTCGCATCGATCGAATAGAGGCTCACGTCCTTCCACTTCTCCACGAGTTCGGGGGTCTGAGGTGCGCTTTGGGCACAGGCGACGAGGGTCGAGAATGCGCTGGCGGCAAGGGCGACGATGGAGGCGAAGGGTCGAAT
>CAZTMB010000188.1:1497-3275 GCA_964614695.1 uncultured Isosphaeraceae bacterium | reverse complement strand
TGGTGTTGGACGCGCGTCTGGTCAATGTGGCTGATGGAAGGATCGCCTGGTCGGACTCGGCGAGGATCGTCCTCGATGGTCGTGAGTTGGCGCAAGCGCGGGCTGGTCGAACCCGGGACGGCAAGCCGCTGGCGGATCCCTCCGACTCCAAGTTGTCGCCGATCGACTTGGGCGTGCGACGTGCCTGGTCGCAACTCGCCCAGTCGCTCGAAGAGCACCTGGCAACCCGATAGACGCGGTCGTCAGAAGCGTGCGTCCGGATCGGAAGCCGTACCGGGTTGCGCGGCCGGCCGCGGGGTCACGTGATCGCGGAACGGCTTCGGGGCGGGTCGTGATCCTCGGTCCATCAATCGAACCTCCGGGATGGCAATGGCGTGGCGCCGTCTGCACCTGGTCCATGCGGGAACTACGCTCCGCCCATGACTCGAGCCGTGATCCCGGCCGCGGCGATCGGCCTGGCCGTAATCGGAGCCGCGTGCGAAGCGCCCCGTGCCGCCGCGCCCGTCGGTTCGGTCATGCAGGCGCCCCGCGAGACCACCATGAACCCGTCCACGACCACGACCGCCGACGATTCCCCGGCCGCCGAGCGGCAGCGCTGGCATGCGGAACGCCTCGAGCGCCTCCAGGCTCCCGACGGCTGGCTCACGCTGGTCGGACTCGACTTTCTCGAGGACGGCGTCGCGATCGCGGGTCGCGGCGAGGTCGTGACGCTGCGGTACGACGGCTGCGCAAGCGACCGCATCGGTCGCTTCGAGGTGTCGGGCGAAACGGTGCGCTTTCTGGTCGAGCCCGGCGCCGAGGTCTCGATCGAACGTGGAGTCTCGGGTGAACCGCTGACCGCCGACGATGCGGGGCCGCCGTCGGTCGTTCGAAGCGGAAGCGTCTCGTTCACGCTGGTGCGCCGCAACGGGCGCCTGGCGCTTCGCGTGCGTGATTCCCTGAGCCCGGTTCGAACGGCCTTCCCAGGTCTCGCGCTCTACCCCTTCGATCCGAGCCGCGTGGTCGAGGCGTCCGTCGAGCCGGCCGCGCCGGATCGTCGGATCGCGATCACCAACGTCACCGGGTTTCAGGAGTCCCAACCGCTCGCGGCGACCTTGCGATTCGAACTCGACGGCGAGCCGCGTTCGCTGCTCGCGACTCCGGCGGGCGAAGGGCGGCTCTTCGTCGTCTTCGGCGACGAGACCAACGGCCGCGAGACCTACGGCGGCGGTCGGTTTCTCGAGGTGCCGGCGCCGATCGGCGGACGCACCACGATCGACTTCAACCGCGCCTACAACCCGCCGTGCGCGTTCACCGCATTCGCGACCTGCCCGATGCCGCCAGCGGAGAACCGGCTGCCGCTGCGGATCGAGGCAGGGGAGCGAACGGTCGGCAGCGCGGCCGCGGAGTGAGGCGGATCAAGGTCGAGGGTCGGACACGACGGCGCGTCGACCCTCGACGGCAGCACGATGGTGCTGGGTGGACGAGCCGCGAACTCGGGCGCACGCGCGAGCGCCTTGTTTGCCCGCCGAGAGGTGATCGAAGTGGCGGCTTCGGCGTCATCGGTTCGACATTTCCTCGCGCGATCGATCGAGACGGTGGCTCTACCCATGAACGCCGCCTGGGGCGCGATCGAGGCGAGAAGAAGTCAAGCCGAGCGGTGAGCGAGGCGGCCGTTCGGACTACTTCGCCGGCACGGCGATGATCTCGATCGACGCGCGATTGACCGGGTCGTCCTGACGCAGCGAGAGGCCAACCGCGAGTTCGCCGTTGACCGCCTCGGACCAGCCTCGCCAAGG
>CAZTMB010000188.1:0-1397 GCA_964614695.1 uncultured Isosphaeraceae bacterium | reverse complement strand
TTGACTTGTTCGGCGCATGGATACCTTTCGTGACGGTCCGTCGCAGATACCCGCTCGGACGCGGGACGACGGTCCATGCCACCTGTTCAGGGAGTTCCTTCCATGCGGTTGACGGTGTCTCGCCACCCGAACCTCTCATGTCGCTTCGCATTCGCACTGCTCGTCGCAGGCCTTTCGTCGATCGCCCACGCCCACGGCCCGCAGACCACCTACCAGTTCTCGATCGATCCGAAGTCGAGCAACCTGTCGATCGATCTCGGCCTGTCGTTTCCGCTCGGCGGCACGCTGATCGGAGACTACGACGCCGTGAGCAACCCCGAAGGCACGCGGACCGTGCCGGGGCTCTTCGGCGGGAGCGGCAACAACCCGATTCCCTTCTCCGCAGGTCTTGGCGGATCGATCCATGTCGACGGCATGCCGCAGGCCTCGATGCAGCTGGTGCTCGGCGACGGCCCCATCGCGTGGGTGCGCGAGCTGGCGTTCGACCTTCTCGAGACGCAGACCGCGGGCGTCGACCTCGACGTCTCGATCGAGTTCGAGACCTTCCGCACGTTCCAGCCCAACAGCCTGTACGTGGGCGGCATCCCGCTCTCTATCCCGATTCCGGTGATCGAGGTCACGACGATCTCCTTCCATCAGGGACCGATGGCGAACGCCGTCGTCGTTCCGCTCGGTCCGGGTCGACAGTGGCTCACGGCGCTCGTGCCAGGCGAGGTCACGCTGGTCGGCAGCATGCTCGGCGAGCCGATGACCTTCACCGCACCGCTTTCGGTCGCGATCTTCGGCGAGATGGTGTGGAACCGCGGCGGCTTCTCGCTGGCGGTCTCGATCGCGGACTCGGGGGCGTTCTCGATCCCGCTGCCGCTGCCTCCGCTGCCTCCGATTCCGGTCGATCTTCCGACGATCGCCCCGCCCGGCAACACCGCCGGCTTGATCCTGACCGTCGCGATCGAGGGCATCGGCGGCAACGCGGGGATCGACGCGGACTTCGTCGGCGCGGGCCAGCCGACCTACAGCATCGCCGACCTCAACAAGGACGGCCTCGTCAACGGCCTCGACCTGAGCGACCTGCTTGGCGAGTGGGGGGGCGAAGGCATCGCCGACATCAATCAGGACGACATCGTCAATGGCGTCGACATGATGCTGTTGATGAGCCAGTGGTGACGAGGGGAGCCCACCCCGCGGGGCGATCGCCGGACTCGAGGAATCGATCGACGGCAACAAGGCCCGTGTGATCCGTTCCCGTGCTGACGTCGCCTCGCGGGCGTCGTGCGGTGGACCGCGGACGACGTCGTTTGGTGGACCGCGGGCGTCTCGCCCGCTGCGTGGGATGTCGTCGTGTTCGGCTCGGCGGCGTGCGGTGGCCCGCGGACGACAGGCGGTGGACCGCGGGCGTC
>CAZTMB010000187.1:0-3384 GCA_964614695.1 uncultured Isosphaeraceae bacterium | reverse complement strand
CGCCTCGCCCGGCTTGGCTTCACTCGCGATCTCGCCACGCCGATCTTCCTGCGTTCCGCGGCAGCAGTCGCCGTGGACGCCGCAGGAAGCCGCGCATGGAAGACTCGAACTACGCGACCGGGCCGGAGATCGACCTCGACTTCGTCTTCGCCGCGACCGCGGGACGCGCCGGCTCGCATCGGCTCGCCGCGGCGCTCGATGCCTGCGAGGGCGTCCACGCCACGCACGAGGCGGAGCCCTCGATGGACGGCCGGCTCATGCGCTGGGCGATGAGCGGGCAGTTTCCGGCGGAGTTTCTCGCGCAGCGCTTCACGATGTCGATCCGATCGAGCCGCGAGCGATCGCGACAGCCGATCCGGGCCGACGTCTCGAAGGTCTTCATCAAGTGGTACGGCGAGCACGTGCTCGATCGCCTCGGTCCCGAGCGGTGCCTGGTGATCCGCCTGTGGCGCGAGCCGATCGAGGCGATGCGGCGTCTGCTCGACGACGGCGCGGTGCCGGGATCCGCCTTCGGCGATGCGTGGAGCACGCACTGGATGGGTGATCCGGCCTGGGACGGATGCCGGCTGCAGCTGGATCCTCGCTCGCCCGAGGAGGCGGTCGCGTGGCATCTCGTCGAGACGATCGTTCGCGGCGAGGAACTCGCCTCGCGGATGCCGAGCCTGCGGATCGCCGACCTCGACTTCAAGACGATCGCCGATGCCGACGCCTTGGCGGGGTGGCTGTCCCGTCAGGGCTTCCGGCCAAGCAACGACTTCGCATCGCGGGTCGAGGCGATGCCCGCCGATCGAGCCATGCGAAGCAGGCCGGTGCGATCGAGCGACGAGGCGTCGCTGCTCGATGCGTGGCGCCGCACCGTCGGACTCGCGGCGGATCAGGGGCTGCTCGAGGCGGATCTCGCCGCGGCGCTCGAGGCGCGTTCGGATTCCTTCGGACGATCGCGGCGCACCGACGCGGCGTGAGGCGCCGCCCCGCGGCCGCGGCTCAGGCCTGCGGCTTCGCCTTGGGGCTCGCCTGCATCCACTGGTCGGCGCAGCGGCCGCCGAGCTGGGCCGACATCTGCCCCTTCTTCATCTCGTAGGTGCGGGTCCACTTGCCGCGGCGAATGCGCCCGACCATCTCGACGAGCCGGTCGAGCTCCTCCTCGACGTTGAAGAGCCCGATCGACGCCCGCACCGCGCCGCGCCGCTCGCCGCCGAAGAGGCGGGTCGCATGGGGATGGGCGCAGAAGCGCCCGTTCCGGACCGCGACGCCGCCCTCTTCGCCAAGGATCGCCGCGGCGAGCATGTCGTCGACGCCCTCGATGTTGAAGGGCAGGATCGCCACGCGCTCCTCGAGATCGGGCGGTCCGTAGAGCGTGACGCCGTCGATCCGCTTCATCGCATCGACGGTGCGGCGCAGGAGCGCCATCTCGTGCTCGCGCACGCGGTCCATGCCGATCCGCATGAGAAGCTCCGCCATCGCCGCAAGCGCGACGATGCCGGCGACGTTCGGCGTGCCGCCCTGATGGCGGTCGGGGCTCGGCAGGTAGACGACCTCCTCGTCGCCGACGTCGCTCGCGGTGCCGCCGCCGGGAATCCACGGTTCGGCGGCGTCCATGATCGCGCGGGGCCCGTAGACGAAGCCCGCGCCGAAGGGCGCGTACATCTTGTGGCCCGCCGCGACCACGAAGTCGATGTGCGTGGGATCGTCGGGGCTCTTGACGTCGAGCTTCTTGTGGGCGAGAAGCTGCGCCGCATCGACGCAGATCATCGCGCCGTGCTCGTGGGCGAGCCGCGCGAGCAGGTCGAGATCGGGCGTCCAGCCGGAGAGGTTCGCGGCGCCGGTCACCGCGACGAGCTTCACGCGGTGCTTCGCAAGCAGCGCTTCGACGTGCCCGTACTCGAGCCGGCCGGTGGCGTCGACCTCGGCGCGAAGCACCTCGCCGCGGCGTCGGTGCGGCAGGTCGTTCGAGTGGTGCTCCATGCCGGTCACGAGGACCGCGCCCTCGCGGGGCGCCATCACGTGGGCGACGAGATCGCAGCCGGCGGTGGTGTTGGCGGTGAAGACCACGCAATCGCGGTCGAGGTTGCCGCCGATGAACTCCGCGCAGACCTCGAAGCAGCGCTCGAAGCGAAGGGTCGCCGAGCGGGCGAGCGCGTAGCCCGCGCGATGCACGTTCGCGTACTCCTGCTCGAGGAACTCGGTGTGGATCCGGAGGATCGTCGCGCAGGGATGCGTGGTCGCGGCGTGGTCGAGGTAGGCGAGGCTTCGCGAGGTGCCGCCGCTCTGCGATCGGTAACGGGCGATCGGGAAGTCCGCGCGGATGCTCGCCCAGTCCTGCGGATCGAGCGGGCCGAAGTCCCTCGCGACGCCGGGCCGCTCGCGGGTCGCGGCGAAGCGGTCGACCTTCTGCCCGCTCGCCGACCAGGCCTCGATGCCGCCGGCGAGGTTGACCGGACGGCGATAGCCCATGCGGCGAAGGACGTCGGCCGCGAGCGTGCCGCGCTTGCCGCTCTCGCAGTAGAGATAGACCGGCGCCTCGCGGTCGGCGGCGATGAAGGGGATCTCGCGCTCGAGGAGGCCGCGGGGCAGGTGGATCGAGCCGGGAATCGTCCCGGCGGGAAGTTCCTCGCGCTCGCGGACGTCGATCAGCGGGCCGTCGAGCCCGGTCGCCTGCGCCTCGGCGAGGGCCTCGGGCGAGATCTGCTCGATGCTGTCAGCCGCCTCGGCGACGAGGTCGTCGTAGCTGCGCGACGCGTCGCGGCGGGTTTCTGCGGGGCTTTCGATGGCGGGTCCACCTTCCAAGGAGTCGAAGGGGTGGATTCTAAGTGGCGACGAGGTCGTGACGAAGGGCCGGAGGAGACAGGAGGCGTCTCGGGGGACAGGCGCGGGGGGGGAGACAGAGCTTGCCGCGTACGGAAGGCTCTCTCACCTCGATCGAACGGTCTGCGACAGCCCCCTTGGTCTCGGGCACCCCCACCGACGTTCTCGCTTCCGCTCGAACGTCGACTCCCCCGCATCGCTTCGCTCGCGGGGAAGTGGCTGACTTTGCGCGATCGCGCCAGTCGAGTTCGCACGCTCGCGGGAGGTTGGCGTCTTCGAAGCGACTGTGGTCGTCACGCAGTTGTCGCTCGCTTCGCTCGGCGGCGCGTTCTTTGGACACGATGGACTTCATGGACGGAATGGACTTCCGAACCGCGAAGCGCAGCACTTGCAGGGGGTGGTCGTGGCGGAGTTGGGCGCTCGCGGGGCGGGGACGCCCATTCCGCCGCTCTCGATTGCTGAAGATGCTCATCGCGCGAGGGCCAACCTCTGCCGCAAGTCGCGAAGCGACGCGCGGGGGAGGACGGATCGCGAGCGCCGCGAGCGAGACGGGTGGGGGTGCCTGACACCAACTGAAAC
>CAZTMB010000186.1:2356-3456 GCA_964614695.1 uncultured Isosphaeraceae bacterium | reverse complement strand
CTTCCACCCGCTCGATCTCACGAAGGAGCGCCGTGTCCTCCATCGCCTCGGCGTAGCGCCGCAGGCCGGCGATGCGATCGCGCATCGTCTGCGGGTCCTCGACTCCGCCCTGCCGCAGCCAGTCGCCGATCTGCTCGAGTTCAAGCGTCGCCGACTTGTCCGGCGTCTCGCCAAGCACTCCCGTCGTTCGGCGGATGAGATACGTCAGGTCGGGCAGCCGCACCACCGATTCGACGAACTGCTCGCGGCGTCGGCCGGCGACCGGATCCTCGCGATGAAACAGCGTGAACTCCCCGGGCACGATGCGCCCGCCGGGCAGCAGGATGTGCGGCAGGCCATCGAGGTTGAAGGGCACAGGCACGGTCGTCCCGTTGATCTCGGGCGCGTTGGCTCGTTCAAGAAGCTGACGCAGCTCCTCGGTCTCAAGCTCGCTCCAGACCTCGTGCTCGAACGCGTAGCAGCCGATGAACCCCACGCCCGATTCGAGCACCGCTTCCTCGAGCGTCTCATGGAAGGTCGACTCGTTCTGCATGACAGTGGCGACGTACCAGCCCTTCCAGAGGAAGACCTGATCGAAGTCGCCGCCGACGCCGTCGCAGTCATAGCTGTGCGAGATGCAGATCGGACAGTCCGGGTCGTCGCGGAACCGCGTGAGTTCCTCTTCGAGATCCTCGTCGATCTTCGGCGGCTCCCGCCGTTGGCGATCCTCGCTCATGGATGGGGGCTCCCGGGAACGGGCCGCGGAGGGCGCGGCCCGCGGCAAGCGTAGTTCGTGATCCATGGACGCGGCAGCGTGAGGCGGCGGCTGATCCCGGCGCCGTCGGCCATGGATGCCCGCAAGGTCGGAGATGCCGAAGGTCTCCGTGAGGTCTCGTTGCGCCGCAGCATGAACCTTCAATTGATTTGAAGGTTGGCGCGGCCCGGGACCCGCGGTCGCGTCGGTGCCGGACTGCCTGTGAGAGCCGGGGGCGTCGTCGGCGACAGCGTTCGGAGACATGGGTCACGTCTGTTCGGGGACATGGGTGGCGCCTGTACGGGGACATGGGTGGCAGCGTTCGGGGACATGGGTCACGCCCGTTCGGGGACATGGGTGGCGCCTG
>CAZTMB010000186.1:0-2256 GCA_964614695.1 uncultured Isosphaeraceae bacterium | reverse complement strand
GTTCGGGGACATGGGTGGCGCCTGGCTCTTCGGAGAATCACCAAGGGTTCGAACGCCTCGCGATCGCCGCACGGATCGGGCCGCCACGGGTTCGCGCTATGCTCGGCGCCCTCGGCGAACGGCTCGGCGGTCACGCCGCGGCGGTCGAGCGTCTGCGCGGCTCGCTGAACCCGCTCTCGCGGTATGAGTTCGGGATCTACGCGCACCTGCCCAACGCATCCGCGTGACAGGCGACGGCGCCACGGGCGTGAGGCCCCCATCGCCAACGCGCCGAGCCAGCAAACGGCCCGACCCGTACTTGCCATTTGGACGCATAAAGGGTAAAAAAACTACCCTCATGGCGCAGAATCGTCAAGCCGATCTCGACTCCCTCTTCGCGAGTCATCCGGTGTTCACGCTGGAGCAGGCCTGCGCAGTCCTCCGCCCTGGCGAACCCAAGGCCGTCCGGGACCGGCTCAAGCACCACCTCAAGCGGGGCCGGATCCGCTCCGCCGCCCGCGGGGTGTACGCGGTCGTTCCGCCCGGGACGGGCGTCGAGTCGTTCGTGCCGGATCCCTTCCTCGTCGCGCTTGCGGTGCGCCCCGATGCGATCTTCTCGCATCACAGCGCGCTGGAACTGCTCGGCGCCGCCCACTCGGCGTGGTCGGTCTGCACGGCGTTCACCGCGTCGCGTCGGGTGACGCTGCGTCTGCCTCGTGCGACGGTGCGCATCCTGCCGCATCCGACGCCGCTCGCGCAGCGCGGTCGGCTCGAGCTGGGCACTCGACGGGTCGAGCGGCGGGCGCAGCTGCTTCGCGTGACCGGACCCGAGCGAACGCTCGTCGAGGGTTTCCGGCAGCTCGATCTCGTCGGCGGCGTCGCGGAGCTCGTGGCCTCGGCGGGCGGATTCGGTGCGCTCGAACTCGACCTCCTCGAGGAGGTGCTCGCGTGCTACTCGGTGCAGCGTCTCTGGTCCGCGGTCGGATGGTTCCTCCAGATGCACGCCCACGCGTTCGGGGCCTCGGACGCGGACCTCGCACGGTTCGAGCGGCATCGGCCCAGGTCGCCGGTCTATCTCGCGCGAGGGGCGCGAGGAGGTTCGCTCGTCGCGCGTTGGAACCTCGTCCTGCCGCCCGATGTGGGAAGAGGAGATCCCGATGCCGGCGAGTCTTGAGTACCTCGAGCGATGCGCGACCGAGACGGGGTACCAGGTGGCGGCACTCGAGAAGGTGACGCGCCTGGGGGAGATCGCCGGTGAAATCGGTCGGCACCCGACGCTGCGCAGCTCGCTCGCGCTCAAGGGTGGCACCGCGATCAACCTCTGCTCGGGTCCCCCGACACGGATGTCGGTCGATCTCGACTTCAACTTCGTCGGCTGCGCCGATCGCGAGGGCATGGTGCAGGCACGGCCTGCGATCGAGAGCGCTCTCGTCGACCTGGCCGGACGCCTCGGATACCACGTCCAGCAGTCGGCGGAAGCCGCAGCGAGCCGAAAGATCTACGCGTCGTACCGATCCGTGCTGGGACCGAGCGATCGAATCGAGCTGGACGTCAACTACCTGTGGCGCACACCGCTTGCCGGCGTCCGCCGTGCGGAACTCTGGCAGCCTGGCGAGCTCGACCGACCATCCATCACGGTCGTCTCCGACGAGGAGCTCTGGGTCGGGAAGCTTCTGGCGTTTCTCGATCGCACCGCGCCACGCGACGCATGGGACATCTCACGGATGCCGTCGATCGCACCGGAACTCCTCCAGTCCCCGTTGCTGCGCCGATGGTTCGTCGCGATGTCGTTCATCCTCGACCACCCGGTCGCGACGTACGACGAGAACCGGCTGAGGGCACGGCTGACGAGCGATGCCATCGAGACCCAACTGCATCCCACGCTGACCCGCGATGACCGTCCAGACCCAGCGAAACTGTTCGGAGTCGCGTGGGACGTCGTCGAGCCCCTGATGTCGCCGACCGCCGACGAGCGCAGTTTCATCGCGCGAGCGGAGCGGGCCGACCTGCAGGCCGACCTGATCTTCAGCGACGATCGCGAGACCGCCGAGCGGTTCGAGTCCCATCCGCAGGTCGTTTGGAAGCTCTGGAATCTCCGCCGCCATCTTGGCCACGCGTGAGCCCGCCCATCGCCCTACCGAACCGAGACCGACCACGCGCGACGCGGCCCCGCGACGCATCACGCTGTCCGCGATCCGCATGAACGAAGCCTCGAAGCGGGGGGACGGCCGTCCGGCGGGACCGACCGCGTCAAGGCGCGGAACCGAGGCCGACACA
>CAZTMB010000185.1:0-3485 GCA_964614695.1 uncultured Isosphaeraceae bacterium | reverse complement strand
CGAACCGAAGCGGATCTACCGCCACCGCATGGTGCACAAGTTCTCGGCGGAGTGACGGATCGGGCCGCCGCGATGCCGCTGTTGCGCTAGGCATAAGTTCAGCGCTGCAAGGGAGTGAGGCTTCGCGAGACCGCCCCGGCAGTGGCGAGCGTCTCGCGTCCATCGATCGCTTTCACGACCGCGAGTAGGCGATCACGCTGTTCGGCGTGACATACGCGACGAACGAACGCCCGGAGCCTCGCCAGATCCCCGATCCAAGTCTTGTCGAGGAGCATGCGATCGCTTTGCCGCACGTACCATGGACGCCTTCCGACGATCGCGCAACCAAGCAGCAGCTGAACCTCGCGCGAGGCAGATCGAGGTTCCGTATCACTACAGAGAAGGTGCGCGGAGATCGCGGCGACACTCAAGTACGACGCCATCAGCAAGGTCCAGCATCTCGGACGGAAGTCCGCCGCCGTAGGTCGCCTCGATGCTTCCGCTTCTGCCCACGATCAACGGAACTGGATCGAAGGGTGCGATGGTCATCCCCCGCATTGCTCTGGCGTACGCATGCTCAATGAAATAGCGCCGACGGTCGTTCACGGTCGTGTAGCAATGCCGCAGCACTCGATCGAAGAACGCGACGTCGCACTTCCAGAACTGCGTATTCACATTCGCGTTCGGATCGAAGCCATGAAGCACGCGCTTGGCAAGCCGAGCCACCCGACTTCTAGTCCATCGATACGCGGCAGGGACGAAGCCGAACTGGGCCGGGTCGAAAGGTGTCTGATGATTCCAGCCCGGCCGTGTGAAGACGACCGAGTCGGACCTTCGGGACGCGGCGATCTCCGAGAAGTTCGCGACGAAGAACTTCGCAGTGCACTTCCAGAAGGACTCGCAATGGCTCAGCACTCGACTCTCGTTCATCGCTCGATCAAGGATCCGTCCCTCGCCGGCACCCTTGCCAAGACGGCGGGCAATCTCGTTATCGCTGAAGAGGATCGGCTCGAAGAAGACGCCCCGATCCTCTGCGATCCGAGCAAGCGGTGAGAGATCGATGTCGACCCCGGAGTTGTCACAGAACACTACGACCCGAACGGCAGGATGGTCGAACCAGCAGAGCAGCGCGGCGACCGTCTGGCGAAGACGCTCGGCCGGATCCCGCATCGAGAGGAACTCGACGTCCGCGGGAACGATTGAGGAGGTAACAAGTATGGTCTCGGATCTTGGTGTGCTCATCGAGGCGCTTGAGCTCGCCTTGCCGGCGTGGTGCTAGCACTCCGGTTTTCTACAAAGCCACGTGTGATAGGTGATGCCGTTGCGGAGAATCGGCTCGTTCCACAAGGCCCAGTGTCGCTCGGCGGATGGATTGGCTCCCAAGTAAGACTGGAGTCCTTCCATCGGACCCGGAGCGTTGTTTGAGTCAGAAGGATGCCCGTTGAGGTGGGTGTCTTCGACTACCAGGAAGCAACCAGGGGAAACAAGCGCAGCGAGCGCTTCGAGTTCCCGATGCACATGTCTCGCAGAGTGGTCGGAATCCAGCACGACCATTACAGATTGGTCCTCTGAGAGTCGTCGTACCTGAGCAACGATCCCCGGATCCGCGGAGTCGCCCTCCAGCAGGGACACTCGAGGATGGCTGATCGATCGAGCCTCGTCGGACAACTGGATGTCAATGCCGACGTAGCGAGAGTGTTCATCAGCACCGATGATGTCGAGCAGAGACGCGAAGAATGCTGCTGAACCTCCGTAGTTGACTCCGGTCTGCACGATCAGGGTTGGCTTTGTGCTAAAGACAATCTCTTGATAGAGCAGCAGGTCAAACGGCAGTTGCTCGATCTGAAGGCCCAGCCAGCGGTTCTGGGTGAACGACCGCTGCCAGCGGTCAACGTAGTCGCACAGGAACAGATCCTGATTCAGTCTGAGGAGCCATCTTCCAAGCGGTCCCGCGGCTCGCGCGAGGCGGAGCGCGACTGACGGAAGCGCACGTCGGCGAGGCAGTTGTCGAACGAGACTCATGAAGAGAACGTAGTCTAAAGACGCTCAATAGCCCCATCTTGAGCCGCCAGATTGGAGTGTCTACAAGGTTATTGGTGACTGCGCAAACTGTCGCAGATCGGCTGGGTGCCGCCGAGATGGTCCCCGACGTCCCGCGCGAGAAGGCTGCGAGCTCAGGCGAGGCGCCTTCCGGCGGCGTCGCGGGCAAAGAGATGCGCCTTGGCCAGATCGATCGCGATCGCGGCCGCGGCGCCTTCGCGAAGTTCGGTGCCCGCGCCCTCGCAGCGACTGACGAGCCTCGCGCCGCTCGCGTCGAGCACGAGATCGATCCGATCGCCGTAGCGCTCGATCGCCTCGAGCGTGGCGGAGACCTTCGCCATCGCCTCGCCGCGCGGCTCACCGGTCGCGGGGCGCACCGCATCGGGCCGCACGCCGAGCGTGACCGCGAGCGGGTTCCGGTTCTTCGCAGCACGTCGGGCGATCTCGGCAAGCCGCGGAGGAAGCGCCATCGAGAAGCCGCCGGTCGCCGGCGCGTTCGCCGCGGCAGGGCCGTGAAGGAAGGTCGCCGAGGAGCCGTCGAAGCGCACCTCGCCGTCGAGGAGGTTCATCGCCGGGGTGCCGATGAAGCCCGCGACGAAGGCGTCGGCGGGCTCCTCGTAGATCTCGATCGGCGAACCTTCCTGCCGGATCACGCCGTCCTTCATGACGACGAGCCGGTCGCCCAAGGTCATCGCCTCCTCCTGGTCGTGCGTCACGTGCACCATCGTGCCGCCGGTGCGGCGATGGAGCATGCGAAGCTCCGCCCGCATCTCGAGACGCAGCCGCGCGTCGAGGTTCGAGAGCGGCTCGTCGAGGAGGAAGACCGCCGGATCGCGCACGAGCGCCCGTCCGAGCGCGACCCGCTGGCGCTGCCCGCCGGAGAGTTCCTTGGGCTTGCGGGCGAGAAGGCTCTCGATCTCGAGCGTCTTCGCGGCGGCGTCGACCCGTGCGGCCATCGCGGCGATCTCCGCGCGGCGGGCCTTCGCGTAGGCGGGCGACACGAGGCTCCGGAGCAGGCTCGCATGGCGGCGGCGGCGAAGCAGCGGGAACTCGAGGTTCTGGCGGACCGAGAGGTGCGGATAGAGCGCATAGCTCTGGAAGACCATCGCGATGTCGCGATCGCGGGCCGCGACGTCGTTCACCACGCGGCCGCCGATCGCGATGGTGCCCGAGGAGATCTCCTCGAGGCCGGCGATCATGCGAAGCGTCGTGCTCTTGCCGCAGCCCGACGGCCCGACGAGCACCACGAACGAGCCGTCGGCGATCGAAAGGTCGATCGCATCGACCGCCTTGACCCCGCCGGGGTAGACCTTCGAGACCTTGGTGAGCGTGACGTCCGCCATCGGGCGGAAGGGTAGCGGCGATCAGAGATCCGTCGGGCGCAGGCCCGTGCGCTTGGCGACTCGGGCGATCGGTCGAAGCACACCTGCCGCCTCAGCACGACCCCTCCGCCTCGCTTCGCTCGG
>CAZTMB010000184.1:0-3580 GCA_964614695.1 uncultured Isosphaeraceae bacterium | reverse complement strand
CGCAGCGAGGCGGAGGGGACGTGCAAACGCGGAAGGTGAACGATCTACCCGCCGCCGCCCGGCGGAATCCGCTTGCCTTGCGGGTCGGTCGCCGCCTCGAGATCGATCGCCACCGGCGCGTGCTCGAGCCGCTCGGCGGTGGCGTGGACGTGATCGGGGGCAAGGCCCGCCTCTTCGACGAGGTAGGTCTCCCACAAGCGATGCCGCCGCACGAGCGAGGCGGACTCCGCGAGCCCGCGCGCGGTCAGGCGAAGCATCTCGCCGCGGCGCTCGATCCATCCCCGGTGCAAGGCGTCGCGGACGGCGTCCGCGGCCTCGGCGCCGACGACCGTCGCGAGCGAGGTGACCGCCACGTCATCGCGCCCCGTCTCGTGAGCGCGGTAGAGCGCCGCGAGCAGGTCTTCGCACGCCACCGTGCGGGCGAAGCGGCGCCGTCGAAGCACGCGAGCGAGCACGCCATGTTCAGGGCCGGCGATGGCGGCGATCGCAAGCAGGACGCCCGAGACCGTCGCGATCGAGCCGGCGGCGTTCACCGAGTCGAATCCGAATACGGCCGGCACCGCGGTCGCGGCGAGGTAGCCGAGCCATGCAGTGACGACGGCGATCAGCACGCTCAGCCACACCTGCGTCGACAGCCGGTCGGTCAGCAGCCGCGCCGTCGCGGCGGGACAGACGAGCATCGCGACGACGAGGATCGAGCCCACCGCCTCGAAGGAGGCGACCGTCGCCGCGGCGACGAGCGTCATCAGGATCGCGTGCAGCAGACCGGCGGAGAAGCCCTGCGCGGTCGCGAGCGCCGGATCGAACGCGGCCAGGCGAAGCTCCTTGAAGAGGATCGCCACTGTCGCGACGGAGAGGATCGACACGGCGACGAGCGTCCAGATCGTCGGCGGCGCCGCGGCGAGCATCGGCCACGCGAGGATCTCCGACCACGCTCGCGGCGCGCCGTACCAGACGAGCGTCTCGAGCTGCCCGTGCAGCACGCAGTCGGGATCGAGATCGACCTGCCGCGCGGAGGCCTTCTCGATGAGGAGCACCCCGAGGGCGAAGAAGAGGCTGAAGACGACCCCCATCGCGGCGCTCGGATCGACGCGGCCGTAGCGGCGGACGACTTCGACGAGCAGCACCGTCGCGAGCCCGGCGATCGCGGCGCCGGCGAACATGGCCAGCGGGCTGCGGGTCGCGGCGACGAGGAAGGCGATCACGAGCCCCGGCAGCACGCTGTGGCTGATCGCGTCGCCCATCAGGCTCAGGCGACGCAGGATGAGGAAGTTGCCGAGCAGCCCGCACGTCGCCGCGGCAAGCGTCGCGGCGAGCAGGGGGAAGAGATCGAGTGCGACGTCGAGACGCATCAGCCCGCGGCTCCCTCGCGAAGTTGCACGCGCGGCACCTCGATGCCGCGTTCCCGCAGCTTGCGCTCGAGCGAGGCGACGAGATCGGCGGAGAGCACGTGTTCGACCTGATCGACCGACCAGTCGACGTGGCTCGGCGCGAGGTCCGCGTGGCTGACGAGGTACTGCTCCCACAGCCGGTGGTTCCGACTGACCTGGGCGCCGCGGACAAGACCCTTCGCGGTGAGCTTCGCGCCCCCACGCTCGCGCACGGTGTATCCGGAGAGGCGAAGCCACATCCGCACCGCGGGACGCATCCAGATCGACCAGCCTCGGTCCCGCGAGATCGCCTCGATCGACGCGCGGTCGATGATCGGCGTGCGGCGGTCGCGGCGCCACCCCTCGAACGCCGATTCGAGGACGTGCTCCGCGGCGATGCGCAGGCGAAGGCGGGCCTGCCGGCCGAGCGCCGCGAGGATCCCTCGCGACGGCGCGAACAGCATGCTCGCGAGGAAGATCGCCCCCGCGACGAGCACGATCACCGCGCCGGCGGGCTTGCGGGGAAGAAGCGCTGAGACGACCGCGCCGAGGTATCCGCCCGCCGCACCGAACGCCGCGGAGAGCCAGAGCAGCGTCGACAGCCGCTCGGTCCAGAACCGCGCCGCCGCCGCCGGCACGATGAGCATGGCGACGACGAGGATCAGCCCGACCGCCTGCAGGCCCGCGACGACGACGAGGACGACGAGCGCCATCATCGCGAGGTCGATCGGTCCGACCGGCCAGCCTTCGCTTCGCGCAAACGGCTCGTCGAAGGCCACCAGCGCGAACTCCTTCAGGAAGAGCCTCGTTGCGATCAGGCTCGCCGCCGCGATCGCCCCCATCGCGATCGCGTCGGAGGCCCGCATGGCCGCAGTCTGCCCGTAGACGAAGTGGTGGATGCCCGCGGCGCCGGCCGGGGCGGTGGCCTGCACGATGCTCAGGAGCACCACGCCGATCGCGAAGGAGACGCTCAGCACGATCGCGATCGCGGCGTCTTCGCGAAGGCGTGTGAAGCGCAGGATCGCCTGCACCGCGAGCATGCCGACGACGCCGGTCGCCGCGGCGCCCGCGAGCAGCAGCGGCATCGAGCGAGCCGCGGCGCCGAGGGCGGAGGCCGCGAGGAAGACGATCGCGATTCCCGGCAGTGTCGCGTGGCCGAGCGCATCGGCCATGAGCGACCGCTTGCGAAGAAGCGCGAACAGGCCGACGACTCCGGCGGCCAGGCCGAAGAGCGTGGTGCCCGCGACGACGATCGAGGTGTTGAAGCCGCCGCGAAAGAGGAGCGTGTCGAGGACTTCGCTCCAACCCGGCCAGGCGTCGCCGACCTCGGCGAGCGAGGCGGCGTCGGAAGCGGCGAACGTCTTGAGAAGCGTCTGCACCTCAGCGTCCCGCGGAGGTGCGGGCGATCGCCTCGGCGGCCTCGGAGAGAAGCGTCAGGCGTCCGCCGTAGGTGCGCTGCAGGTTCTCGCGGGTGAACGCCTCGCGCACCGGCCCCGCGGCCACCACCCGCATGTTGAGAAGGATCACCTCGTCGAAGTATTCCGGCACCGTCTGCAGGTCGTGATGCACGACGAGCACGGTGCGGCCCGACTCCCTCAGTTCGCGGAGCACCTCGACGATCGCCCGCTCGGTCGCCGCATCGACGCCCGCGAACGGTTCGTCCATGAAGTAGAGGTCGGCTTCCTGCGCGAGCGCCCGCGCCAAGAACACCCGCTGCTGCTGCCCGCCGGAGAGCCGGCTGATCTGACGATCGGCGAGGTCCGCAAGGCCCACGCGCTCAAGACACGCATGCGCCGCGTCGCGATCGCGCTTCGAGACGCGACGCATCCAGCCGATGCGGCGGTAGCGGCCCATGCATACGACCTCGAGCGCCGAGACGGGAAAGTCCCAGTCGACCGACTCGCGCTGCGGCACGTAGCCGATGCGGGAACGCGCCTGCTTGAGGGCGAGTCCCCAGAAGGCGACCTCGCCCGCGGCGCTCGGCACGAGACCGAGGCACGCCTTGATGAAGGTGCTCTTGCCGGCGCCGTTGGGCCCGACGATCGCGATGAGCCGGTTCGGCGGCGCGTCGTAGTCGACGTCCCACAGCACGGGCTTCCGCTGATACGCGACCGTCATCGCATGCACCGACAGCGGGCTCGCGGTCGAGTGCTCGGGACGTTCCGCGATCGAGTCGGCGGCCAGGCTGGTGCGGTCGAGAGGGCTCATGG
>CAZTMB010000183.1:0-3587 GCA_964614695.1 uncultured Isosphaeraceae bacterium | reverse complement strand
CTTCGCATGAACAAGATCGCGACCTTCCCGTCCGCCGTTCTTGCCCTTCTCGCATGCTCGATCGCCGCGGCTTCGGCCGAGGAACCGATCCCTCTCTTCGACGGCACGACACTCACCGGTTGGAGCGGTGATCCTCGCTTCTGGTCGGCCGAGGAAGGCTCGATCGTCGGCCGTTCGACCGACGCGGTCCCCTGCGAACGCAACACCTATCTCCTGCACGACGGCACGTTCGACGACTTCGAACTGCGCCTCGAGTTCGCGATCGAGGGCGGCAACTCCGGCATCCAGTACCGAAGCCGCGACCTCGGCGACTTCGCGGTCGCGGGCTATCAGGCGGATCTCGAAGCGGGCCCCAACTACACCGGCATCCTCTACGAGGAGAAGGGCCGCGGCATCGTCGCGTGGCGCGGCGAGAAGGTCGTGCTCGACCCCGACGGCTCGAAGTCCGCCTCGCCTGAACTCGGCGATCGCGCGGCGCTGCAGTCGGCGATCCGACCGGGCTGGAACGAGTACGTGATCCGCGCCGAGGGGCCGCGGCTCACTCACACGATCAACGGTGTGCCGATGGTCGAGGTCGTCGATCGCGCGCCCGAAGCGGCGCGGAGCGGACGCCTCGCGCTGCAGCTGCACGCCGGGCCGCCGATGCAGGTCCGCTACCGCAATCTCGTGCTGACGCCGCTCGACGCAGCCGGAGACACCGACGCCACGATCGTCGCGAACCCGACTTCGCCACCGCTCGCTTCCGACGACATCGCCTGGATCTGGGGCGCGAATCCCGCGCGCACCGAAGACCGGTTCTTCTTCCGAAAGAACTTCGAACTCGCCGAGCCCGCCGAACTCGTCGAACTCGTCGCCACCTGCGACAACCGCTACGTGCTCTCGATCGACGGGCAGCAGATCCTCGCGGGCAACGCATGGGATCGCCCGCAACTCAAGTCGGACGGCCTCGCGCTCGCCGCGGGATCGCATGAACTGCTTGTGCGGGGCGCCAACGACGGCGGTCCCGCGGGGCTTCTCGTGCGTGGCCGGCTCCGCTTCGCCGACGGCCGCGAGACGCTCCTTCGCACCGATGAGACGTGGGAGTGTGCGCCCGCAGTCATCGTCTCCAACGACCCGCCGCAGTTCGCCACACCCACCGACTGGCGTCCCGTGGTCTCCTTCGGGCCGAGCCGTGCCCCGAACGGTCCGTGGCCGGATCCCTTCGCTCCGCGCGAGGCGACGCCCGCCGAGTCGATCGCGGTGCCGCCGGGCTATCGCGTCGAACTCGTGCACGCCTCGCAGTTCGGCGAAGGTTCGTGGATCGCGATCGGATTCGACGAGCGCGGCGAACTGCTCGTGAGCAAGGAACGCGGGCACCTCGCCCGCGTCCTGCTGCCCGCGTCACCGGGCGAGCCCGTGCGGCTTGTCGAGATCCCCGAGTCGCCGGTCGGGTCGATGGGCTTCTGCGCGGCGCTCGGATCGCTCTTCGTCCAAGGCTCCGGCCCGCAGGGCTACGGCCTCTACCGGATGACCGATGCCGACGGCGACGGCACCTATGAGGTCGTCTCGCTCGTCGCCAACCTTGGCGAAGGCGGCGAGCACGGGTCGCACGCGGTGCGGCTCGGCCCGGACGGCCTGCTCTACCTGATGAACGGAAACCACGCGCCGCTTCCGGCGGAGATCGCCGCGACTTCGCCGCACGCTCGCTGGGCCGAGGACGTCCTCGAGCCGCGCGTCGAGGATCCGCGTGGCCATGCGGTCGGCGTGCGCGCTCCGGGCGGGCAACTGCTGCGGGTCGATCCGGACGGCGGCGCGTTCGAGATCGTCGCGGCGGGCTTCCGCAACGCCTACGACTTCGACTTCGGCCCCGACGGCGAGGTGCTCACCTTCGACTCCGACATGGAGTGGGATCTCGGCTTGCCGTGGTATCGCCCGACGCGGGTCTACCACGTCGTCTCGGGCGGCGAGTACGGCTGGCGCAGCGGCTCGGCGAAGTGGCGCGATGGCGTGCCCGACATGGCGCCGACGCTCGTCGACGTCGGCATGAGTTCGCCGGTGGGCGTCCTCTACGGCGAGCCCTTGGACTTCCCCGACGAGGATCGCGCCGCGTTCTACATCGGCGACTGGTCCTACGGGCGGATCCTCCGCGTGCGGCTCGATCCGGACGGCGGCACCTTCACCGGATCCTTCGACCACTTCGTCACCGGCAAGCCGCTGCAGGTGACCGACCTCGAAGTCGGTCCGGACGGCGCGATGTGGTTCATCACCGGCGGACGCGGCACGCAGAGCGGCCTCTATCGCGTCACTCACGAGAACGCCGAGGCGCTCGGTGAGAATCCGCTTCCCGCGTTCCCCGGCGCCGACGCTCGCGCACGCCGCCGTGCGATCGAGTCCCTGCACGGCGATCCCGACGCCGCGACCGCCTCGCTCGACTCGATCTGGGCGGATCTCGCCGATCGGGACCTCTCGATCGCCTACGCGGCGCGAGTCGCCCTCGAGTTCGCCGCGATCGACGCGTGGCGATCGCGGGCCCTCGGCGAAGCGGACGCCGCCACCGCGCTTCCCGCGCTGCTCGCGATGCTGCGCGTCGGCGACTCCTCCGACACCTCCGCAGTGCTCGCACGACTCGCCGCCTTCGACTGGAAGAGCCTCGACCGCACGCAGCGTCAGGCGTGGCTTCGTCTGCACGAGATCGCGATCGCGCGGCATCCCGAACTCGTCGACGAGGCGATGAAGTCCCTGCTGCGGGCGCGGCTCGAACCGCTCTACCCCTGTCGCGATGTCGAACTCGACCGGGCGATGCTGTCGCTTCTCGTCCTGGCCGACAGCGCCGATGCCGTGAAGCCCGCGGTCGCGTCGCTCGGCTCGCTCGAGGTCGCCCCCGCGCTCGACATCGCGATGAACCTTCGCCTCTCGAACCGACTCGACGCGGCCGATCGCGAAGCGCTCTTCGGCTGGCTCGCGACGGCGAAGAACACCGACGGCGGACACAGTTTCCGCGGCTACGTCGACGCGGTCGAACGCGAGGCGCTCGCGCGAGCGCCCGAGGCCGAACGCGAGCGACTCGCCGCCCTCGCCGCCCCCGCGCCTCGCGAACTGCCCGACCTCGCCGCGATCTCCGGCGGCACGAAGATCTGGACGACACGCAACCTCGAGCCGTATCTGGTCCTCGCCTCGAAGGGGCGAGACTTCGAGCAGGGCCGCGCCGCCTACGTCACCGCGGCGTGCGCCGCGTGCCACCGCTTCGACGGTTCGGGCGGCGGCGGCGTGGGCCCAGACCTCACCTCGGCAGGCAGCCGCTTCTCGCGGCGGGATCTCCTGCGCACGATCCTCGAACCCTCCGCGGACATCAGCGACCAGTACCGCAACACGCGGATTCGCCTTCGCAACGGCCGCATCCTGATCGGCCGCATCGTGCGAGACGACGACGTGGTCGAGCTGATCGTCGACCCCTACACCGGGCAGACCACCACCGTCGCGGCGAAGGATGTCGTCGCCCGCGAAGCGTCGCCGGTCTCGCCGATGCCGATGGGGCTCCTCAGCACCCTCGAACTCGAGCAGATCCTCGACCTCGTCGCCTACATCGAATCGGGCGGCAACCCGAACCA
>CAZTMB010000182.1:1814-3653 GCA_964614695.1 uncultured Isosphaeraceae bacterium | reverse complement strand
GCGGCTGATCGCCCACGCCGCGACGACGCCCGCAGCGACCGCCGCGAGCGCCACCGCGACGATCTCGCCCGCAAGCACGCGGCGGATCGTCCACGGGCTCGCTCCCATCGCCTGCATCACGAGGATCTCGCCGCGACGAGCCCGCATCGAGAGGGCAATGACAAGCCCGGCCAGCAGCACCGTCGTCGCGACGAGCACCGCGACCACCGCATCGAAGAGCCGCTTCACCCGCATCACCGTCTCGAGCAGGCCGTCGATCACGATCGCAGGCCGCACCGCTTGCCGCGACGCCGGTTCGTCGAGCCGCGCCTCGGCGATCGTGCCGGCCCGCTCGCTGCGCGGGAAGACGAGGATCGCCGAGACCGGCATCTCCGACTCCTCGCCGTGCAGGTGGAAGCCGCCGAGGTTCTCGTCAGTGATCTCGTAGTGCTCGCGAATCCCCTCGTCGACGACGATGCGATCGCCGTCGCGACCCAGTATCGCCGCCGCGGGCAGCTTCACCGGATCGGCGTGGCCGTGCAGCAGGCCTTCGAGGATCCACGCGGTGCGCAGATCGACGAAGACCGCGTCGTCGTCGGGCGTGCCTCGCGCTTCGAGCACGCCGCGGACGAGCATCTTGAGGGGCGGCGCCGTCGCGAGGTCGTAGGCCTCGCGAGGATCGGAGAAGAGCGCGTCGCCGGTCGAGAGCCCGAGTTCCCGCGCGACGTTCGCGCCGAGCACGCAGTCGCCGAGCCGCTGCAAGAGGCTTCCCGAAGCGGGACGCAGGCCGCGAGCCTCGAAGTAGTCGTAGCGCGTGCCGACGACCGGACGACCTCGTGCGGTGAACCGAAGCGAGAGCGGCACCGCGAGCAGGTCCGGATCGCCGTCAAGCGCGACGACTTCCGCGAAGGGCAGCGGCGAGAGCGAGGCTGTTTCGAAGTAGAGCGACGCGAGCACCAGTTCGATCGGGCTTCCCGCCGCACCGACGACAAGCGGCGTCGACGCGGCGCGGCTACGAAGCGCCTCGCCGTAGCGATCGAGCAGCAGACGACCCGCGACGGGAAGAAGCACCGAGACGGCGAGGCACGCGACGAGAATCGCCGTCTGCGGCCACTCGTGGGCGAGCCGTCGCGCGATGAGAAGCGGCGTCCCTCTCATGCGACCACTTCCGATGCAAGCAGCGAACGCAGTTCGACCACGCGATCGAAGCGGTCGAGCAGCGAGTGGTCGTGCGTCACCATGAAGAGGGTCTGCCCGCGAGTGCGGACCGCGTCGAGGAGCAGGTCGACCGCACGACGGGCGGTGTCGGGATCGAGGCTTCCCGTCGGCTCGTCGGCGGCGACGAGGGTCGGCTCGGCGACGAGGGCCCGGCAGACTGCGACGCGCTGCCGTTCGCCTTGGCTCAGGCGGCGCGGCTTGCGGCCAAGCATCGAGTCGATTCCCATCGAGCGAGCGAGGTCACGGGCGCGAAGCGTGGCCGCGTCGAGATCGCCGAGGGTTCGATCGAGGTGATACGGCAGCAGGATGTTCTCAAGCGCCGAGAGCGACTCGAGCAGACGCAGATCCTGAAAGACGAGCCCCACATGCCGGAGCCGCCACGCCCGCAGCGCGGCGTCGGAGAGGGCGTGCAGCGGCACGCCATCGACCTCGACCGAGCCGGCGTCGGGACGGCGGATGCCGACGAGGATCTCGAGCAGCGTCGTCTTGCCGCAGCCGCTCGGCCCGATGCACGCGACCGTCTCGCCGCGGGCGAGTTCGAAGCGCTCGATCGACATCGCGAACGGACCGCCACGGTGACGGAAGCGGAGGTCGCGAACGATGGCGAAGGGGTTCATGGCGGGTGCGGTTCGAGATCAGGGC
>CAZTMB010000182.1:0-1714 GCA_964614695.1 uncultured Isosphaeraceae bacterium | reverse complement strand
GGCCAGAGGCCCGCGGTCCACCGACTTGCGAGTCGCGGGGCACCGGCTTCGAACACCAACTGTGGACCGCGGGCGTCTCGCCCGCACCAAGCCACACGAGGAGTTGCAGGCACGGCGGGTCCGCGGTCCACGGTCGTGCTCGCGGTCCAAAGTCGCCACGGTGTTCGATCGCGATGCCATCACACCTCGAACTCCTCGTCGTCGGGCGAAGGCGCCCCGCTCGCCGGATCGTTGTCGTCGATCGAGTCCTCCGGTTCATCGACACGCCGCTGCGAAAGCAGTTCGTCGCCCGCAAGACGCCAGCCCCGATCGGTGGCGATCACGAGGAATCGACCCTCGTACTCGTTCGTCCGAAAGTGCCCGTGCCCCCAGTGGTAGACCGCGCCATCGACCTGCCACTTGCAGCGCACGGTGAAGCCGATCCGCAGCGAGCTGGTCGCGCCGGCGTCGGTCATGCCGGCGTCCTCGCCGCCGCGTCGCTCGGCGGCCCGGAACGGCAACGCGTCGCCCAAGACGATCTCGTTCGAGACCAGCGGCGCCGGATCGCGCGGTGGCTCGACGAGCCCGATCGACTCGATCTCGATCTCGATGGGCCGCACCTCGATCACGCGGCCGACCGCGCCGCCTTCCTCTTCCATCACCAGGCTTCGCCGCACGGTGCGATAGACCCGAGGCAGAAGCGGCCCATCGACGTTCGCGGCGAGCGCGTCGTAGACGTCGCCTTCTTCATCGAGGTCGAACGCCGCGTAGATCCCCCGCTGCAGCGGCTTGAAGATCGCGATGGCCTCCTCGGCGGTCGGCATCGGCGACTCCTCGCGGGCGACCTCGACCTGCCACGTCGATCGGCCGATGGTCGCGACCGTGGCCGTCGCCGCCAGCACGAGCACCGCGGCGAGTCCGCCGCGGCGCCACCCGCGCTGCAGGAACACCGCGGCGAGGATCGCGCCGACGGTGCACACGACGACCGGCAGCAGCGCGAGCGTGCGGACTGCCGGAGGAGGCGGCGCCGCCGGCACGGCGATCGACGCGGCGGCCGCTTCCTCGGGGGTCGGCGCATGCCAGATGAACTCCGGCTCGCGCTCGGTGAGGTCGATGAGGTCCCGCTTGCCTGGCGTCAGCAGCTCGATCGCGATGACGAGCGGCGGCGGATCGTCCAAGAGGCTCAGCGTGTTCGGCGGGAAATCGCGCCATCGCAGCGCGACCTCCTTGGGCAGCGACTCGGTCGGGTAGTCGAGCGTGAAGGCGATCTTCCGAAGCCCGCGCATGCCGCTGTTCACGAAGAGCGGCAGCAGGTCGGGATCGGGCGCGTTGACGAGGATCTCGCCGAGCACCGGCGGCGGCTCGGCGCCATCGATCGAGACGATCGGGAAGTTCGAAGGCGTCGCGAAGTGCGACGAAAGCAGATCGCGCAGCGCCCAGACCTCGGTCGGGCCGATCGCACCGGGATCCTCGCGCGGGAAGTCGAAGAGCGTGTCGAGAAAGACGAGGTTCGGGCTCAGCCTGACCTCGACGCCCGACTCGCGGATCCGAACCACGACCTCGCAGTGCGGGCCATCCTGCGGATGGCGCTCGGCGAGGGCGAGGGCGGGGCCAAGCAGGCCATAGAGAAGGAAGAGCAGAAACCCGCCGCGGACGCCTGCCGAGTTCCCACGTCCCCTCCGCCTCGCTGCGCTCGGCACCTCCCCCGCGTCGCTTCGCTCCGCCGGGGAGGAGT
>CAZTMB010000181.1:2069-3697 GCA_964614695.1 uncultured Isosphaeraceae bacterium | reverse complement strand
TCGAAGAGCGGCTCCGCCTCGGCGACAAACTCGGTGACCACGTAGCAGCGGGTCTCGCCATCGAGTTCGACCGTGCCCGCCTCGATCAGCCGCGCGATCGCGGGATGACCGAGCCGCGAGAGCGCCGCCCGTTCGAGTTCAAGCGCCTTCGCCGCATCGCGACCGCCGCGGGTATCGAGCAGTTTGAGCGCTCCTCGCTCCGACGCGCCGCTCGGCACGGTTCGCGAGGCCTCGTAGACGATTCCCGAGCCGCCTCGTCCGATGCGACGATCGAGGCGCCACGGTCCGATCGAGGTGCCGATGCGGGCGTCGATCGCGCCGTCGCGCGAGAGGCGTCCGTTCCCACCTCCCTGTTCGCCGTCGTGCTTGAGCAGGACCCCGACGAGGGCACGGACCGTCTCGTCCGTCTCCGTCGCGTCGAGGCGAGCCACGGCCTCGGCGCGGGTCAGCCCACGGACCTCGACGAAGAGCCGACGAACCCGCTCCATCGCCGGATCAGGCGCCGACGAGGCGCGATCACCTCGCTCGCCACGTTCGCGGGGCTCGGGGCCGAGCTCCGGCCCCGCCGCCTCGCGCGGTTCGGTCGCGGCCCACGCCGTGGATGTCGCCTGACGCTTCAAAGCCAGAAACCCCTTCGGAACCCCGCAATCCCGCAACCCCCGCCCCGTCGATCCACCGGCTCGCTCGCCGGCCTCTCCGGCCTTGCCGGGCTTGCCGGCCCATCCGGCCTTTCCGGCACTCTCCCCGACTCCGTCACATCTCGATCGCCGGCTGGCCTCACACCGCACCGCAACCGCATCCACACGACCTTCGCGAAGACACGCTTCGTCGGACGCGCATCAGACGCCCACCCCACCGACGCCGCCTCCGGAACCCGGCGTCCCTGAACCTCATGCGCGAACCGGGCGGCCGCCGCGCAAACGAGGCGGCGATATTCTCGGGAATTCCTGCCCGCCGGGGCCCCGGGATCTCGCCGCCGCCATGTTCGCCTCCCCGCCACAGCGCTTCGCGCCAGAAGCCTCCGCCACACTCGCCGGCGAGCCCGGGCCGACCACACGGCTCGTGCTGCAGCTCGCCGAGGGCGAGGATCTCGCCGTCGGGCTTCTCTGGAGCCGGATCCACGACCGTGTTCGGGAGATGGCCGCGCGGGCCCTGCGCCGCGAAGGGCACGAGCCCTCGATCGAGCCGACCGACGTTGTGGGCGAGGTCTTCATGCGGCTCCACGACGGCCGAAGCATGGCGCGGCCGTGGGAGAGCCGCGGGCACTTCTTCGGCAGCGTCGCCCGAGCGATCTCGCAACTGCTCGTCGATCGAGCCCGTCGCCGCCAGGCCGCCAAGCGTGGCGGCGAGATGTCTCGAGTGCCGCTCGATCAGGTCGTGCGCGACGGCGGGCTCGCTTCGATCGGAGACGATCCGACGCAGGTCGAGTCGCTGCACGCCGCGCTCGAAGCGCTCTCCCTGAAGACCCCGCGTGCCGGCGAGGTCGCGTGGCTGCGCTTCGTGATCGGACTGACCACCGCGCAAACCGCCGAGACGCTCGGCATCTCGCGGCGCACGGTCGATCTGGACTGGGCGTTCGCGCAGGCGTGGCTGCGGGCGCGGCTGCTCGGCGAGATCTGACCGGCGCG
>CAZTMB010000181.1:0-1969 GCA_964614695.1 uncultured Isosphaeraceae bacterium | reverse complement strand
CCATCCACCGGAACGGCGTTGGCGTCACGGCGGAGGACCCGATAGCATTGAATTCAATCCGAATTCAATCCTCTCCGGAGCCCGCCATGCACCTCTCCGCCGACATCCACTCCCTCACCGACTTCAAGACCAACGCCAAGGAGCATCTCGCTCGGATTCGCTCGACCGGACGCCCCGAGATCCTCACCGTCAACGGACGCGCCGAGGCCGTGGTCCTCCCGCCGGCGCTCTACGACCGGCTGGTCGAACTCGCGTTGGGCGAAGTCCGCGCGAAGATCGGTCTGGGACTCGCTCAGGCCGACCGCGGCGAGCTGCTCGACGCCGATGCGGCACTCGCGGCGCGGAGAGCGCGTCGCGAGACGAAGCATGCCGCCAAGGCTTCATCCCCACGTCCTCGTAACGCCAAACCGAGGCGTTCGACATGAGCCGGGTTCGTCTGCAGCTCACGCACGCCGCCGACGCAGACCTCGAGTCGATCTGGCGATTCGTCGCCGAGCGATCCGGCCCGGCCTCGGCGGATCGGCTCGAGAAAGGGCTTCATCAGACGCTCAAACGGCTCGCGAAGTCCCCCGCCATGGGGTCGCTCCGCGAGGACCTCGCCGCCGCGTCGATCCGACTCTTCCCGCATCGCCCGTACCTGATCGCGTATCGCGAACGCGGCGACGGCATCGAGGTTCTCCGCGTCCTGCACGCCGCGAGGGATGTCGAGAGCCTGACGCTCTGATCGCGCCGCGTCCCGCAAGAGCGTACGACTCGCTCTGGATCAGCCGCTGCCCCACGCCGCGAGCAGCAACGCGAGATCGCCGGCGCCGACGACGCCATCGCCATCGAGATCGCCCGAGCCGATCCCGCCCCACTGGGAAAGCAGCAGCGCGAGATCGGCCGCGCCAACGACGCCGTCTCCGTCGAGGTCTTCCGGAAGACCGAGTCCCCCGCCGCAATCGCCGGCGGCGCCATCGCCGTCTCGATCGATCACCCACCACACCCGCGCCGAGCCGGCGTTCGTGACACCGCCCAGATCATCAAGCCGGACACCGGCGACCAGGAGTTCGCAGTCGAGGGCGAGGCTGAAGCCGAAGTAATCGCTCGCAGCGCCGTCGGAAGCGACGAGCTGCTCGCGTTCCGTCCACGCGAGGCCGCCCTGCTTGTCCGCAGGCGCTCGCTCGAAGAGCCACACGCTGCCTTGGTTCGTGGTGCCGGCGACATCGTCCGCCCACGCCCCGCACGCGACGAGATCGCCGGCGCCATCGGGCGATTCGCCGCGACGGCACGCGACGGAGAAGCCGAAGTAGTCGTCGGTCGCGCCGTCGGGCGCCTCGAGCGCCGCTTCCTCGCTCCACGCGGTTCCGCTGCGACGGAAGACTCGCGCGGTGCCGCGGCCATCACCCCAGAACGACCAGCCACCGACGACCGCGAGGTCGCCGTCGATCGCCACGCCACGGCCAAGCTCGTCGCCGGGATCGAGACCGGAACCCACGAGTTCCTGCTCGAAGACGAAGGCGTCGCCGCTTGCAAGCCGCCACACCGTCGCCGAACCGCCGTTGCTCGCGCCGGAATCGTCGCCCCACGCCCCCGCGATCGCTCGCTCGCCGGCGGCATCGAGAGCAAGCGACGTTCCAAGGTGGTCGCCCGTCGCGGCGCCGGGTGAAGTGAGCTTCTGCGTCTGCTGCCACGCGCCATCGTGCTGCCTGCGAAAGACGTAGACCGCTCCTTGATCGAAGAGTCCTGCGTCCCACGCACCGACCATGACGAGGTCATCACGGATCGCGACGCTGCGCCCGAACTCGTCGCCGGCGAGGCCGTCGGAGGCGATCAGCGTCTGTTCGAAGACCCACGCGCCGTCGATCAGGCGAAAGACCGAAGCGCTGCCCGCATCGACCTTGCCGGCGACGTCGTCTTGCAGCGCTCCGACGATCGCAACCGGCTCGCCGGCTTCGCCGCGAAGCGCCGGATCGTCGATCGCGACCGA
>CAZTMB010000180.1:0-3736 GCA_964614695.1 uncultured Isosphaeraceae bacterium | reverse complement strand
CTACGCCGCAGCGGTGCCCGCCACGCCGTCGCGCGTCACCAGGAACAGATTCGTGGTGATCGGGTAGGGCAGCCGGCTGAACTCCTTCTCCGCCCGCTCGCGCAGCTTCTCGAAGAGCCGCTCCGGCTTCGCGGAGATCGCAAGGAAGCGGTCCCGCGCGGGCGTCGCCACCCAGAAGTCGCCGCCCATCTTCGGGGCGAGCTTCGGATGCAGCTGCGAGAGCAGCAGCCGCGCCGCGTCGTATCCGTCCTGCTGCGCGACGATCGCCGCGCGGCCGCCCTCGGGCGCGTCCACGAATTGCACGTCGAGATCCGGGCTGTAGCGGGCGAGGTTCTCGCGGGCGATGCGCTCGAGATCCTCCGGCTGCAGCTGCCATCGAACCATCTGTTCGGTGGTGATGCTCACGGTCATCTGCGGCATGTCGAGCACGAAGACCACCACGGTGCCGTTCACGAACGGCACGTGCGCGACCTGCTCGCGATCCATGTGCTCGAAGATCGACTCCGGCTGGATGCGCGGCATGATCCGCGGCATCGCGATCGCGAGCGGAAGCGGCGTGTTGCTGATCGCGTCGCCTTCGACGAGTCGGTCGAGGTAGTGCTCGACGATCTCGACGCCACGCTCCGGATCCCGGGAAACCATGCGATGGAGGTTCTCGAGCCCGAGCGGGCGCCCGTCGACGAGGATCGCCAACGGCCCGACCAGTTCGACCTTCCGCTCCGGATGATTCCGGGCAAGGATCTTCGCGACCTGCTCGGAGAACGCTTCCGGCTGCAAGGGCATCCGCGACACTCGGCACCTCCGCGGACTTCGTCCGCTCCGCCAGGGCGAGGCATCGCCGCGGCGCACGCTCCCAGCCACTGGGTTGTCGGCCTTCGCCGCGCACTTCCTTGCGGCACCGGCCCGACTTCTTTCTGTCCCTGCGCCCCGTCGACGTCGGTCATCCGGCGTCGGGGTGTCCGGCGTGTGCCGGCCCGCGTGATTCGGCCCAATCGCGGCGGAACTTTCTCGCGGACCCGCAACGACCTCGTTCGGGTCGGTATCGCCCCGCACGATCGGAACAATCGGCGCCGTCTCGACCTTCGATCGCCGCGGTCGCGGGAGGACGCGGGACGTCGTCGGAGAAAACGCGGCGAAGTCCGAGCCGGTTCCCGCCGTCGGTACACTCGACCCGCCTCGGAGACGACCTCTCGCATGAACCATCCTTCTAGAGAGCAGGACGACGCGACTTCGCACCACGCCTCGTGGCTCGACGCGTGGTTCGCCTCGCGACCAGCGCTCTCGGACGGTGCCGTCTCGGCGCCGCTGCTCGTCATCGCCGGGCCATGCCTGCTCGAGGACGACGAGACCAACCTCGCCATCGCCCGCGCCCTGCGGGAAGCTTGCGCCGAGGCCGGCTTCCGCTTCGTCTTCAAGGGCAGCTTCGACAAGGCGAATCGCTCGTCGATCAAGTCCTCGCGCGGCCCCGGCCTTGAAGAAGGCTTGCGGCGCCTCGCGACGATCAAGCGCGAACTCGCCATCCCGGTCACCACCGACATCCACGAGGCGTCGCAGGCCGCGCCGGCCGCCGAGACCGTCGATCTTCTCCAGATTCCCGCGTTCCTCTGCCGCCAGACCGACCTGCTCGCCGCCGCGGGCTCGACCGGCCGCGCGGTCAACATCAAGAAGGGCCAGTTCATGGCTCCTGCCGAGATGCTTCAGGCGATCCGCAAGGTCCGCGAGAGCGGCGGCGACCGCGTGATGCTGACCGAGCGGGGCACCTTCTTCGGCTACCACCGTCTCGTGAACGACTTCGTCGGCGTGGGCGACCTGCTCGCGATCGCCGGCGAGCAGGACGCCCGGGTCTGCTTCGACGTGACCCACTCGACGCAGCTTCCGGGTGCCGAGGGGACCAGTTCCGCGGGGCGACCGGAGCGGGCTCCCCTGCTTGCCCGGGCCGCCGTCGCCGCCGGCGTCGACGCCCTCTTCATCGAGTGCCACCCCGCACCGCGCTCGGCCCCGAGCGACGCGAGCACCATGCTCGATCTCGCCTCGATTCCTCGCCTCCTTCGCCGTCTCGCCGCGATCCGCGCCGCCCTCTCGGTGGACGGCGACGGCGCCGCGGCGCTAGAGTCCCGCCACCCATGAAGTGCGATCACTGCGACAAGCCCGCGGTCGTGCACGAGGTCGTCATCAAGAACGGCGTGAAGTCCGAGGTCCATCTCTGCCAGGCCCACGCGGCCTCGGCGGGGTACGTCCCCGAGCCGCAGCCGATCAACCAGCTGATCGGCGGCTTCGCGGCGGCGGCCGCCGCCTCGACCCGCAAGTCCGCCAACGCGCCGGCCTGCCCGAACTGCGGGATGACGCTCGCCCAGTTCCGCCAGCACGGCAACCTCGGCTGCGAGGCGTGCTACCAGACCTTCGAGGCGATGCTCGAACCGCTCATCGAACGCGCTCACGCCGGCGGCACGCATCACCTCGGCCGCAAGCCGCTCCGCTTCGAGGACCGCATCGACCTCCGCGAACTGCGGATGAAGCTCGTGCGCGAACTCGACGAAGCGGTCGCCGCCGAGCAGTACGAGCGGGCCGCGAAGCTTCGCGATCGCCTGCATGGCCTCGGCGGCGAGGGCGAGCCGGAAGCCTCGCCCGAGTCCGGCGCGTGATCGCCGGCGTTCCCGCCTTCCTTCGATCCGACCCCCGCCCCCGCGAACGCATCCGATCATGAAGCTCCACAGCTTCGGCCCCTGGCTCGATCCCACCGCTCCCGACGGCGACGTCGTGATCTCGAGCCGCGTGCGCCTCGCCCGCAACCTGAGCGGCTTCCCGTTCCCTCGCCGCGCCAGCGATCCGCAGCGCCACGAGGTGATCGAGGCGGTGCGCCGGGCGCCGCTGCCCGAGCCGCTCGCGCCGGGACTCATCTGGGTTCCGATGCGCGACTCGACCTCGCATGAGCGGGAACTGCTCGTCGAGCGTCACCTCATCAGCCGCCAGTTCGCCCAGAGCGAGTCGCCCCGCGCGGTCGCGGTCTCCGGCGACGAGAGCCTGAGCGTGATGGTCAACGAGGAGGACCACCTCCGCGTCCAGGTCCTGCTGCCGGGCTACCGGCTGAAGGAGGCGTTCGATCGGGTGATCGGCGTCGAGGAGCACCTCGAGACCTCGCTCGACCTGGCCTTCAGCGCGCGGTGGGGATTCCTCACCGCGTGCCCCACCAACGTCGGCTGCGGCATCCGGCTGTCGGTGATGATGCACCTGCCGGGCCTTCGCGTGACCAACGAGATCGAGCGGGTCCGCCGCGCCGCGAAGGACCTCCACCTCGCGGTCCGAGGCTTCTACGGCGAGGGCTCCGAGAGCGCCGGCGACTTCTATCAGATCTCGAATCAGGTCACGCTCGGGGTCTCCGAGGACGAGTTGCTCGAGGAGTTCTCGCAGCGGATCGTGCCGGACGTCATCTCCTACGAGCGGGAGTCGCGGCGGCTGCTCGCCGAGCGGAACCCGGTGCTGCTCGACGACCGCGTCTATCGGGCGATGGGCATCCTCCGCTCGGCCCGGATGCTCGGCCTCGAGGAATCGATGAAGCTCCTCAGCCGCCTGCGGCTCGGGGCCTGCCTTGGAAGAGTCGAGGACGTCAAGATCGAGACGGTGAACCGGCTCTTCCTCATGGTGCAGCCGGCGCACCTCCGCACGATCGCGGGACTCGAACTCGACGACGACCAGCTTCGCGAGGCCCGCGCCACCATGGTGCGGAAGATCCTCGGCT
>CAZTMB010000179.1:0-3903 GCA_964614695.1 uncultured Isosphaeraceae bacterium | reverse complement strand
GCGATGGATGTGGTCGCGGGCCCGCGACAAGATCGCTCGCAGCAATCTGCACGCTCGTGCTTCGGGCGTGGGCCACGTCACGCGCCCGGCTCTCTACCCCCTCGTCCCCCGCACCACCCGATCGTGTCCCTCGTGGTCGCGAAGGACCTGGACGTCGCCGAAGCCGGCCGCCTTCAAGAGCTCGCCGACGGCGGGCCCCTGATCGAACTGGATCTCGATGAAGATCGCCCCCTGCGGCCGCAGGCAGGACGGCGCCTGCGCGATCAGCCGACGGATCAGGTCAAGCCCATCGCGCCCACCGCGAAGCGCCACCGTCGGCTCGTGGTCCCGCACGTTCGCCGCGACCTTCCCCCACTCCGCATCGCTGATGTAGGGCGGGTTCGAGCAGATCAGGTCGAACGGCCCTCGCTTCATCGCCGCGATCAACAGATCGCTCTCCTCAAACTCGATCGCCTCCGCCACGCCATGCCGACTCGCGTTGCGAACGGCGACCGCGAGCGCCTCGCGCGAACAGTCGACGGCGAGCATCGAGAGCCGGATCGGATCGGCGGCGATCGGTGGCTCGCCCTCGTCCACCGCCGTCGGCTCCGCGCCCTCCTCGGCTTCGCGTCTCGCCGCGATCGCTCGCTGTCGCCGGACCTCCTCGAACCGGTCGCTCACCCTCGCCTTCGGCTGCATCTCGGCCACGAGGCTCGTCGCGATGCAGCCGCTGCCGGTGCCCACATCGACGCCCCGCAGCGTCGACCCGGGCGCCTGCGAGCGGCACCATTGCAGGGCTGCATCGACGAGGGTTTCGGTCGAGGGCCGTGGGATCAGCACCGCGGAGCCCACCTCGAAGGGTCTTGAGAAGAACCACGCTTCGCCGACGAGGTACTGCACCGGCTCGTGACGCGCCGCCCGCGCGACGAGATCCCGCAACGCCGCGCGTTCCTGCGGCGACGCCGGGCGGTCGGGCTCCATGTAGAGGCGGACCCTTTCGCAGCCGAGGACCGAGGTGACGAGCATCTCCGCGCAGACCCGCGCACCGTCGATCCCGTGCTTCTCGAGGTGCCCCCGAATCCAATCAAGCAGACGTCGGGTGGTCCAGACGGCAGACTCGGAGGGATGGGGGGTCACGGGCTGATCGGACATGGGGTCGCCGAGTTCGAGGTTGGGGTCGGTGAGGGTCTCGCCCTGCGATGGCCACGCGATTCGGCCGCGAACCCACCGGCGAATCCTGCCGCGGAGGAGTATCCGCGAACCACCGTCGCACCCTCCAAGAACGGACGAATTGCCGCCGGCCTCGACCGAGACCGCCCCTCGCGCCGGTTATGATCCCGACCCCGACGATCAAGCGGGGCTTCGCCGTCGAGACAACCCGCGTGGTGCGACGCCTCGACGTCCAGTTCATGCCGCGGGTTGCTCCGGATCCCGCTCGTGGCGGCAGCCTTGTCTTTCGCGATTCTCCCGTCCGCTTCCGGACTCCCGTTCCCTCGCTCTCGCCTCAGCCATGACCGAATCCGCCACCGCCGCAAGGCATCTGCCCTCGATCGCCGACGACCCCCGCGCCCGCGAGACCTTCGATTCGGTGCTTCTTGCCGGCGAACGGCTCGAGTGCAAGGCCCGCGACGCCGCCGCGGACGCCTTCTACCGGCTTGAAGCCCGCGACGGCCGACTCTTCGTCAGCCTCGTGACCGCCGACCGCTGGCTCAGCGAGTCGATCGAGTCCGACCTCATGCACTACGGCGATCCGCTCGAGGAGCTGGTCGCCGAGGAGCTGACGGAACTCGGCCTCGACGTGCCGGAGACCGACCTCGTCGTCAAGCACTTCCGCAGCGACGACCTGCTCTACACCTTCGAGACGCCGTTGCCGCCGGCGATCGCGTCCGACCCCGACCAGACCCTTCGCTTCCTGCTCGCCTACGAAGCCGCCTTTCGCGCCCTGGGCGACATGAGCGGCTCCGACGAGGACTGACGGCTTCGAAGCCCCCGCCACGATGCCTCCACGCGTCCTCATGCTCGGCTGGGAGTTCCCCCCGTTCATCACGGGGGGACTTGGCACGGCCTGCTTCGGGCTGACCAAGGCGCTCGATCGCGCCGGCGTGCCGGTCACCTTCGTGCTGCCTCGGCCGATTCCGCCCGAGAGTTCCTCGCACGTCGAGCTGGTCACGCCCGGGCGGCTTCCGCTGCGGCTCGAGGGGCCGCCCGCCTCGCCAAGGACGAATGCCCCACCGCCTCGCCGAGAGGAGGAATCGAGTCCGACCCTCCCGGCCTCGTCGCCGTGGTGGCGCGATCTCGAAGCCGCGAGGATCGGCCCGCTCGTCGAGCGATTCCGGCATACGAAGTTCCTGCCGCTGCCGGAGTCGTTCATCTCCGCGTACACGTCGACCACGGCTCCGACGCCTTCGGGCGTCTGGGAGCGGATCGCGTCCGAGGGCGGCCTCTCGTTCACCCAACTGAAAGCGATCGCCGAAAGCGGCGGACTCGGCGGACTCGACGGTTCACCGGAAGACCGTCTCGATCTGACGCTCGTCGAGATGCTTCCCGAAGCCGGTCCGCCCGAGCGGCGGCGAAGCGCGTACGGACCGATGGCCGCCGACTACAGCGGCGACCTCGTCGCCGAAGCCGATCGCTACGCGCGGTTCTGCGTCGAGGCGACCGAAGGCGTCGAGTTCGACGTCATCCATGCCCACGACTGGCTGACCTATCCCGCCGGCCTCACGCTCGCGAAGATGTCCGGCAAGCCGCTGGTGGTGCACGTGCACGCGACCGAGTTCGACCGATCGGGCGAGCACGTCAACCAGTCGGTCTACAACATCGAGCGCCGCGGCATGCACGGCGCGGCGCGGGTCATCACCGTCAGCATGCTCACCCGAAACATCGCGGTGAACCGCTACGGCGTGGATCCCGCCAAGATCGACGTCGTCTACAACGGCGTCGATCTCGAGCCGACCGCGGCGGGGCTGCAGCCGATCGGCCAGCGCGACAAGATCGTCCTCTACTTCGGTCGGATCACGCACCAGAAGGGACCGGAGTACTTCCTCGCCGCGGCGAAGCGCGTGCTCGAACTCGTCGAGGACGTGAAGTTCGTCGTGGCGGGATCGGGCGACCTTGCCGCCAGCATGATCCAGCGGGCTGCGGAGATGGGGATCGGCCACAAGGTGCTGTTCACCGGCTTTCTGCGCGGAAAGGACATCGCGCGGGTCTTCGCGATCGCGGACCTCTACGTGATGCCGAGCGTCTCCGAGCCGTTCGGCATCGCGCCGCTCGAGGCGCTCAGCCACAACGTGCCGGTGCTGATCAGCAAGAGCTCCGGCGTGAGCGAGGTGCTGGTGAACGCCCTGAAGGTCGACTTCTGGGATGTCGACGACATGGCGAACAAGATCATCGCGGTGCTGCGACATCCCCCGCTCTCGCGCACGCTCGTCGAGCACGGGCAGTTCGAGGTGCGAGGCATCACCTGGGATGGCGCCGCGGTGCGATGCGTGCAAAGCTACGAAGCGGCGATCGCGGAGAAGAGATAGGAGAGCAGGGGAAGAGGAGAGCAGGAGAGCAGGAGAAGAGGAGAGCAGGAGAGCAGGAGAGCTCGCTGGACGACCGCAGCGAGATCGACCTGCTACACGCCAACCGCCCGCCGCAGGTGCAGCGCTTCGCGGTTCGGAAGTCCATCCCGTCCACCAAGTCCATCCTGTCCAAGAAACGTCACGCCGAGCGAAGCGAGCGCCGGGCGCGTGACGTGGCCCGCGCTCGAAGCACCAGCGTGCAGATTGCTGCGAGCGATCTTGTCGCGGGCCCGCGACCACATCCATCGCAATCGCGCAGAGTCACCCACTCCACCGCGAGCGAAGCGAAGCGGGGGAGTCGACGTTCGAGCGCCAGCGAGAACGTCGGTGGGGGCGCCGGAGACCAAGTCGCCCGTCGCGA
>CAZTMB010000178.1:0-3915 GCA_964614695.1 uncultured Isosphaeraceae bacterium | reverse complement strand
GCGGTCCACCAGACACGAGACGCCCGCGGTCCACCAGACGCGAGACGCCTGCGGTCCACGTGTCACGGTCACGGTCCACCTCGCGACACGTTCTCCGACTCCCGAATCGGTGGACCGCGGGCCTCTGGCCCCCTCTCCGACCGAGCGACGCGAGGTCGGGGAGGTGCCGAGCAACGCGAGGCGGAGGGGCACGAGCGGAGTCGGCACGCAGACTCCGCCTCACTTGCGAGGCGAGCGAGACGCGTCCACCGCCGCGATCCGTACACTCGCGACGTGACCTCGATCGCACGCTGCTCGACCCGCCTCGCCTTCGCCAGTTTCGCGAGCCTCGCCCTCGCCGCCGCAGCGCACGCCGCCACGCCGGCCGAATCGACCGCGGCGGCCGCCGAAGCGCCATCGTCGAGTCTTCCCGTCGCGATCGGCGTCCTCGTCCTCGGCGGCACGATGCTCGTCGCGCTCCTCGTGATCATCGCCATCCGATCGAGGCAATCCGCGGTCGGCCGGCTCACGCGAAGCGATCGCGCGGCGAAGAGCTCGCACGGCGGCTCGACCGACGCGTGGCGCGAGGCGGGACGCCGCCATCCGGTGCCGCCTCGCGAGAGCGAGGGCACGACCGACGATGACGGCCCAAGCGAACGCTTCGGATGATCCTTCCTCGCCTCGGAGTGCGTGAACCATGAGCCGACCGCGCGTGCTCGTCACCGGAGCCAGCCGCCGCATCGGCCGCGAGATCGCCGTCGAGTTCGCGCGACGCGGCTGCGACCTTGTCCTCTCGAGCACCCGCGGCGCCGAAGGCCTCTTCGAGACCGTCGCCGCGGTCGCGATGGCCGATCGCGAGGCGAACGTCGAGTTGCGCGAGCTTCGTCTCGATACGCCCGACTCGATCGCGGATCTCGCGGCAAGCCTCGCCGACGTGACGCTCGACGGGCTCGTCCACAACGCGAGCGTCTATGAACCCACGCCGCTCGAGGCGCTCGCTCCGGCCACGATCGCGCGGGACCTCGCGGTGCACGCCTCCGGTCCGCTCCTGCTGACCGCGGCGCTTCGGCCGATGCTCGAGCGCTCGACGCTCGCGGTCCGGCCCGCGATCGTCATGCTCCTCGACATCCATGCCGCCGGGCGTCCGCGCCGCGGCTGGTCGAGCTACCTGATGTCGAAGGCCGCGAAGGCGTCGCTCGTCGAGATCCTCGCGGTCGAACTGGCCCCGGCGGTTCGCACGGTCGGCCTCGAACTCGGCGCGGTGCTCTGGCCCGAAGGCAGCGATCCGGACCTCGTCGCCCGCTACGAGTCGCGCATTCCGCTTGGGCGGAGCGGCTCGGCGGAGGAGGTCGCCCGCGCGGTCGCCTGGGCGGCGCTCGACGCGGGCTACGTCACCGGCAGCACGGTGCGGATCGATGGCGGCCGCTGGCTGAAGTAGCGCGCGCTGTCCTGCCCGCGCCTCACCCCCTCGACAGTTCGAGGAACTCGACGCCCGCCTCGCGGAAGACCGCGCGGCTCTTCTCGATCGAGTCGAGCCAGTGCTCGTCGCCGGTCATCGGCTCGTACGCGACGACCGTCGTGATCCCCGCCTGAACGATCGCGATCGCGCAGTGGATGCACGGAAAGAACGACGAGTAGATCGCGCACCCCGACGGCGACACCGCGTTGCAGGCGCACTGCACGATCGCGTTCATCTCCGCGTGCACGACGAGGTCGTACTTGGCGGGACGGGCGAGCCGCTCGGGCAGGTCCTCGATCGCCCGCGGCAAGCCGTTGAAACCGGTGGCGATGATCTGCTTGGACGGCGAGACGATCACCGCGCCGACGCCGCGCGACGGATCCTTGCTCCACGAGGCGATCAGTTCGCTCATGGCGAGGAATCGGCGGTGCCACTTTTCGGAGAAGTCGATCGACATCGTGCGCTCAATGGAAGTACGCGGCGGGCGGCACCCGCTGCCGTTCGAATCCGGGACCGATCCACTCGACCACCACGTCATCCTGCCCGGCCGCCTCGAAGAAGCCCACCTCGAAGCGATGCAGCCCCTGCTCGAGGGCGACGGTGCCCGACTTCGTCAGCGCCGAATGCAGGCCGTCGTTGTCGACGACCATCGCGCCGTCGATCTTCAGCACGCTGCCGTCGTCGGAGGTGAGGAAGAACTCGTAGACGCCGGTGGCGGGCACGTCGATCAGGCCGGTGAAGCGCATCGCGTACTGGTCCTCGCGCGGCTTGTTCGCGACCGAGACGCGATCGACCACGGCGCTGCCCGCGATCTCGAGGCTCGCGAAGTCGGGCATCGCCTTCCAGTTGCCGAGATGCCACGTGGCCTGCAGCCCGGGATCGGCCTTGAGGACCGAGATCGCCGGATTCGGCACCACCTTCGAGAGCGTCGCCTTCGCAACGCCTGACGCCGGCTCGCCGCGGAGGAAGCATGCGGCCGAGAGCGTGGCGCTCTCGCGAAGCGCGAACGGCCCCTCGTACAGCCGCGACAGCGGCGTCGGCGCCGTGCCGTCGAGCGTGTAGCGGATCTCGACCTCGTCGCTTGGCGTCGCGAGCGTCACCTCGACTTCGCCGACGAAGATCGCGCCGTCGCCGGGTTCGATCGCCGGAGGCCCGACCACGACCGCGGTCCCCTCGAGATCGAGCACGATCACGGTGTCGATCGCATCGGGCAGCGTCGGCGGCAGCGTGATCACGAGGTCGGCGCCTTCGCGCCGCACCGGAAGGTGCCCCGCCCCGGGATCGGCGAGCAGATACGCGCCGCGCTCGCCGCTGCCGGCGTCGCTCGCAAGCGGCGTGTTCATGAGTCCGGTCAGGCGCAGTTCGCCGCCGGCGGGCCGTGCGAAGACGTGCAGGTAGAGCCGCTCGTTCCCGTCGGGAAGCGCCCGACGCGTGCAGCGCCCCCACGCGAGGTTGCCGAAGCAGCTCGCGGTGGTGCCGCGGATGCTCTCGCCGTTCAGATCCATCCACCGCCCCATCGCCGCGAGCCGCGCGATCGACTCGGGCGGGAAGTTCCCCTTCGCATCGGGGCCGACGTTGAGCAGGAAGTTGCCGCCCTTGCTCGCGATGTCGACGAGCTTGCGGATCAGGTCCTCGACGCTCTTGAACTCGGTGTCGAAGGACTGGTGCCCCCACGAGCGGTTCATGGTCATGCAGGTCTCCCAGTCGACGCCGGCGGGCAGGCCGGTCGCAGGGATCTCCTGCTCGGGCGTGCCGAAGTCGCCGCGGAAGCCGCCGTCGCGGGTGAGGCCGGCCATGCCCTCGCGCCCGACGTCGACCCGGTTGTTCACGATGATCGCCGGGTCGGCGGTGCGCACGAGGTCGTAGGTCTCGGCGCCGAGCGGATGGTTCCACGTCGATTCCCATTCGCCGTCGAACCAGAGCACCGCGGGCCGGTAGCGCTCGACGAGCTCCTCGACCTGCGCCTGCATGTGGTCGACGTAGCGGCGGAAGTTCGCCCCGTCGGTCGGGCGATCGTCCCAGGCCCGTCGCGGCAGGTAGTCCGGATGGGTCCAGTCCATGATCGAGTGGTAGAAGCACAGCACGATCCCCTCGCGCCGGCACGCCTCCGCAAGCTCGCCGAGGATGTCCCGCTTGAACGGCGTGTTCTCGACGTCGAACTCGGTGTGCTCGCTCGGCCACAGGCAGAAGCCGTCGTGGTGCTTCGAGGTGATCACGAGGTACTTCATGCCCGCGTTCTTCGCGATCATCGCCCACTGCGTCGCGTCGAAGTCGACCGGATCGAACTCCTGCTGCAGCGGCATGTAGGCGTCGGGATGGATCCGCGCGGTGTTGAGGATCCACTCCGCGCCGCCGGTGCGCTTGCCGTTCCAGGTGCCCGACGGGATCGCGTAGAGGCCCCAGTGGATGAACATGCCGAAGCGGGCTTCGCGCCACCACGCCATGCGGGCGTCGCGTTCGGCGGGCGTCTCGTCGAG
>CAZTMB010000177.1:0-3967 GCA_964614695.1 uncultured Isosphaeraceae bacterium | reverse complement strand
ACTCTTCGGCGACGCGGGACTGCCGTGGCCGTTCCTGCGAGCGGCCTGCTGCGAGCCGGATCCCGCTGCGGCGCGGGCGTTCGCGGCGATCTATTCGAAGTCGGCCATGGGTGCGACCTCGATCACCTCGGCAACGTCGGCCACGCGGGCGACTTCAGCGGCATCGGCGTCGGACGCCGCGACGAGTCTCGCGGGAAGTCCGCGTGCATCGCGACACCGCGTGGGCATCCTTTCCGGACTTTGGTGCGACCACGTCGTGGCGCGTCTCTTCCTCGAGGGCTGGATGCGTCACCTCGATCGATCGCGCTTCGAGGTGGTCGCGATCGACGTCGGTCGGCGCCGCGACGCCTTCGGCGAGTCGCTGCTCGCGCGGGCCGATCGCGTCGAGCGCGGCATGCGGCCCTTCGCCGCCTGGGCGAGCACGATCGAGTCGCTCGGGTGCGACGCGATCCTCCTTCCGGAGATCGGCATCGAGCCGGTGGCGACGCGTCTCGCGGCGCTGCGGCTCGCCCCGGTGCAGGCCGTGGCGTGGGGACATCCCGAATCGACGGGGCTCGCGTCGATCGACGCGTTTCTTTCGAGCGAGGCGATGGAGCCCGAGTCGGCCGCGGCGCACTACAGCGAGACGCTCGTCCGACTGCCGCGGCTCGGCGCGTGGATCGCGCGGCCGGACGTTCCTTCGCCCGCGCCGCGGACCTCGCTCGGCTGGGCGGAGTCGACGGTCGTCTTCTGGTGCGCGCAGACCTCGCACAAGCATCACCCGCGATTCGATGCGCTCTACGCCTCGATCGCCGCAGCACTGCCCGATTCGCGGTTCGTCTTCTCGCTTCCGCACGCGAGCCGCTTCGCCGCGGAACGCGTGCGGTCTCGGCTCGACGCGGCGTTCGCCGCCGCAGGCGCCGATCCGGTCTCGCAGCTCGAGTTCCTGCCCCGACTGGACACCGCCGACTTCCGCGCCCGACTCGCCGCCGCAGACGTCTTCCTCGATCCGCCCGGATGGTCGGGCGGCCACACCACGCTCGAGGCGATCGCGGCAGGCGTGCCGGTCCTCACGCTGCCGGGAGCCTTCATGCGGCGACGCCATGCCTTGGGAATCCTCGCGACGATCGATCCCGAGGCGGCCTTCGCCCAAGGTCTCGTCGCGACCGACGAGGCGGACTACGTGCGCCGGGCGATCGAGCTCGCTCGCGAGGCGGATCGTCGAAGGGCGTTGTCGGCCGCGATCGCGGCGGCGTCGTCGCGGGCGTTCGAGGATCTCAAGCCGATCCGGGCGCTCGAGAACTGGCTTGAACAGGCGGTCGGCCGGGCTTCCCGAGCCGGCTGAGTCGGCGGCGGGACTCCGTACACTTTCCGCCTTCGCCCCCGGCCACGGCGTCCGCCGTGTCCGCGGCACGCCCCGAGGCGATCGCCTCGCCGGGCGCATGGAACAGGCGCGATCCTTCCGCACTCAGACGAGAGAGTCACCGATGTCCGATTCGACGACCACCGCTCCGATCCTTTGGACCCTCACCGACGAGGCCCCGGCGCTGGCGACCTATTCGTTCCTGCCGATCGTCCGCACGTTCGCGGGCGCCGCCGGCGTGCCGGTCGAGACCCGCGACATCTCGCTCTCGGGCCGCATCCTCGCCGCGTTCCCCGAGCGGCTCTCGGCCTCCCAGCGGATCGCCGACGACCTCGCCGAACTCGGGCGCATCGCGCTCGCGCCCGAGGCGAACATCATCAAGCTGCCGAACATCAGCGCCTCGATCCCGCAGCTCAAGGCCGCGATCAAGGAGCTGCAGCAGAAGGGCTACGGCCTGCCGGAGTATCCCGAGGAGCCCTCGAACGACGAGGAGCGCGCCGTCAAGGCGAAGTACGACAAGGTGAAGGGCAGCGCCGTCAATCCGGTGCTTCGTGAAGGCAACTCCGATCGCCGGGCGCCCCGGTCGGTCAAGGAGTTCGCGAAGGCGAACCCGCACCGCCTCGCCGCGTGGAGCAAGGACTCGAAGTGCCACGTCGCCCACATGGAGTCGGGCGACTTCTTCGGCAACGAGAAGAGCCTGACCATGACCGGCGCGGGCACGCTGCGCATCGAGTTCGCCGGCGCCGACGGCGCCACGCGGACGCTGAAGGACGGAATCAAGGTCGACGCGGGCGAGATCGTCGATGCGACCTTCATGTCGCGCGAGGCGCTCGTGGCCTTCCTCGAGCGCGAGATCGAGGACGCCCGCGCGAAGGGCGTGCTCTTCTCGCTGCACCTCAAGGCGACCATGATGAAGGTCTCCGACCCGATCCTCTTCGGGCATGCGGTGCGGGCGTACTTCAAGCCGGTCTTCGACAAGCACGCCGCGACCTTCGAGAAGCTCGGAGTCGACGCCGACAACGGCTTCGGCGACGTCGTCGCGAAGATCGCGACGCTGCCCGAGCCGGAGCGAAAGGCGATCGAGGCCGACATCGCCGCCTGCTACGAGCGCGGCCCGGGGCTTGCGATGGTCGACTCGGATCGCGGCATCACCAACCTCCACGTCCCAAGCGACGTCATCATCGACGCGTCGATGCCGGTGGTCGTGCGCGACGGCGGCAAGATGTGGAACGCCAAGGGCGAGCTGCACGACGCCAAGGCGACGATCCCCGACCGCTGCTACGCCGGCGTCTACAAGGCGGTCGTCGACTTCTGCAAGGAGCACGGCGCGTTCGATCCCCGCACGATGGGCAGCGTGCCGAACGTCGGGCTCATGGCGCAGAAGGCCGAGGAGTACGGCTCGCACGACACCACCTTCGAAGTGAGCGCCGCGGGGACCGTCCGGGTCGTCGATGCAGGCGGCAAGACGATCCTCGAGCACGCAGTGAAGCCAGGCGACGTCTGGCGGATGTGCCGGGTGAAGGATGCGGCGGTCCGCGACTGGGTGAAGCTCGCCGTTTCGCGGGCGCGGGCGACCGGCTCGCCCGCGGTCTTCTGGCTCGACGCGAACCGCCCGCACGATCGCGAGCTGATCGCGAAGGTGGAGCGATCGCTGAAGGATCACGACACGGCCGGGCTCGAATTCCACGTGATGGCGCCGGCGAAGGCGTGCCGCTTCAGCCTCGAGCGCATGAAGGAAGGCAAGGACACGATCTCCGTCACCGGCAACGTCCTTCGCGACTACCTGACCGATCTCTTCCCGATCCTCGAGCTTGGAACGAGCGCCAAGATGCTCTCGATCGTGCCGCTCATGAACGGCGGCGGGCTCTTCGAGACCGGCGCCGGCGGCTCGGCCCCCAAGCACGTGCAGCAGTTCGAGAAGGAGAACTATCTGCGCTGGGATTCGCTCGGCGAGTTCCTCGCCCTCGCCGCGAGCTTCGAGCATCTCGCCGAGGCGACCGGCAACCGCTCCGCGAAGGTCCTCGCGACGACCCTCGACGAGGCGACCTCGCAGTACCTCGCCAACCGCCGCGAGCCCGCCCGCAAGGTCGGCGGTCTCGACAACCGCGGCAGCCACTTCTACGTGGCGATGTACTGGGCACGGGCGCTCGCGGATCAGAAGGCCGACGCCGAACTCGCGGCGAGGTTCGCGCCGATCGCCGCCGAGCTCGAGGCGAACGAGGCGAAGATCGTCGAGGAGCTGATCGCGGCGCAGGGCCGTCCGGTCGACGTCGGCGGCTACTACCGGCCCGATGCGGAGAAGGCCGCCGAGGCGATGCGCCCGAGCGCGACGTTCAATGCGATCCTCGACGGCGTGACGGCAGGGGTGTGATTCCGATTCCCGGTCGTCCTGGCGCGTCTTTCGGCCTCCGGCTCCCTCTGCGTCTCTGGGCTTTGGATTGGTCGATCTCGCGACTGGGGTCGATCAAGCTTCTGGTCGGTCGAGTCGAAACCTGAAGGCCGACGCGGATCCCTCCGGAGCGGACGGGACGGGTCGCGCGGCCGTCGACCACGATCGCCGCACCTCGCTCGCCATCCTGTCTCACTCTCTCCCGCTCTCCTCTTCTCCTGTTCTCCTGTTCTCCT
>CAZTMB010000176.1:0-4218 GCA_964614695.1 uncultured Isosphaeraceae bacterium | reverse complement strand
ATCGAACCTTCCCCGCGGCCTCCGGCTACTGCCTCGGCTGCAGCCACCCGCTCAAGGGCGTGACCGAGCCGGTCTGCCCCGAGTGTGGACGTGCGTTCGATCCTTCGGATCCGCGCACGTTCGGCGAGAGTCCGTTTCCACTGCGCCGAGCGGTCGCGCGGCTCGCGAAGGCGATCATCGTCCTGAGCATGGCGATGCTGGGCGTCGAGATCCTGCTCTCGGCGTGGGGCGGAAGCGACGCGTTCGTCTGGATGATCGCGTTCGCGATCGCACCGTTGATGCTCGCCGGCTTCGTGCTCTCGCTGATCCCGTCGCTCTTGCTGCCGAGGCATTGGCGGATCGTCGGAATCGCGACGCCGCTGGTGCTGGCGAGCGTGATCTTCACCGACTGGCCGTTCCGCGTGGTCTTCGAAACGTATCGCGGTGCGTTCGACGCCGCGGTCGCCCAGATCGAGTCGTCCGGCGGCGCCCTGCCCAACGGCGGCCTGCAGATCGGGCCCTATCCGATTCTGTCGGTGCAGCGGACGCCCGACGGCAATCTGGGCTTTCAAGTGAGCGGCGACCGTGGCGGCGGCGTCTTCTTCGTGCACCCGTCGCCGAACAGCGCGTTCCTGTGGTGGAACACGAACTGGGAGCAGGACCTCGGCGGCGGCTGGTGGCGGGTGTACCAGGACTGACGCAGCGCGTTCGCGCGGGCGAGTCTTCGCGGACGCGAGTCGATCCGGACCGTTCACTCGCTGTTCCCGAGCCGCGGCCTGCAGGCGCCGGTGCCGCGATGACCTTCGATCGAGAGCGCACTGCGACTGATCGTGGCGGTCGTGTCGTCGGGGCGACGCGCATCGACACGGACGCACGGCGGCATCGGCTCGCCGGTTAGACTCGTTCGATGGCCTGCGCGATCTGCGGCTCTTCATCGATTCCCGTCTTGGTGAGAGCTGCCGCGCTCCGGTCGCGCGAGGTGATCGTCAGGCGAGTCCGATGGTGGGCGGCGCTCGCAGTCCTCGCGATCCTCGCCATCCTCGGCGGTCCGGCAGGCTGCGATCGGAGGCCGGATGCGGCCGAGCCCTCGGATCGCGACCGCGAGGAGGTGGTCTTCTCCTTCGTGGTGGTCGGCTGCAATCAGGTGGGCTGGCCCGCATCGCGCGAGGGCCGCCTGCTCGTGGGCACGAGTACCGCCAACGAGCCGCAACTCGTTCAGACCTTCCGGGACGTCGCGGCGCTGCCGCGAGCGCCTGAACTCTTCCTGTTCGTCGGCGACCTGGTGCGCAACGAGACCAGCGGCGAGGTGCTCGCCGCTCAGCTTCAGGCATGGCAGCGGCTCTGGGACGATTCGCCGTTGGCGAACGGGACCACGCGCCTCCTTCCGATCCCCGGCAATCACGAGCTGCTTCGTGCGGTGCAGTTCTCCGAAGAAGGCTGGTACGAAGTGCCGGATCCGACTGCGGTGGAAGCGTGGCACGGCTGGATCGGGGCCCGCGACGGCACCCCGCCTGCGGCGGCGATCGGTGCCAGGGAGAGTCAACGAGACCTCCTCTCGGGATCGCGTGCGTCGTTCTCGAACTCGTTCGACGCGCGAACGATCGACGGGGCCTCGATCCGCTTCGTCGTGCTCGACACCGACAGCCGATCCTCGCTCGAGCCCGAGGACGGCTGCCTGCAGCCGCCGACCGCCGCGGTCGAGTTCCGCGGCAAGTCCGTTGAGGGAACGCGTGGCCAGATGGTCCCGGGTTGGACGCCGGTGCAGTGGCTCGAGTCCGCGCTCGAGCAGCGGGACAGCGCGGAAACCGTCTTCGTGCTCGGGCACAAGCCGATCGTGTGGCCGGAGTCCGCGGACCCGAACACCTTCGACTCCAACGGGGTCGCGAGTCTCTACAACTGCGGCGAACATCGGCTCGCAGCGGCAATGTGCGAGGTGCTCGGACGCTCGCCCGAGGTGGTCGCCTATCTCTGCGCGCACCGTCATCGGTGGTCGTATGCGGAGATCCACGGCGGCGTGCGCCAGCTCATCGCCGGCAACGGCGGGAGCCTCCTCGACACCGATGCGGCGAAGAGCTTCGGATTCACGCTCGTCGAGATCCGCCGCAACGGCGAGATCGCCGCGACCAGCTGGGAGCGCCCGGCGCCGACGCCGATCGATCTCGCCGAGGGCGTGGGACCGGCGAAGCCGGCAGCGCGCGTGGTGCTGCGGGCGGCCACGGCTGCCCAGGGGAACTGACGCCGCGCTGCCGCCGTCGTTCATCGGGCCCAAGGCGGTCGGAGTCGATCACGCCATGGTCGGATCGGTCCGGTTCGATCCAAACCGACTCCGTCGCAGACGCCTGCGAAACGAAGACGCGGCCGCGACCGAGGCCGAACCGTCGCGCCGGCTCGGTGGAATGGCCGTAGCGAGCGTTCGGGCTCGAGACCGTCTGCGTGAGAGACCCGTACCCGAGGCGCGAGCCCGGCAGTCGAGTCTCATCGGATCCGCACGACGCCGGGCGATGCGACAGGGAACTCAAGCGGTCGGGCGCCGGGCCATCAACCGCCATCCGAGCCACGCCATCGGCAGGTACGCCACGCCGAGGTCGAGCACCGCGAACCACGCCGGCGTCTCGGGGATGAAGACGATCATCGTGATGCCGCCGATCAGGAACCACGCGCCGACGAAGAGCGCCGGACGAAGCGGCCTTCGCGCGTGCAGCCTCGTCGCCACGGCGGCGCCCACGAGCGTGCCGATCGCATGGGCGAAGAACGGCGGCAGCAGTTGCGCCGCGGAGTAGGCGCCGATGTTCGCGCGAATGCTCTCGAGGTTGCCCACATCGACGCCTTCGGGCGGCGGAACCACGGCCGCGCCGACCATGACGAGGGCGTAGTTGACGAGGCCGCCCACGACGATGCCGACGAAGACGGCGAGGATGGTGCGAAGCAGGGCCGGCATGGCGGGACCTCCGGGCGGGGCGAGTTGAAAGGGTATCGATCGACCGCCATCGGGTGCGCTGGCGCGAGCTCTGAGAGGGCCGCGGACGACGGGGGAGCGAAGCGCCTCGATCGCCCATGATCCGGCACGAGGCCGCCGGTTCGGGCGCGTGGCGTGGCCGACGAGGGCGCGGTGTTCCGCCGCCGGTTCGGAACCGACGAGTCCGACACCGTCCGGCGAGGCATGCGGTCTCGCTATCGTGACGGCATGCCGATCGCTCGCATGCTCGTCGCCGCGATCCTGCTTGCGCTCGCCGCCTGCGCGCCGCTCGAGCGCATGCCGCCCACGCCGAACCTCTCGCGCGACGGATCGGGAGCGGATCGGCTTCGAGCGCTCGACCCTTCGTTGCAGACCCCGGAGATCGAGATCCTCTACGTGACCGATCGCTCGCGGGAAGGCGTCTCGCGCCGCGGGCCTCGCTACGGCTACGGTCGCGCGTTGGCGATCGCCTACGGGACCGCCGAGGTGTCGCTCGATCCGGCGCCGACCTGGGAAGAACTCGTCGAGTTCAGCGGAACCGGAGATCGCTCGACCGAATGGGCGCTCGACCTGACGCAGGTCGACGAGGCGGGCCAATTCACCCTCACGACCCGCTCGCTCGAGGTGGTCGACGGCGCGCTGCGCCGAACCGCCGAGGCGCAGGCCAAGCTCGATGTCGCCTTGGAAGGGCTCAAGTCGCTGGTCCGGTCGAGGCTCGAGCGCACGCCGCACAAGGACGTCTACCTCTACGTCCACGGCTTCAACAACACCTTCTACGACGCGATCGCGAGGGCGGCGATCCTGTGGCAGTCGATCTCACGGCAGGGCGTCTTCATCGCCTACACCTGGCCGGCGGGATCGGGCGGACTGCGCGGCTACTTCTACGATCGCGAGTCCGGCGAGTTCACCTCCTTCCACCTGCGGGAACTGATCCGGTTCCTGGCCGCGATGCCCGAGATCGAACGCCTGCATCTCGTCGCGCACAGCCGCGGCACGGATGTGGCGGTCACGGCGCTCCGCGAGCTGAACATCGCGCTTCAGGCGCAGGACCTCGATCCGCAGGTCGCGTTGAAGCTCGAGACCCTGATGCTCGCGGCGCCGGACCTCGATCTCGACGTCTTCACGCGGGGCTTCTGGCTCGAGAACCTCGGCCTGCTCGCCCGCCGTTCGGTCATCTACTTCTCGCGAGAAGACGGCGCGATCGACCTCTCGAACTGGCTCTTTCGCAGCCGGACGCGGATCGGGACGCTTTCGCAGATCCAGTTCTCGCCGGAGGCGGTCGA
>CAZTMB010000175.1:0-4219 GCA_964614695.1 uncultured Isosphaeraceae bacterium | reverse complement strand
CGGGATGTCGCGCTGGCTCTTGGGTGGCTCGGCGACGCGCTCCGCGAGGCCGAACAGTTCGACGAGGCCCTCGACGCTTACCGCGAGGCAATCGAGACCGGTATGAAGCCCGAGCGATGCGAGGATTGGTCGCCTGCGAGCGTCTGGTTTGAGATCGCCAAGGTGCACAAGGCTCGCGAGGCGTGGGACGAGGCGAGCGCGGCCGAGGAGCGGTTCCTCCAGGTGCAGATCGCCGATGGCGACACCGACAACGCCTGCCGCGCCGCGTCACGCCTCGACGACTTGCATGGGCGGCTAGGCGATGCGGACGCCGCGATCGAGTGTAAGCACCGCGCCGTCTCGATCGCCCGCAAGGGGAACGACCGGCGCCAGGTCGCACTCGCCCTCGAATGGCTCGGCGACGCGCTCCGCGAGTCGAAACGGTTCGACGAAGCCCTCGACGCCTACCGCGAGGCGATCGAGACGGGCATGAATCCCGAGCGGTGCACCGCTTGGTCGCCTGCGGGCGTCTGGAAGCGGATCGCTATGGTGCACGAGGCTCGCGAGGCGTGGGGCGAGGCGATCGCGGCCGAGGAGCATTGCCTTGAGGTGCATTCCGCCTACGGCAACACCTTCAACGCTAGCCGCGCCGCGGCACGCCTCGACGACCTACACGGCCGGCTCGGCGACGCGGACGCCGCGATCGAGTGGAAGCGTCGCGCCGTCTCGATCGCCCGCGAGAGGGAGGACCGGCGGCATGTCGCCCTCGCGCTCGGATGGCTCGGCGACGCGCTCCGCAAGGCAGAACGGTTCGACGACGCCCTCGACGCCTACCGCGAGGCGATCGAGACCGGCATGAACCCCGAGCGGTGCATGAATTGGTCGCCTGCGAACGTCTGGTTTGAGATCGCCACGGTGCATTCCGCTCGCGAGGAATGGGACGAAGCGATCGCGGCCTTCGATCGCGAGCGGTCGGAGTATCTGGCGAGCCCAGACTCGATCGCCGAGAGCCCCAACGGCTTTGTCTGGAGCAGTCAGCTTGCCGCGGTGCCCCATCTCAAGCTCGAAGATGCCGCTCGTGCTCTCGAGCTGCTAATGGCGTGCGAAGCGCATGTGGGCTCACTCGCCACCGCGACCGATCCAGGCATCGTCAACACCGCCGCAGCCTGGTGGGCACGCCTTGCGGAGGTTCGCCGGGCGCTCGGCGACGACTCGGGAAGCCACGCTGCTGCCGAGGAAGGCCGGCGGCTGCGAGCCCGCATCGCCGAAATGACGCCATGACGCCGGCTGCGACGGTCGACGCCTTGCACTCGAAGTACGCCTCACGGGGGAACGTCGCCGAAGGTGTCGACGAAAGAGGGCCCGTCGCTCCGCAGCCAGCGTCGTGGCCCGCGTCTGCCGTGTCGTTCCACCCCTGCGATCGCAGGGTGAACAACCGTTCGTAGACTCCGCTCGGCATGACCGACGATCCCATCGACTCCTTCTCCCCCGCATCGCTTGAAGAAGACCTCCGCGTCGCGATCGAGTCGGCGCTCGGCGAAGTCGACCTGCGATTCGACGAGAGAGGACCGGGTTCGCCGCGGATACGAACGCATGATCGCGGCCGCGAAGTCCTGGCCGATGTCGCCTGGCGGGAGCAGTCGTCTGGTTCGGGTGGCAGCGGGCGCGGCGCCTCGAGCCCGCCGCGGTCGTGGACGGTGAGCCGCACGATCCTCTTCTTCGATCGCCCGGATCACGGCCTGCCGGAGTTCGAACTCGTTCCCCGCCGGACCCTCGGCGACCGGATCGGCGCAACCGCTCTGCGACTGCTCGGCGTGCCGACTCTTGAGATCGAGGACCACGCCGCGTTCGCGTCGCAGTACTCGATCGTCACCGCGAACGCCGAGTCGGTGCGGGCGCTGCTGACGCGATCGACGCTCGATGCCTTTGCCCTCGTCGGCGATCTTCGGGTGAAGGTCGCCCGCGACGGCATCGTCGTGCATCGAGCGATCGGTTCGTCGTGGTCCGATGGACGCGATCGCGACGAATGCCTCGACGACGATGGTCGCCGTCGCTTCGTCGAGGACGCGCTCGCGGCGTGCCGCGGCTTCACCGACGATCCACACGCCGCGCATCGCGCCGCCAAGGCGGTCGATGGCTCCTACGCGGCCGAGGCGAAGCAGACCTTCGAACGCCAAGGCGGGCTGCTCGGCCGAGCGATCCGACGCATGCTCGTCACCCGCGACATGGTCGACTCGATCCGCGAGCAGGTGCCGCCGCGCGTCGAGGTGCCGGGGCCGATCGCACGGCGCGCCTGGAAGGGCACGACCTTCCCGATCCTCGTCCTGACCGGACTTGCCGCCGGATTCCTGGCGATGGGTGCGGCGCTCCTCACGAAGTCCGCCCCCGACGGCGACGATCGGATCGTGGGCGCGATCTTCGGCGGCCTCGGACTCGTCGCCGCCGTGGTCGACGTGTTCATCGTGCGCCATCGCTGGCGGCGTCAGCGGCTCGTGCGGCGTGGCGTCGTCGTCGAAGGCGTCGTCACGAAGGTCGAACGCACGAACACGACCGTCAACAACGACCGAATCCATCGCGTGCACTTCGGGATCGATGGCGAAGGTGATCCGGTCCTGGTCAAGGTCGGCTCGGCGGAGGCAGCGATCGCGCGGCGCCTGCAGAAGCGCGGCGCTCGCACCTGGATTCTGCGGGATCCCGAGGTGCCCGCCCGCGCGTTGTGGATCGAAGGCTGGGTGAGCGGCGACGATCGGTGAGGATCCGTGACGGTCGGTGAAGGTCTCGACGCCGACGCCAACGATCTCGTCGGCGACCTACGCCCGCGCGGTCTACACGACCTTCCACCACGGCACCGCAAGCACATCCGGCGCGAGCCACTCGACCCGCGACCCCGTGTGCAGCAACAGCGCCGACCGGGCCCGGTTGCCGTACTCGCTTCGGAACGAGCGAAGGTGCTTGGCATCCTTGAGGGTCGGTCGACCACCAGACTTCACCTCGATCGGCAGCAGCCGATCACCTGCCTCGACCACGAAGTCGACCTCCTCGCCGGTCGCAGTCCTCCAGTAGCCGAGCTCGGCACGGTCGAGCCGAGCGTCGCGCCACGCGAGCAGATCGCAGAGCACGACGTTCTCCAGATGCGCCCCCTCCGGCTCGTCGCGACCGGCAAGATGGAGCGCGGTGCCCACATCGCCCCAGTAGACCTTCGGCGACTTGATCAGCCGTTTGGTGCGATTGACCGCATACGCCGGCAGGCGCACGAGCAGGTAGGAGGTCTCGAGAAGGTTCAGCCAGCGATGCACCGTCGGTTGCGGCAACGCCGCATCGCGACCAAGCTCGGTCTGATTGAGAAGCTGGCCCACTCGAAGGCTCGTCGCCCGCATGAGCCGCCGGAAGTCGGGAAGCGAAGAGATCGACGCAAGATCCTGAAGGTCGCGTTCGAGGTACGTGCGCACGTAGCCGTCGAACCAGACGCGACGATCCTCCGCGCGACGCAGGTGCAGCGCCGGCGTCGGAAAGCCGCCCCGCCGCGCAAGCGCCCGCCAGTCCTCGGCCCCGGCCTCGGATGCATCGAGAATCTCGATCCACTCCTGTTCCGGCGCCGCGAGGAGTTCCTCCCACCGCCCGCACCGGCCAAGCCCCAACTGCTCGCGCCGGGTCATCGGCCAGAGCGTCAGGTAGCTCGCGCGGCCGGCCAGCGACTCGGAGACCTGCCGCATGAGCAGAAGGTTCGCCGATCCCGTCAGCAGGAACCGACCCTTTCGGCGATCGCGATCGACTGCCCGCTTCACCGCCCGCAGCAGAGACGGCTCTCGCTGCACCTCGTCGATCGTCACCGGATCGCGTCCGTCGAGCAGCACCTCCGGCTCGCGTCGCGCCGCCTCCGCGACCTCGAGATCGTCGAGCGAGAGATACCGCCGACGTCCCGGCGCGAACTCCTGCACCAGCGTGCTCTTGCCGGTCTGCCTGGCACCGGTCACGACGACGACCGGCATGGCGGCCAGCCGAGCCTCCATCGCCTCGGCGACCAGACGGGGCCGTGACGGATCATTCATGGCGTGAATGATAATCATTCACGGCGTGAATGGATTGCACAAGGCTCCGATTCCCTGCAGGAACCCGCGTTCCCGGACGCCTCGCATCGCCAGCCGTGGCCGCTTCGGCCCCTCGCCCGCTCCCTACCCGAGCATCAGTCGAAGCAGGTCCGGCGCGGTGCGGCTGATCGCCCACGCCGCGACGACGCCCG
>CAZTMB010000174.1:2284-4267 GCA_964614695.1 uncultured Isosphaeraceae bacterium | reverse complement strand
GCCGTGCCCACGATCGACTCGGTACAAGGTCTGCGCGAGACGCTCGCGGTCGAACTGCCCAACGAGCACACCGATCGCTACGAGGCGTTCTGCCGGAAGTACGGCTGCTTCATCCAGACCGGCACCTTCCTCGAGCGGATCCGCGAGCGCACCGACGTCGTCTTCAACACGACGCTCCTCATCGGGCCAGGCGGCATCCTCGCGACCTACCGCAAGGTGAATCCGTGGATCCCGTGGGAACTGCACGCGAGCCCGCACGACCTTGGCGTCGGCGGCGACGAGGCGTTCCCGGTCGCCGACACCGAGATCGGGCGGATCGGCTGCGCGATCTGCTACGACTGGCTCTTCCCCGAGACGATCCGGGCGCTCGCCTTCCGCGGCGCCGAGGTGCTCGTGCGGGTCTCGGCCTACATGGACCCGTGGGGGGCGACGCCGCCGATGGACTGGTGGACGCTCTTCAACCGCGCTCGCGCCGCGGAGAACACCGCGTACGTCGTCGCCGCGAATCAGGGCGCCCACTTCCATCAGTACCCGCCCTTCTCCTGGCCGGGCGGCAGCATGGTCGTCGACTTCGACGGACGCGTGCTCGCGCAGGCCGATCCCGGCCCCGGTGAGAAGGTCGTCGTGGCACCGATCGATCTCGCGGCGCTGCGCGAAGCCCGCGCGACCCGACGCGGCCACGACATGGTCGCGCACCTGCGGCGCGAGGTGCACGGCCTCGGGCCGGGCCCGGGACTTGCACCCGCCGCGAAGCATCCGATCGAGCGCCCCGAGATCGAGGCTCGCATCGCCGCCGCCAAGAAGGCGGTCCAGTCGCAGGTTCGCGGGGACGTGTCGTGAGGCGCCGGCTCGCCGGCCTCGCCATCACGCTCGCGGCCGCAGCGCTCGCGGGCTGCGGGAAGGACGAAGCGCCGAGCGACGTCGTGGTCGTCGAAGAGATCCCCTATCCCGAGTACCGCTCCGCGATGAATCTCGCCGCGGGCCTCATGAACCGCTTCGAGTTCAAGGAGGCCGAAGAGGCGTACCTCCAGATCATGGAGGCATGGTCGGCCTCCCGCGATGCGCGTCGCAACCACGCGATTGCGATCCTCAACCAGTCCGAGCCCGGGGCGCAGGAGCGGGCGATCGAGCTGCTCGACGCGATGAGCGAGGCGTGGTTCGAGCAGAACGGCCGCCGGGGACCGCGCGATCTCTCGGCGCAGTACGCGAAGGCCTTGGCGCTTCTCTACCTCGGTGAGAGCCGCGAGGCGCGCGATCTCTTCATCGAGTGCGCGAACCGAGCGCCGACCGACGCCTATGCGGCGTTCTTCGCGGGCCAGTGCCTCGAGCTCGAAGGCCGCTTCGAGGAGGCGCTTGGCTGGTACGAACGGTCGATCGAACTCGACGACTACCTGCGAAGCCCGCTGCTCGGCGCGCAGCGCTGCCTCGCAAGGCTCGGTCGCGATGCCGAGGGCGAGGCGCTCCTCGCCCGATTCATCGCCCTCGCCGACAACCCCCGCGGCAAGCTCGCGGAGTTCAAGTACACCCGAATGGGTCCGCTCGGCGAGGTCCGCGCGGCGCAAGACCTTGATCGCGTGGCGAAGCCGCCGAGCGGACCGCTCTTCGCCGACGCGACACCGATGCCGATCGCCGGGCTTCTTCCGGACGCTTCGGCGAATGTCCGCCCCGCCGCAGACCTCAACCGCGACGGCGTGCTCGACTTCGTGGTGGTCTCGACCCGAGCCGGCGAGCGCCCCGTCGAGTCTCTGGCCATGTCGAGCCCGTCCGACGACGGCTCGACCGCGTGGATATTGGTGCCCTTCGCGACCGGCCCCTCGGTCGGCGAACTCGATCTGGGGTTCGGGCTCGCGCCCGCAACGCTCTTCTGGGCCGACTTCGACAACGACGGCCGCACCGATGTGGCGGTGAGTCCCGCCGAGGGAACCTCGCCCTTCTGGTGGCGGCAACGCGAGGGACTTCGCTGGTCGCGGGAGTCGTTTGGCA
>CAZTMB010000174.1:0-2184 GCA_964614695.1 uncultured Isosphaeraceae bacterium | reverse complement strand
ACTCCTCCCCGGCGGAGCGAAGCGACGCGGGGGAGGTGCCGAGCGAAGCGAGGCGGAGGGGTGGTACGGTCACGGAAGGCTTTCACCTCCTCGCCGCCGCCGACTTCGACCACGACGGCGACGTCGATCTGCTGGCGAGCGACGAGCAGGGCACGCACTTCATCCTGAATCGCCGCGACGGCGACGCGGATCGCGCGACGACGTGGATCCATCGTTCGCTCGTCGATTCCCTTCCGAACGCCTCATCGACGACGCTCGGCGACTTCGACGACGACGGCGATCTCGACGTCATGCTGCTTGCGGAGAACGCCTCCGCGCAGGTCTGGATCAACGATTTGCTGTGGTCGTGGCGACGGGATGCTCGCTTCGCACCGATCGAAGCGACGCAACCGACCGAAGCCGTCTGGTTCCGCGACGACGACTCGGGCGAGCCGATGCTGGCGACGCTTGCGGGCGACGCCGACGCGCGGCAACTCGCGATCTGGTCGCTCGACGGCGAGACGCCCGAGCCTCTCGAGATCGCGTCGGAGGCGGCGGCCATTCCCGGGGCGTTCTCCCTCGCGGCGATCGACCTTGCCGGAAGCGGCCGCACGAACATCCTGCTGAACCGGCCGCTTGGCGACGGCGCGATCCAACTCGAGGTCCGCGACGCCCGCGGCAACCTCATCGAGTCGGTGGGTCCCCTGCCCGCCACCGCTTCGCTCGCGGTGCCTGATGCCCGCGGCGCGGTCCTGCTGCTTGGCGAGAGCCGCGACGGCGTGCCGAAGTGGCGCGACGCCGGTCCGGGGCGCATGCCGTTCGCGGCGATCTGGTTCAGCGGACGCACCGATCCCTCGCAGCAGATGCGCACGAACGAGAGCGGTCTCGGCACCCGCGGCGAGGCGCGGACCGTCGGTTCGTGGCAGTCGCGCACCGCCCTGCCGTGGCGCGGCGGATCTCACGGGCAACCGCTCGAACCGGTGCTCTTCGGCCTCGGCGGCGCGCCGCGGATCGAATGGCTCTCGATCGACTGGCCCGATGGCGTCCTGCAGAGCGAACTCGATCTCGGCGCGGGGGTGCACAGCGTCGTCGAGACGCAGCGGCAGATCTCCTCCTGCCCGGTGATCTTCGCGTGGAACGGCGAACGCTTCGAGTTCATCACCGACACCCTCGGCGTCGGCGGCATGGGCTACCTCGCCGCGATCGAGGAGAGGCCCGACGGCACGCTCGTGCCGATCTACCCGACGCCTCGACCGCTCGAATCGGTGCTCCTCGGCGGCGACGGCGCGATCGCCCCGCGCGACGGCCGCTACGAGATCCGCCTCGGCGAACCGATGGAGGAGGCGTGCTACCTCGATGCGGCGCGGCTCGTCGCGTGGGACCTGCCCGCGGGCTGGTCGATGACCCTCGACGAACGCATGGGGATCGCCGGCCCGGCCCCGACCGGCGAGCCGCGCTTCTACCGACGCTCGATGACGCCCGACTCCGCGACGATGGCGATCGGCGCGACGTCACTCGACGCGATCTCGATCGACGTGACGGACGCGCTGGCGCAGGCGGACTTCCTCGCCGCGGATCCGGGCGACGCCGACCCGCGCTTCATCGGCCGCACCGCGAAGCCCTGGACGCTCACGATGCGCTTCCCGCGACCGATCGCGGAGGGCGACGGCGATCCGGCCCTCGTCGTCGACGGATGGGTCGAGTACCCCTACTCCTCGACCTCCTTTGCGATGTGGCAGGCCGGTGCGACCCCCGAGGCGCCGACCTTCGAGGCGCTCGATCCCGCGACCGGCGACTGGATCGTGCTGGTCGAGCAGTACGGCTATCCCGCGGGCATGCCGCGGCAGGCGTCGTTCCCGATCGATCGCGCCGCGCTGCCGGAGGGCTGCACGACGCTGCGCCTTCGTTCGACGAACGAGGTCTATCTCGATCGCGCGATGATCGCGTGGTTCGAGCCCTGCCCGCAGGCGGTGCGCCGTGCGATGCCGCTGGCCGAGGCGAGCGTCGCCGACACCGGCTTCGCGTTCCGGCCGCACCTGCCGCAGCGGCGCCCCTGGTACGACTACGACCGCCGCGTGCCGCTCTGGGACGTCAAGTTCCAGTTCGGCTTCTACACCGCGTTCGGCCCGTGCACGGAACTGCTCGAAGCGACCGACGACGCGGTGGCGATCTTCGGCGCCGGCGAAGAGGTCCGGCTCGAGTTCG
>CAZTMB010000173.1:0-4284 GCA_964614695.1 uncultured Isosphaeraceae bacterium | reverse complement strand
CCGCCCCGCCCACGGTCCTGCCGGTGCCGAAGGCCTGGAACGAGGCCGACCCGCAAGGGCTCGGCGTGCACGACGGCTTCGCGTGGTGCCTGCTCGCGGTCGAGATTCCCGTCGAATGGCGTCAGGCCGATCTCGAACTGCGCCTTGGACGCATCGACGACGCGGACGAGACCTTCTTCAACGGCGTCAAGGTCGGCGCGACCGGCTCGATGCCGCCGAAGGCCTCCTCCGCCTGGCAGGCCGATCGCAGCTACACCGTGCCCGCGGCGCTCGTCGAGCCAGGCCAGTGGGCGGTGATCGCCGTGCGCGTCCACGACTCGGGCGGCAACGGCGGCATCTGGGACGGCACGCCGCGACTCGCCGGTCCCGATGGAGCGCTTTCCCTCGCGGGCGCCTGGCAGGTCGTTCAAGGCGACGATCCCGGCGCGATCGACCCGAGCCGCGCGGCCGCGCTCGCCGAATCGATCGCGACCGCGGCGAGCAAGGCCGATCTCGTGCTCGCCGGAGGCAGCGTGCCGGGATGGACCACGCCGAGCACGGCACCGTCGCCAGAGGGACTGGTCCTCTGGTACGAGCGCCCCGCGACGAAGTGGACCGAAGCGTTGCCGATCGGCAACGGCCGGCTCGGGGCGATGGTCTACGGCGATGCGTTCGGCACCATTCAGGTGAACGAGGACTCGGTGTGGGCCGGCTCGCCGATCGATCGCCATCGCACGCCGGCGGAAGGCTCGCTCGCCCGGGCGCGGGAACTCTGGTTCGCCGGTGATGTCGTCGGCGCGCAGCGGATCATGCAGCAGGAGTTCATGAGCGAGCGGCTCGTCCGCAGCCATCAGACGCTCTGCACCGTCGGCACCCGATGGGATGACCGCTTCGACTCGATCACCGAGTACCGGCGCTCGCTCGATCTCGCCACGGGCATCGCAACCACCGAGTTCACGGCGGACGGCTCCCGATTCCGCTATCGCGTGTTCGCGAGCGAGCCCGACCAGGTGATCGTCATCCGCTGGGAGGCGCTCGGCGAGAAGCCCCTGATCGCGGCGCTCGCGGCGGGTCGCGACGACCTGCGCGACGGCGGCACGGAGGTCGCGTACGACGAAACGGAGCAGACGGTCGACGGCATCTCGACGCGCCGCGTGATCGAGCTCCACACCATGCACGGCACGGCCGTGAATGGCGAGCATCGGGGCGTGCGCTTCGCGGGGTGCGCGGCGATGCGCTGCGACGAAGCGGAGTCCGCGACGCGCGAGATCGCCCGCAAGCCCGCGGCGACGCTCGGGAAGGTCGAGGGGACGCCCGGCATCGGGCGCGAATCGCGCGCCTACACCGTGGTCATCGCGGGCGCGACCGACTTTCGTGCCTTCATCGATCCGACCATCCGCCTCAAGGATCCGAAGCTCACCGCCCGCGAGACCGCCAAGGCGGCACTGGCGCGGCCCTTCGAGGAATTGCTCGCGCGGCATCTCGCCTCGTTCACGCCCGTCATCGAGCGCGTCGCGATCGATCTCGGCACGAGCGAGCAGGCGCGGAAGCCGACCGACGCGCGGCTGCGGGAACTGCGCGGCGGCGAGAACGACCCGTCGCTCTTCGCCCTCTACTTCCAGTTCGCGCGGTACCTGCTCGTCTCCTGCTCGCGGCCGGGCACCATGCCCGCGAATCTGCAGGGCCTCTGGAACGAGCATCTCGAGGCGCCGTGGAACGCCGACTACCACATCAACATCAACCTGCAGATGAACTACTGGCCCGCGGAGGTCGCGAACCTCGCGGAGTTCCACGAGCCGCTCTTCGACTTCACCGAACGCCTGGCCGAGCGAGGTGCCGAGACCGCGCAGCGCCTCTACGGCGCCCGCGGCTGGATGGCCCACCACACCTCGGACGCGTGGGCGTTCACCGTGCCGATCGGCCTGACGGTCTGGGGCATGTGGCCCCACGGCGGCGCGTGGACGGTCCGGCACCTGTGGGAGTCGTACCTCCACTCGGGCGACGAGGCGTTTCTCGAAGAGCGGGCGTGGCCGCTCATGCAAGGCGCGAGCGCGTTCTATCTCGACTACCTCGTCGAGGATCCCACGACGGGCCGGCTCGTGTCGGGACCGAGCAGTTCGCCCGAGAACACCTTCATCACCGAGGACGGCCAGCACGCCGACATCGGGATGGGCAACTCGATGGACCAGCAGATCGTGTGGGACTGCTTCACGAACCTGATCGACGCCGCGACGGTGCTCGATCGGCTCGACGATCCCGTGGTCGTCGAGGCGATCGCCGCGCGCGAACGCCTCGCGATGCCGCAGATCGGCGACGACGGCCGCCTCATGGAGTGGTCGCGCCCGTTCGGGGAGGCCGAGCCCGGCCATCGCCACATGTCGCATCTCTACGGGCTGCATCCCGGTGCGCAGTTCACCTTCGACACCACGCCCGAGCTGCTCGCGGCGGCGCGGAAGACCCTCGCGTTCCGCCTCGCGAACGGCGGCGGGCACACCGGATGGAGCCGCGCGTGGCTCGTCAACTTCTTCGCGCGGCTTCGCGACGGCGACGAGGCCCTCGCGAACCTGCGGCTCCTGCTCGAGAAGTCGACGCTGCCGAACCTCTTCGACGACCACCCGCCGTTTCAGATCGACGGCAACTTCGGCGGCGCCGCGGGCCTCGCCGAGATGCTGCTGCAGTCGCATCTCCGGGACGACGCCGACGGCGCGGCGTTCGCGCCGGGCCCAATGCCGCGATTCATCCTCGAGGTGATGCCCGCGTGGCCCGCCGCGTGGCCGCGAGGCGAGGTGCGAGGCCTTCGCGCCCGCGGCAACGTGCTCGTCGAGCGCCTCGCGTGGAGCCCCGACTCGATCGGCGTGTCCGTTCGCGCCGAGGGACGCGAGACGGTGCGGGTGCGACCGCCCGCGGGCTGGGGACCGATCGGCATCGAGCCGGACGCCGACGGCGCGTTCACCCTGCGCCTCGCCCCGAGCGGGCGAGGGGCGATCGTGTTCGCGTCACCGCAGCGGCGCTGAATCGGACCCGACGCGGTGCTCCACCGCTTCGCCCCCGATCAGAACACGCTGTCGGGGAAGTAGAACCGCTTCGCGTTCTCGGGCAGGATCAGCTCGACGTCGATCATGAGGTGGCTCGGCATGAACTTCATGACCTCGGCGCGGTTGCCGTCCTCGAGCACCGAGACCGCCATCTGGATGCCGGTCGCGATCATCGAAGGCGGATAGGTGATGTCGGCGGGATACATCGGGTCCTTGTCCATCACCCGCTTCACGATGTCCTTCATGCCCGCGCCGCCGAGGATCCACATCTCGTCCTGACGTCCCGCCTCGACGATCGCCTGCTCCGCGCCGAGAGCCATGTCGTCGTCGCTTGCCCAGACCGCGTCGATCTTCGGCGCCTTGACGAGGATGTTCTGCATCACGTCGAGCGACTTCTGGCGGTTCCACATGCCGCTGTCGCGGCCGACGATCTCGATGCCCGGATGCTCGGCGAAGACCTCCATCGCCGCCTCGACCCGCGCGGTGTTGACGGTGCAGGGAATGCCCTCGAGCACCACGATCTTCCCGGTGCCGCCGAGCTTCTCGACGATGAACTCCGCGCTCTTGCGGCCGAAGGAGACGTTGTCGCCCTCGAGGAAGATGTCCGCGACCGGCTCGAGGAAGCCGCGATCGACGTTGACGATGAGGATGCCGTTCTCGTGCGCCTGCTTGGCGACCGGCGTGAGCGGCGCGGACTCCGTCGCGAGGACGACGAGCCCGTCGACGCCCTGCGTCATCATGTTCTCGATGTCCTGGATCTGCTTGTCGGGGGTCTCCGCGGTCTGGAAGAGCCACTCGACCTCCGGGTGCAGCGCCATCGCCTCCTTCGCCCACCACACCACGCCCGCGGTCCAGCCGTGGTCGGCCGCCGGCACGCTCACCCCGATCTTGATCTTCTTCGCCGTCGCAGCGCTGCTCGTCGCACCGCCCTCGCCGCCGGAGCCGCACGCCGAGAGCAGGAAGGCCGACGCGCAGGCGGCGCCGAACGCAAGGGATCGCAGGATGGACATGGGCAGGCTCCTCAAGAGTGGTGGGCGTGGCAGGACGCGAGAGGCATCGACGGATCGACGGCGTCGGCGGGCGTGCATCGCACCGCCGACCGTGGAGCGGGATGCTAACGGCAGATGACGTGGGCGAGATCCTGGAGGCTGCCGCGGCGAATCTCCGGCGCTCGAGTGGCGCCTATGCCGTGAGCGATCGACTCCTGTTTCATGGCTCAGCGGCGGCGGCGACGCGCGAAGCCCGCGAAACCGAGCATCGCCAAGCCGGC
>CAZTMB010000172.1:0-4553 GCA_964614695.1 uncultured Isosphaeraceae bacterium | reverse complement strand
TGCGTCACCCCTCCAACGCCGCCCGCACCGCGTCGGCGAGTCGTTCGAGTTCGCGCGACTGGTTGTCCCACCACGAGCGGCTCCAGATGCGGTGGAAGCGCCAGCCTCGCTGCTCCAGGATCCCCTGCCGCCAGACGTCTCGAATGCGAGCGGAACGGTCCGAGTGGTACGCCGCGCCGTCGCACTCGATCGCGAGCGCGTAGCCGCGGGTTCGGTCCGTGTGCGGAATGGCGATGTCGATCCGGAAGCCTCCGTCGCCGACCTGCGGCTCGGCGTCGATCCCCATGCGACCAAGCGCCGACAGCACCTCTTCCTCGAAGGGACTGTCCGGGCCTTCGAGCGTCTGGTCGCCTCGGCGTCGGCCGAGCCTGCCGAGAATCCGATCGACCTGCGACCGGTCGCTTCCGCTGATCGATCGCGCGTAGTCGAGGTAGAGCTGCAGATAGCCCGCCGGCACGAGATCCCCGCTGCCGCCGAGATCGCCGAGCACCGTCGCGACCTCCGAGATCGGCATGCTCGTGAGCACGATCACCCGACGCTTCGCCCGGGTCACCGCCACGTTCAGGCGCCGCTCGCCGCCGACCTGCCCGACCGGGCCGAACCGACGGTAGAACCGCCGCTCGCCGTCGCGGCCGAATGTGGTGCTGAAGATCATCACGTCCCGCTCGTCGCCCTGGACGTTCTCGAGGTTCTTGACGAAGAGCCCCACGTCAAGATCGCGGTCCTCCCTCGCCTTCTCCCGCTCGAAGGCGGCCCGGAACACCGGATCCTGAAACCCGCGTTCCTCGAGCAGGTCCTCGACCAGATCCCGCTGCGGCATATTGAACGTGACGACGCCGATCGTGGGCGGGTTGGGCTGGGTGATCAGCGTGGCGATCTCGTCGACGACGAGCTTCGCCTCCTCGCGGTTGGTGCGACCGACATACACGCCGCCGGCATCCTTGAAGATGATCGGCGCGAGCGTGTCCCTCGGCTTCGCCGTCGGCGGCGCTTCGAGCCGGCCGCCGTAGAACGCATGGTTCGAGAACTGGATGAGCGCAGGGTCTTCGCTGCGGTAATGGACCTGCAGGTAGGTGGACGGCAGGCAGCTCACCGCAGCCTCGAGCAAGTCGAGGCTCTCCGCGACCGAACTGCTTCGAACTCGCGCGAGGACGCTCTCGTCGTTCTGCTGGACCGGCTCGTCCTCAGCCTCGGCCTCCTGACTCGATTCGATCTCGTCGTCGCCGGCGGAACTGAAGAAGCTGGTCGGCGGAAGCTGCTTCTGGTCGCCTGCGATCAGCACCCGCTTGCCGCGGAAGATGGTCGGGATCGCCAGTTCGACCGGACACTGCGAGGCTTCGTCGAAGATGACGAGGTCGAAGAGCCCTTCCAGACGCGGGAAGATCTGGGAGACCGCCGCCGGATTGGTCAGCCAGCAGGGACGCATGTCGAAGAGGCCCCGCTCCGCGCTGTTGCCGATCGCTTCGCGCAGCCTCGGCGAAGGCCCGTTCCTGCTGCCCCGCAGCTTGAACACCGCTTCCCAAGGACATCGCCGCTTCGACTGCAGCTGACGCGCACTCCACGTCGCGACGATCGACCGAGCCTCCAGCTTCCGCTTGTCCGACAACAGTTCGCCGAGCCGCTTCGCCATCGCCTCATGCTGGGTCGGGCTCACTCTGACCAGCACCGGATGCTTCCCGATCAGTCGAGCCTTCCAACCCTTCGCCATGCTGACGAGGAAGAGGACCTCCCAGCGATCCCCCCACTGCTTCGACTCGGCAACCTCCGACCAGTGCTGGTGGCCCCATGCCGCGAGCGTTTCGATCACCGGCCGCCACGAGGGATTAGCTGTCTGAAGCTCGACTTCCCAGGCGGCGAGCGCCTCGATTCGGTCGAGGTCGCCGATCGCGCGGTCCGCCCATTCGCCTACTCCGCCTCCCGAGCGAGCCTCCTTGATCAGCCCGTCGATCGCGGCGCTATTGAAGAGCCAAGCAAGTTCGTTGATCGCCGGCAGGCACGCGGCGACCGCGTCGGCCCGACGCCGATGCGCTTCGACCAACGCGACATCCGCCGGCGATAGCGGCCGTCCCTTCAGGATCTCCTCGACCATGCCCGCGAGCATCGGCGCGTGCCGAAGATCCTCGTGCATGGCGAACGCCTCCGCCGCCGTGGCATGCACCCGTCGCACGAGCGCCTTCGCCGCCGCGGGGTCGTCGAATCTTCGGCCGAGCGTGGGATGGCACGATTCCGCCGCCTCGATCACCGCGGCCTCCCGCTCGAGCGCCTCGGCATGACGAACGCCGCTCCGAGCGACCTCGAGCAATAGCGCATCGACGGCGTCTGACCGCAGCGCCTGAAGCACCTGCTTGGCACGCTTGAGTGAACGGCTCAGCCACCGCCGGAGCCACGACTCCCGCGTCGATGCCTCCACGCGTCTGCACGAAGCAAGTGCGGTCTCCACATGCTCACGCGATGCATTGGCAAGGGTCGCACTCCACGCCGGGTCTCGGGGACTCTGGTCGCTGGCCTCGACCGCCTTCATGGCCTCCGAGATGCTCGCGAGCATGGCGGAGTGGCCATCGGCTGCGCCTCGAGACGCGAGCGATCGAAGCCAGCCGAGGATCGCCTCGCGGTCCTGCGGGCTTCGCTCGGTCAGTTCCCGACATCGATCGAGGATGCTCCCGAGTCGTTCGCTCCACGCCGTGGGATCACCCTCGATCCGCGTCAGGACGCCATTCGCGTCGCGCTTCTGCAACTCGCGAACCGCTGCTTCGAGTGGCTCGGCCGCCGTGCGAAGGGCCGAGAGCGCCTCCTCGGCGTCGCGGCGAAATCCCGTCTGGTGCTCCACCTGACTTGCTCGCGCCGTCCACGCATTCCACGGGACCCTCGCGGCGTGGAACAACTCGCCGAGCCGACGGAGTGTTGCGCCGATCGACTTCGCGGGCTCGTGCCCGAGCATCTCGATCTCTCTCGGAAGGCTGGGGAGGACGCGGGCCGACGGGAAGCGTTGAAGCGCTCGCCCCTCGAGTGCCAGCAGGTCGCGATAGCAGAGCCCGATCGCCGGGTCGGGCTGACGCATGGCGATGGCGAACTCGTCGAGGTCGCGCTCGAGCGACTCGATCTCCGCCGCGATGCGGCCGCGATCGCGCGGCTGCGGCCGAGGCCGGTCGGGAAGTCCGTCCACCTGGTCGCGGATCGCGCGGAACACCGAGAGCCGATCGTTCTCGGCGTCGTGCACCTCGAGACACAGGTCCTCGAGCCCGGCTTGCCGAAGACGATTGTGCACTACCCGGGTCGCCGCATCCTTCTGGCAGACCATGAGGACACGTTCGCCGCGCGCGAGCGCATCGGCGATTACATTGACGATCGTCTGCGACTTGCCGGTGCCCGGCGGGCCGTGCATGACGAGCCCCTCCGCGGTGCGGGCCTTCCAGACGACTTCCGCCTGCGAGAAGTCGGCGTCGGTGACGAGGTAGCGTTCCTCCTCGCCGGGCGCCCCGCCCCTTGGCTCGGCCATCGAGCGACCGGCGATGAAGGAGTCGAGCGGATCCGGACAGCCGCTCATCGCCTTGATCGCGTTGAGGTCGGCAAGCACCGAGGCGTTCTGCCAGCGATAGAGGCCCAGGGCGCCTGCGTGCAGCAGCCGGGGCACCACGCTGTGCTGGAGCTTCGAGCTCTGCGGAATCCGAACGAGCCCGTCCGAGCAGTCGAGCGATGGCGGCGAGGGGAACGCCTTCAGGCTCTGTTCGATCCACTCGACGAACTGCTCGAGCCCCCACTCGGCCATCGCCTCCTCTTCGGGCGGCACGATCGAGATGCCGAGCTTCTGTTCGAGCCAGCCGGCCAGCACCGAGTTGAATCGCGGCGGGCCGATCGTGTCGTCGCGCTTCACCGTCATCACGCTGTGCCGTCGAGCGTGCGGTTCGATCGAGGCCGCGAAGAGAAAGAGCGGCGCGAGCACGCTCTGGGCGTCGTCGTCCTCGGCGGTCGACACGTGAAGCAGCGGCCACCCGAACCACAGCGCATGCACGCCGGTCTCGCGCTTCGCCAGCTCGGCGGCCCGCCGGATCGACGTGAGCATCTTCTCGTGACGGGACGGTGAAGCCGCCGGCTCGCCTTCGTCGAGGCCGTCGAACATGTCGCCGGTCGTGTCGTCCTCATCGGAATCGACCAGACCCCCCAAGGGATCGAGGTCGATCGTGGCGGCTCGACGCGTCTCGCCGTTGGACCGTCCCGCGGGATCGGTGGCGGACTTCGAGCGGCCGATGAAGGCTCGCAGGATGTTGCCTGGCGCGTCGCGATCCACATCCGCGAGCCGCGAGACGTCGAGCAGACGTCCGCCGGTCGGGCGGATCGACACCTTGAGCAGAGCGCTTCGCGAGACGGCCCTGTTCAGGCGGTCGATGAAGCGTTCGATGGTCTTGACGTGGGTGCCCGGCATCGGAAGACGAGGCAAGGTACTCCGTGATCAACGGACCGTCGCGATGGGGGCGCGGTAGAACTTGACACCGATGGATCGACGACTCGATCGGCGATGCGGTTCAGCCCCGCCGTCCGCGAGGCGGGCTCCGCCG
>CAZTMB010000171.1:0-4555 GCA_964614695.1 uncultured Isosphaeraceae bacterium | reverse complement strand
GCACTGGCTGCCCTGGCTCGTCGGCATGCCCGCCGAGACCGCCCGCGCCGCGTGCAGCCTCGTCTTCGGCGGCGTGCTCGAACGATTCCCGCGGCTTCGGGTGGCGCTCGCCCACGGCGGCGGATCGTTCCCGTTCACGATCGGTCGCATCGACCACGGCCATCGCGTGCGGCCGGACCTCTGCGCGACGGTGATCGAACAGAGCCCGAGCCGCTACCTCGATCGGCTCTACGTCGACAGCCTCGTCCACGACGCGAAGGCCCTGCGATACCTCGTCGACCTGCTCGGTGCCGACCGCATCGCGCTCGGCAGCGACTATCCGTTTCCGCTCGGCGAACACGTGCCGGGTTCGCTTGTGCGGTCGATGCAGGAACTCACCGACCTCCAGAAGGCCCGCATCCTGCGCGGCACCGCCGAAGAGTTCCTCGGCCTCGCCTCTCCCGCGTCCCGACCCGCGGGCGCCAAGAAGGGCTGCTGCGGATGACCGAGGGCGGACCCATTGATTCGCTCGAAGCCGCGCACGTCGGCGCCTTCGAGACCAGCGAGCACTTCGCGCGGCACCTCGACTCGATCGACCCGCTGCGATCGCTCGCGGCGCAGTTCCATCATCCGGAAGGCCCCTTCGACGGACGCTCGCTCTACTTCTGCGGGCACTCGCTCGGCCTGCAGCCGCGCCGCACCCGCGAACTTCTCGGCGAGGAACTCGACGACTGGGCGTCGCTCGCGGTGCGGGGGCACCTTTCCGCGCGGCGGCCCTGGTACGACTACCACCTTCGCGCTCGCGAGGCGCTCGCCCGCGTGGTCGGCGCGAAGCCCGACGAGGTCGTTGCCATGAACGGCCTCACCACGAACCTGCATCTTCTGATGCTCTCCTTCCATCGCCCTGAGGGCCGGCGGCGGAAGCTCCTCATGGAGAAGCCGGCGTTTCCCTCGGACACCTACGCGGTCAAGACCCACCTTCGTGCGCGGGGCTTCGATCCGGTCGGCGATCTCGTCGAGGTCTCGCCGCGCGAAGGCGAGGAAGTCCTGCGGACCGAGGACGTTCTCGCGGCGATCGAGCGCGAGGGCGATTCGCTCTGCTCGCTCATGCTCGCGGGCGTCGACTTCCTCACCGGCACGCGGCTCGACATTCCCGCCGTCGTCGAGGCGGCGCATCGAGTCGGGGCGACCGCCGGATTCGATCTCGCCCATGCCGCGGGCAACGTGCCGCTTCATCTGCACGAATGGGGCGCCGACTGGGCCGCGTGGTGCCACTACAAGTACATGAACTCGGGACCCGGCGCGATCGGCGGCGCGTTCGTGCACGAGCGCCACGCGACGAGCAATCTGCCTCGCTTCGCGGGCTGGTGGGGGAACGAGCCGTCGACCCGCTTCAAGATGCAGTTGATCCCGGAGTTCCATCCGGTCGCGGGCGCCGACGGTTGGCAGCTCTCGAATCCGCCGATCATGGCGCTCGCGCCGCTGCTCGCGTCGCTCGAGCTCTTCGATCGCGCGGGCATGGATCGACTCCGAACCAAGAGCCGGGTGATGACGGGATACCTCGAGTGGCTCCTTCGCGAGCGGCACGGCGACGAGGTGAAGGTCGTGACGCCGTCGGACCCGGAGCGGCGCGGTGCCCAGCTTTCGCTGCGATTCCCCAAGGTCGACGCCCGCGCGGTGGTCCTGACTCTCCGCACCGCGGGCGCGGTGGTCGACTTCCGCGAGCCGGATCTGATCCGCGTGGCGCCGACGCCGCTGACGAACTCCTTCCTCGACTGCTGGCGGCTCGCCGACATCCTCGGGCCCGCGCTCCAGGGAGCCCACGGCGTCGAAGTCGTGGGCGGGTTCCACTGATGGCGGCCTCCGAAGCGAGCGCACACCCCTCCGGCGAGGGTCGCACGGCGCTCGTCGTCGGCGCGGGTCTCGCGGGATGCCTGCTTGCGGTCTATCTCGCCCGCGACGGCTGGAAGACGACGCTCTGCGAGCGCCGCGGCGATCCGCGCCAGGCGGGCGCGGGCGGCGGACGCTCGATCAACCTCGCGATCTCGGCCCGAGGCCTCAAGGCGCTTCGTCGCGCGGGTCTTGAAGACCAGGTGCTTGCCGAAGGCGTGCGCATGCCCGGCCGCGTGATCCATCCGGTCGCAGGCGATCCGTTCTTCACCCCCTACAGCGCCGATCCCAACCGGGCGATCAACTCGGTGAGCCGCGGCGGGCTCAATCGACTCCTGCTCGAGGCCGCCGAGGCCGAGGCGAACTGCGAGGTCTTCTTCGATCGCCGCGCGGTCGACGTCGACTTCGAGCGCGGCGTCGTCGAGTTCGAGACGCCCGCCGGCCGCGAGCGACGCGACGCGGATCTCGTCGTCGGCACCGACGGGGCGTACTCCGCGATCCGCGGCATCATGCAGCGGAACGAGCGCTTCGACTACTCGCAGAGCTACCTCGGGCACGGCTACAAGGAGCTGGTCATTCCGGCGATCGCCTCAGGCGCCGGGCCGCACGCGCCGTGGGCGATGGATCCGGCGGGACTCCACATCTGGCCGCGCGGCGGCTCGATGATGATCGCGCTTCCCAACCGCGACGGCTCCTTCACCTGCACGCTCTTCTGGCCCTGGGAAGGCCCGGGCTCCTTCGCCGAGATCGCGACGCCCGCGCAGGCGACCGCGCACTTCCGGAAGGTCTATCCCGACGCGGTGCCGCTCATGCCGACGCTCGAAGAGGACTACGCGCGGAATCCGGTCGGCGCTCTGGTCACCGTGCGCTGCCGGCCGTGGACCCGCGGCGGGCGCGTGGCGCTGCTCGGCGATGCGGCGCATGCGATCGTGCCGTTCTATGGCCAAGGCGCCAACGCGAGCTTCGAGGACTGTGAGGCGCTCCTCGATGCGCTGCGAGCCCATCGCGAGGTGCCGGTAGCGCTCGCGGCCTACGAGAAGGATCGCAAGGCCAACGGCGACGCGATCGCGGATCTGGCGCTTCGCAACTTCATCGAGATGCGCGACCTCGCCGGGCGGCGGTCGTTCCGAATCCGCAAGTGGATCGAGCACCTTCTGACACGGCTCTTTCCGAACTCCTTCGAGCCGCTCTACGACCGGGTCTCGTTCGGGACGAAGCCCTATGTCGAGGCGCTCGCGACCGCGCACCGACATGATCGGGGCTTCCGGATCGCCGCATGGTCCGCGGCGGCGCTGCTTGCGATCGCCGTGCTTGGCGGGGCCCTGTGGATCGCCGGCGCCGTGAGGGACACGAATCGACGTGACGCCGCGACGGACGCGATCGATGTCGCCACGCGGGCCTTCTTGGAATCGCCCACGGCACCGTCGCAAGGCGACGGCGACTTGGACCGCACCGACCGCCGCGGCGGCGCCGAGGAGACGTCGCCATGAGCGAATCATCGCACGGCGTCCACTTCAGCGAACTCATCGACATCTCGATGCCGCTCACCGAGTCGATCGCGGTCTTCCCGGGCGACACGCCGCTCTCACGCGAGGTGCTGATGGACACCCGCAAGGGCGACCATCTGACGCTCTCGACCCTGCGGACGACGGTGCATGTGGGCACGCACCTCGATGCGCCGACGCACTACGGCGGCGACTTCGAGACGATCGACCGCATCCCGCTGTCGCGCACCGTGGGCGAGTGCCTCGTCGTCGCCTGCGGCGCGTCGATCGCCGATCGCCGCGTGACGCTCGCCGACCTTGCCTCGAGCCTGATCGCGCTCGGATACGCCGGCGTGTCGCGACTGCCCGAGCGGGTGCTGGTGCGGACCGAGACGTTTCCCGATCCCGAGCGCTGGACGAACGACTTCGCGGGGCTCGATCCGGCGCTCGTCGATCACCTCGCCGATCGCGGCGTGCGGCTGGTCGGCATCGACACCGCAAGCGTCGACTGCGCCGACTCGAAGGATCTTCCAGCGCACGCCCGCTGCCTCGCGCGAGACGTGCTCATCCTCGAAGGACTCAGACTCGAGCACGTCGAGCCGGGCCGCTACGAACTGCTGTGTCTGCCGCTGCGACTCGAGGGCTTCGACGCGAGCCCGGTGCGGGCAGCGCTGCGGCGGTGGCCGCACTGACTTGGGATCGACCCGGCGACCGGGCGTTCTTCGTTCGCACTTGACCTCGACACCGACTTCGACTTCGACTTCTGGAGCCTCCGATGAACTTCCGATTGCGCCGCCTCGCTTCGCTCTCCTTGGGTGCGATGCTGCTTGCGATGCCCTTGGCAAGCGTCGCATGCGACAGCACGCCGAAGTCCTCGGTCGAGATGCGGACGCTCTCGGGCTCGGTCACCTATCGCGAGCGCATGGCCCTGGTGCCGGGATGCACGTTGCGGCTTCGTCTCATGCCGATGACGCCGGGCTACGAGCAGACGCCGCTTGCCGAGCGCACGATGCCGATCGAGGGCCAGGTGCCGATCGCGTTCTCGATCGACTACGACGCGGCGCGGATCGAGGCCGGCAGCGCCTGGGGTCTCGACGTGGCGATCCTGCGCGACGGTCAAGTGCTCTTCGCGACGCCTGAGCCGGTGCTCATGCAGGACGCGGAAGGACAGACGACGATCCTCCGCAGGGCGGGGTGAGAGG
>CAZTMB010000170.1:0-4562 GCA_964614695.1 uncultured Isosphaeraceae bacterium | reverse complement strand
CGACGGGAATCATCGAGTCGACGGCCTTGATGCCGAACTGGAGCGGCTCCTTCACCGGCTGGCGGGCGGCGATGCCAGGAGCCACGATGTCGACCTTGCGGGTCTGCTTGGTGGTGATCGCCGGTCCGCCGTCGACCGGACGGCCGAGCGGATCGACCACGCGGCCGAGCATTTCCTCGCCGACGGGCACCTCGAGCAGGCGACCGGTGCCGCGGACGGTGTCGCCCTCGCGGATGCCGCGGTCGCTGCCGAAGAGCACGCAGCCGACGGTGTCGGCCTCGAGGTTCATCACCTGTCCGGTGACGACGCCGTCGGCGCCCTCGAACTCGACCAGCTCGCCGGCCATGACCTTGCCGAGGCCGTAGACGCGGGCGATGCCGTCGCCGACCTCGATCACCTGCCCGACGTCGGAGACCTCCAGTTCGCTGCCGAACTGCTCGATCTCCTGCTTGATGACGGATGCGATCTCGTCGGTCTTGATCTTCACGCTTCTCGTCTCCTCGGCGGTCTCGACCGCCGCTGAATCACCTGCGTTGGGAAGACGGCGCCGCCGCGAATGCGGTCAGGACTGCTCGTCCACGTACTTCTGAAACTGACTGCGAACCTCCGGATTCGCCTCCGTCAGCAGCGACTGCTTCATGCGACGGAGCTGCGTCGCGACGGAGCCGTCGATGAGCCGGTCTCCGATCCGCAGCTTGATGCCGCCGATCATGTCCGGATCGGGCTGCGACGCGATCACCGCGTCCTTGCCGAGCGCGGACTTGATGCGGTCGCGCACGAGCCGCTGCAGCGTCTCGCCGAGCACCTCGCCCGGCGTGAACACCGTCACGTGCACCCGGCCCTCGGCGCGATCGAGGATCGTCCGATACGCCGAGGCGAGCGATGCGATCTCGCCCGCGCGGCCCCGCCGGTTCATGACCAGCACGGTGCGAAGGACCAGATCGCTCGATCGACCGGAGAGCACCTTGCGAAGCGCCTCGCCTCGACGGTCGCGATCGACCATCGGGGAGCGGAGCAGTTCGACGAACGCCGGTTCGGATCGGATCGCCGAGTCGATCTCATCGAGCTCGGCGCCGATCTCGGCGGCCTTGGCCGGACCGCCCGCCTTCGACGCGAGCTCGAAGAGGCTCTCGGCGTAGACGGCGGCGACCTGATCGTGGGCGGCGGTCATGGTGTGAATGGAGTCCGGCTCAGTTGACTCTTCCGCCGTTCACCTGGGAGAGGGTCTCCTCCACCAGGCGCTGCTGATCCTCGGGTCGAATCTCGCGACCGAGGATTCGCGTGGCGACCGCCGAGGCGAGCGACGCGGCGTGCTGATGGAGTTCACCCACCGCACGTCGCTTGGCCGCCTCGATGTCGGAGTTCGCCTTGGCCATCATCGAAGCGAGTTCCGCCTCGTTGCGGGCCTTGAGCTCCTCCGCCGCACGGCGAGCCTGCTCGCGGGCATCCGCGATCATCTTCGCCGACTCTTCGCGGGCCTTGGCGAGTTCGGCCGCGTGGGCCTCCATCGCCGCCTTGGCCTTGCGACCGGCCTCCTCGGCGGCACGGATCTCGCCGAGGATCTTCTCGTTGCGGGCGTCGAGCGCCTTCACGATCGGCGGCCACACCTTGATCGCGAGGAACGAGAAGAGCAGCAGAGACACCACCAGCGTGACGATGGCGGTGAGCACGTCTGCGCCCGACGACGGGATCGGTCCGGAACCGTCGCCGGCGGCGAGCAGGAGCAGCGAGGTCATGGGTGGCTCCGTGAGGGTGCCGACGGAATCAGCTGCCGAAGCCAAGCAGGCCGACGACGACCGCGAAGAGCGCGACGCCTTCGATGAGGGCGGCCGTGAGGATCATGTTGATGAAGATCTTGCCGGCCATCTCGGGCTGGCGGGCGATCGACTCGACCGCGCTGCCGCCGATGCGACCGATGCCCATGCCGGCACCGAGCACCGCGGCACCGACGGCCAGACCGGCGCCGAGGCCCTGCAGGCTGTTGATCTTGGCCGCCGCCTCCTGGGCGAAGGCGGGATTCGCGGTGGCGACCGCGGTGGCGACGAACGCGAGCATCGAGAGGGTCAGCAGGTTCTTCATGTCAGATCCGCTCCAAGGGTCCGGGAGATCCGGAGACGAGTGTCACGGCGGTGGTTTCGATGGGTCAGCCCCGAGGCCGGCCGCCGCCGGCGAGGGGGAGGAACTCTAATCGCAACAGGGGACGGCGAAGTCCGCTTCGCCGGTTTTCTCAGTGGTGGGCCGCGGCCTCCGTGGCATGGTGGCCGTGGTGCTCGCCCTCGTGGCCGTGCTCATGCTCGTGCTCCTCGTGGCTCATCACGCTGATGAAGACCGCGGTGAGGAACATGAAGATGAACGCCTGCAGGAAGGCGACGAAGATCTCGAGGATCCCGATCAGGATCGCGAAGATGCCCGACAACGTGGCGATGCCGCCGACGGCGAAGACGCTCAGGCCGCTGCTCAACGCCAGACCGCCGAAGCCCAGCAGCGTCGCCATCAGCGTGTGGCCGCCCACCATGTTGGCGAAGAGACGGATGGCCAACGCCGCCGGCTTGATGAACAGCCCCAGGAACTCGACCACGAAGATGACCGGGACGATCAGCCAGAGCCCCTTTGGGCCGGCCACGATGTCGTGGCCGCCGCAGAGGTGCTCGAGCCATCCGCCGAAGCCGAGCTCCCGGATCGAGTGGATCTGGATGACGATGAACGAGATGAAGGCAAGCGCTCCCGTCACCGCGAGGCTCGCGGTCGCCGTGCCTCCGAAGAAGACCCACGCCTCCTGCTCCTCGGCGTTCCGGGTCACGACGTGCTGGAAGTCCATCAGCGGGACGAGACCCAGCAGGTTGAGCACGAGGATGAAGAAGAAGAGCGAGAGCAGGTAGCCCATGTACCGCTTGGTGAGTCGCTCGCCCATGACCGGGACGAGCATCTCGTCGCGGAGATAGACCACGATCGCCTCGATCAGCTGAGCCAGTCGACCCTTGGTGACCCAACGCTCCGTGCCTTGCGAGTCGGGACCGATCGTGATCCGCTTCGCGGCATGGGTGAGCATCAGGAATGCCACCGTCGCACCGATGCAGATCATCACGAGGCTGAACTTGACGGAGCCGTTGGTCAGCGGCACCGGCTGGTCGAGCACGTGTCCGAGCGGATTGAACTTCCCTCCGGCGGCCAGCAGCGTCAGGGTGTCGAGCATGCGAAGCGAATCGAAAGGAGGTGAACTCGGTCAGGAACGATCGCCGGGCGGGAGGGTGGTCCCGCGGGTCGGCGCGGCTTGGGTCAGGGCGTTTCCGACGGCTCTGGCCAAGACCACGGTTTCCGCGGCAAGACAGGCCAGATACGTCCCCGCCACCGCCAGAAGGAACGGCTTTCCCGGCAGCGAGAGGGCGGAGTATAGCGAGACCGCCACGAGCGGAGTCAACAGCAAACGGACCACCGTCGCAGCGAGCCACGAGGTCATCCAATCGCTTGCGGGCCGCTCGACCGAGGGACGCAGGATCGCGATGCCGAGCAAGGCGGTCGCGAAGGAAACGGACGCGCCGAACGCCGCGGCACCGCCCGCCTCGGCAAGCCGCTGCCCGAGTGCGTAGGCGACGGAGATCGAGCCTGCGGCAACGGCCGCGGTGACGCCGAACAGCAGCCAAGGCGAGATCCGAAATCGGGGTTCCCGATCGAAGGGGCTCGACGAGCCGCCGCTCGACGCCGAGGGAGTCGGCTCGGTCATGAAGGACCTCCTTGCGAAGGCGAACGCCCCTTTCGTTCGCCGCCCTCGAGGCCCGCGTTCAACTTCCAGGCGGTCCGGACCATGGTGGACAGCCCGACCACGATGCCGACGAGCCCGCCGACCGCGATCGCCCACTGCCAGCCGGTCGCCCACTTGACGAGCCACCCGAGCAGCAGGCCCGCCCCGACCTCGCTCACCACCTGAAAGCCCAGGCCGAGCATGCGGTAGCCGATGCGCACCTCCTCCGCCTCGCGGGCACTGGCGGAAGGACCTTTCGGGCGAAGGCTGAACATGCCTCAACGGTAGCGGGTCGCCCGGTCGCGACGCGGTCGCTCGGGTCGGTCTGGCGTTGGATCGCGGCGCGATCGCTGCGAGTTCGAACCGCCTCTCCAACTCGACCGCGGACCCCTACCATGCCCGCCATGCCGATCCCAGACCGCGACATCATCGACTGCAGCGTCACCCGCCTGAACCGCACGGAGAGTCTCTTCATCCCGAGCATCTTCAAGGGGCTCGGCACCACGCTGCGGCACGCGTTCCAGAACATCGGCCGCAACGGCTCCAACAAGGAGACGCTCTGGGTGGTGCAGTACCCCGAGCAGAAGCGCGACGACCGCCCCGTCGAGGAAGGCGGCCAGTACCGCCCCTACTTCCGCGGCGTGCACCGCCTGAACAAGGACGAGGACGGGCGCGTCCGCTGCGTGGCCTGCTTCATGTGCGCCACCGCCTGCCCGGCGAACTGCATCCACATCGTCGCCGAGGAAAGCCCCTGGGACGACCGCGAGAAGTACCCCAAGCAGTTCGACATCGACGAGTTGCGCTGCATCTACTGCGGCATGTG
>CAZTMB010000169.1:0-4584 GCA_964614695.1 uncultured Isosphaeraceae bacterium | reverse complement strand
GCAGCCGCCCGTTCCGTTCCCCGTCCCACGAACACCTACGCGGCCCATGGGGCGAATCAGGCCCATCGCTTCAGGCCGCCGGCCTTCCGATCGAGCCTCGCCAAGATCGACCGACGAGCCGCCCTACGCCTTCGAAGACGCGCCGCCCCGGCCGCCGCGCGGGCGCCCCGACGGGCGTCGGTCCTCTGCGATCGAACGTTCGAGCTTCGCGAGCATCGCCTCGAGACGAGACTTCGCCGTCGCGCCGTCGAGTTCGAGGCAGAGCCGCTGCGCCAGATCGAGTTCGTCGAAGACGCCGCGGCATCGGTCGCAGATCAGTTCGCGCTGCCGCGGGAACGGCTCGCCGCGATCCATCGACTCGAGCTTCGCCCGCAGCAGATCGACGCACTGCTGACGCTCGAAGATCGGCGCCGGCGCCGGCTTCGTCGGCAGCTCCTTGAGCAGTTCCTGCCGAAGCGCAAGCCGCGCCCGATGCAGACGCGTCTTGATCGTCTCGGGCTTCACGCCGAGGACCCGCCCCGTCTCCTCGACGGAGAGCTCGAGGAGATCCTTGAGAAGAAGCGGCACCCGGAAGGCGTCCGGCAGGGACGCGACCGCCTCCTGCATCCGCGCCACCGTCTCGGCATGCTCGACCCGCGCGGAAGGCTGGCCCTCGACGAGATCGGCGGAGACCGGGTCGTGGAACGGCATCACCTTCTCGAGCGAGGGCATGCGGCGATCGCGGCCGAGCGGACCGCGATGGCGCCGCTTCCACGCCCGCACCGCGATCGTGTAGAGCCAGGTGCTCGGCTTGCTGCGCCCGTCGAAGGTCTCCCAGCGCCGATACGCCTGCAGGAAGGTGTCCTGCACGATCTCATCGGCCTCGCTCGGCGAACCGCTCAGGCGAAGCCCCAGCGCGTGGATCATCGGCGCGTGATCTCGAAAGAGCGACGCCACCGCTTCCGCAGCGGAGCCTTCAGGCTTCGCCCAGGCAGACGGTGGCGTGACATCGGTCGATGCGTTCCGGGAAGCCATCGAGGCGATCGTACTCGCGCGTCCGCACTGGATCGGCGCGGAGGCCGCTTGGCGATTCGGGCGTCCGCACGCACGACATCCTTCCGCTCGGGATCCGCTCGGCGGCGTCTCATAGAGTGTCGCGATGCACGAGCCTCACGACCTCAGCCACCTGACCGGCGAGCACCGAGATTCGATCGCGACGATCGTCGCAACCCTCGACCTCGCGCCGCATCCCGAAGGCGGCTACTACCGCGAGACCTGGCGCAGCACCGCGCTCGACGCGTCGGGACGAGGCTCGGGCACCGCGATCCACTTCCTGCTGCCCGAAGGCGTCGACAACCGCTGGCACCGCGTCGATGCGGTCGAGATCTGGCATCACTACGCGGGCGGACCGCTCGAGCTCTCGATCAGCGAGGACGGCCGGACGATCCGCACGATCGTGCTCGGCGACGACGTCGCGGCGGGCGAGAGCCCGCAGGCGATCGTGCCGGCCGGGGCGTGGCAGGCCGCGAAGGCGCTCGAAGGTTTCGCGCTCTGCGGCTGCACGGTGAGCCCGGCGTTTCTCTTCGAGCGGTTCGAGCTCGCCGAGCCGGGCTGGCGGCCGGGCGGCTGACGCCGAGTTCATTCGCGCGACGCGCCGGCGGGACCCGAACGCGAGCCGCGGCTCACCCCGGCAGCGGCGCCGCGGCGACGCAGCCGTTTCGTTCGAGCAACTTCCGCGTCGCGATGATGCCGTCCTTCTCCGAGAGGCCCCCGCCCTCGTACTCGATGCCGACCCAGCCGCGGTATCCCGAGTCGCGGACGAGCTTCATCATGCGGGCGTAGTCGGTGCCGGTCTCGTTGCCGGCGGTGTCGAAGGCGTGGCTCTTGGCGCTGACCGCCTTCGCGAACGGCATCAGCAGTTCGACGCCGCGGTAGCGGTCGAACCACTCGTCGCCCTGCAGGCGGAAGTTGCCGAAGTCGGGAAGCGTGCCGCAGTTCGGAAGGTCGACCGACTTGATCACGCCGGAGAGCCAGTCGCCGTCGGAGGAGTAGCCGCCGTGGTTCTCGACGATCACGTTGAGGCCGAGCGGCCGGCAGCGATCGGAGAGCTCGCGCAGGCCGTCGGCGGCGAGCTTCGCCTGCTCCGCGCGCGGGCCGGACGACTGCGCGTTGACGCGGATCGAGTGGCAACCGAGATCCTTCGCGCGGATCGCCCACAGCATGTGCCGCGCGACGGTCATCGCACGCTCGACCGGATCGGGGTCGCCGAGGGCGCCTTCGCCGTCGATCATGATCAGCAGGCTTTGGACGCCGGCGTCGGAGGCCCGCTTCTTGAGTTCGCGGAAGTATCCGCCGTCGTGCAGCTTCGCCTTGTAGAAGCTGTTGACGTACTCGCAGCCCGCGAGCCCGTAGACGGTGCGGGTGACGGTCGGGAAGTCGAGCGGATCGAGCGATCCGCCGTGGATCGCCCGATGGAGCGACCACTCCGCCAGCGAGATCGGGTAGGGCTCCGGCGCCGACGCGGCGAAGCCGACCGAGGCGAGCGACGTCGCGGCCGGAATCGCGGCCGCGATCGCGCCGAGCGCTTCGCGACGAGAGACGAGATTCGAGGGGGTCGTGCTCACGGGACAGTCTCCTGCGGGGTCTGACGCACGCGCCATGCAGCCTTCGACCGGCGATCGCAGAGCGTACCGAAGGCGATCGATCGAGACGCCCGACGGACGCCGATCGGCGGCCGTTTCTTCGATCCTCGCGGAGACTCGCCCTTCAGGATCGCCCGGCGAAGGTGACCAACGCATCGGGGCACGCCGGCACTCGATCGATCGGGCGGACACGACCCGCGTGCCGCCCTACCCTTCACGGTCCCTCGCCCGACCCGATGCCTCCTCTCCCTTCCCACGAACGACGCCTGCCGCTGCCGGTCTCGGTGCTGTTGACGCTGCCGATCGTGGTGGCGGTCCTGGTGCTCTTCGCAGACGAGCAGCTGGCCCGCTGGATCGACGACGAGATCCGTGGCACCGCGGTGTTCACCGCCGCCAACTGGTGGACCGAGATCGGCCGCTCGAACTGGACCTTCATCGCGGCGGGCGTGGCGCTGGTGGTCGGGCTGCTCGCGAAGCGGACGCGGCTCGCAGGAGGCGCCCTCCTGCTCGCCGCCACGGTCGGAGCCTCAGGCATCCTCGTGAACCTCGTCAAGATGCTCGTCGGACGCGCTCGGCCGAAGATGCTCGCCGAGGAAGGCACGCTCGCGTTCGCGCCCTTCTCGGTGGGCTACGACTGGAACAGCTTTCCGTCCGGGCATGCGACGACGGCGCTGGCGATCGCGGGCACGTTCTGGATGATCGATCCGTCGCGGCGCTGGCTGTGGCTCGCGCTGGGGATCTCGGTGGCCGCGACGCGCGTCCTCCTCAATGCCCACTACGCGGGCGACATCCTCGCGGGCGGGGTGCTCGGCTGGTGCGTGGCGGTCCTCTTGACGAGAACCTCGCCACGCTGGTGGCCGACGGGGCTGCGACGGTTCGCGGAACCGCCGCTTCCCGCGGCTCACGGGGTCTGAACCCGAAACTGATCGGAGCCGAGCGAACGGGGTCCTCGGGGCGGTAGCATCCGCGGCGAAGGGAAGGAAGATCACGTTCCGCGCCGTTCGGGCGGAGCGAACCTCGAGACGGATCTGCATCGGCCGCCGGTCGTTGAATGCGAGGAACTCGGATCCAGTCCATGCCAGCCGAATCGAGATCGGCGAGTCCTCTGGCCATTCCCAATCCGTGCACGGGGTTCGCCGCGTCCTTGATCGCCCCGTTCCTGGCGATCGCGCACCGCCTGCTCGGCCTGCGTGGCATGGAGCAGGCGATGCGAGAGGTCGACCGTCTCGGTCCGACCCGCGGACCCGGCGAGGCATGGGGACGCGTGCTTCGCATTCGCGCCGAGACCGAACCCGGCCCGCTCGCCGCGATTCCGGCCGAGGGTCCGGTCGTCTTCGTCGGCAACCATGCGATGGGCGCGCCGGACGCGATCGCGATGGCGGCATTCGCCGAGCAGATCCGGCCGGACACGCGGTTCATCGTGAACCGTCTTCTCACGCTCCTTCCGCGGATCGGCGAGCGATCGTTCCTGGTCGATCCGTTCGGCGGGCCTGACGCGACACGCCGCAGTGCCGCCGGCATGCGGCAGGCGCTCGAACACCTGCGGGCGGGCCACGCGGTGGCGGTCTTTCCGGCCGGCGAGGTCTCGCACCTGACGTGGAATCGCCGAAGCGTGAGCGACCCGCCGTGGAACCCGCTCGTCGCGCGGCTCATCGCAAAGAGCCAGGCGACGGTGGTTCCGGTCTTCTTCCACGGACGCAACCGCTGGTCGTTCCAGGTCGCCGGACTCCTGCATCCGCGGCTTCGCACGGCGCTGCTGGCCCGCGAGACGCTGGCCGCCGCGGGCCGGACCGTCCGCTTCTCCGTCGGCAGCCCGATCCCCTGGAGTCAGCTCGCTCGCCACGGCGAGGCGGAGGAGATCATCGAGTACCTGCGGGCGCGCACGTACCTCCTTCGCGATCGGCCGATCGATCCGACCCGGGTCGTCAACCTCGTCGAGAAGCGGCCGCTTCCGCGCGACGAG
>CAZTMB010000168.1:0-4657 GCA_964614695.1 uncultured Isosphaeraceae bacterium | reverse complement strand
CGCTTCCAGTACTCGGGGTTGTAGAGCTCGAGGCTCACGCAGCCCTCGTAGCGGATCGCAAGCAGATCCTTCAGGCACTGTTCGAGCGGCAGGATGCCGTCGCCGGGAAACACCCGATGCTCGTCGGCGAGCTCCGCCTTCGGCGGCGTCGCGGGCGCGTCGTTGAACTGGAAGATCGCAAGGAACGATCCCTGCAGGTGGCGGATGCCGGCGAAGCCCGAGTCGCCGATGTGCATGTGGAAGACGTCGGGAATGATCTTCGCCTTGGGGTGATCGGCGTCGAGGGCGATCGCCGCAGCCTGCCCAAGCCGCGCGGCGCCGGGCAGGAACTGCACGAAGACCATCGCGGGATTGATCTGGTAGTCGGCGAGTCCGATCTCGAGGAGATCCCGGTACCGCGCCGAAGCCCAAGCAAGATCGAACTCCTGCCACGGCCGCGCCGGCTGCGGCACCACCTGGATGTGCTGCGAGCCGATCGCCGAGGCCATCCGCATGCGATTTCGCGAATCGGGCAGGCTCTGCTCCCACTGCTCGCGGGTCGGCGGAATCGCGTTCCACAGGCCGATCACGCTGGGAACGAAGAGCCCCGCGTCCTCGATGCGCTTTCGAAGGTCCGCAAGCGACTTGCCCGAACGCTCCCACTCGGAAAGCTCGCCTTCCCACGGCTCGATCGCGTCGTAGCCCGCTTCGGCAGCGATGCGGACCTTCTCTTCAAGCGACGCGGGACGAATGGTCGCGGTGTCGAGGCACAGCGGCCACGGACTGCGGCCCTGCTGGAACCGCCGCGGGCTCGCCTCGCCCCCGGGCAGACGTCGCCCTGCGATCGCCGGCGCGCGATCCTGCGAGCCGGTCGCCGAGGCCACCACGCCCGCGACGACCGACACACCCGCGACGATCGCTTCGCGACGCGTCCGCGGTTGCCGCGAGCTTGGCGAGGCTTCTTCGCCGGTCGAGGCTTCGAGTTTCTGGGGTTCGCGCACGGGATCGCTCCAGAAGGTGATGGATGGTCGAAGTCAGTCTCCACGAGGGCGTCGCGCTTTTCCAGCGACACCGCCCCTCCCGCCGATCTTGCCGGCGTGACGTCAGGACACTCCTCATCGCATCGCCCCGGAGCCACGATCACCGGTTTCCTCGGTGTGCTCTTCTCGGGCCGTTACGTCTGGCTGCTTTCGTCGCTCGTCGCGCTCATGATCCTCGGGCCCGCCTTCGGATCGCTCGAACTGTTCCGTACGGAGAGGGGTGCGGTCTACGTCTCCGACCTGATCACCGCGGGCTTCCTGCTCGTCGCGATCCGAACCTACCACCACCATCGCGGGCAGTACTGGTTCCTGATCGCCCTTGCCGCGGCTTCGATCGTCATGGGCGTGGCCGCCCGATGGCTCGGCGGCGACTGGCTGATGTGGCTCGGGATCCCCTCGCTCTTCACGTCGGGACTGATCCTGCTCGCCATCGGGCTGCTGATCGGCACCGAGGTCTTCACGAAGACGCAGGTCGATGGCGATGCGATTTGCGGCTCGATCTCGGTCTACATGCTGATCGGCGTCATCTTCGCCACCGGCTACACGATGATCCTGCTCGCCAATCCCCAGTCGTTCACGATCTCGGAGATGCTCCGGCTCGACGACCCCTCGCTTGGTCCGCATCGACTCATGTTGTATTTCTCGCTGACGACGCTCACCACCGTCGGCTATGGCGACATCACGCCGGTGTCGGACCTCGCCCGCTCGCTCTCGAACGTCGAAGCGATCCTCGGACAGGCGTATCTCACCGTGCTCGTCGCGAGGCTCGTGGGCAAGCATCTCGCGAAGAGCCTCGCCGACGAAACGACCACGTGAGGGACTCGAGAGGTCAGTCGAGCGTCATCCCGTCGTAGCCGAGGTTCATGCCCGGAGGCAAGCGTTCTTCGAGTTCGGCGTGGCGGATGTCGTGGGTCATGTGGATGAAGAGCGTGCGCTCCGCGGCGATCTGCGCGGCCGCGGCGATCGCCTCGTCGGCGGTGAAGTGCGTGGGATGCCGGCGATAGCGCAGCAGATCGAGAACGAGCGTCCGCAGCCCGCGCAGCCGCGGCCAGGACTTCGGAGGAATCGCCGAGCAGTCGGTGCAGTAGGCCAGCGGCAGCGGCCCGGGCTGCTCGGCGAGCACGTTGCCGTTGACGTCGACGGCCTCGATGCGGAAGCCGAGGATCGGCAGGCGTCCGTGCAGGAGCGGCACCGGGGTGAACTTCAGCCCGTGAAGGAGGAATGGGCGATCCTCCTCGATCGGCCTCGCGATCAGGTCGGCGACGAACGAGTCGTTGACGTTGGTGGTCCGCTCGAAGACGTGCCGGTAGACGCGGCGCAGGCTGTCGAGCGAATCGCGCGAGGCCCAGACCTCGATCGGCGCAGCCATCAGCACGTTGTAGCGCCGGACTTCGTCGAGCCCCCAGACGTGGTCGACATGGTCGTGGGTGACGACGATCGCGTCGCAGCGATCGAGTCCGTGCCGCAGCGACTGCTCGCGATGATCGGGCGGCACGTCGATCAGGATCGTGCGGCGCTCGCCGCTCGGGTCCACGAACCGCAGGCACGCGCCGCAGCGCAGACGGCGATCGCGAGGGTCGTCGCTGCGGCAGACCGCGCACGCGCAGCCGATCACGGGAATGCCAGACGAGGTCCCGGTGCCGAGGAGGGTGAACTCGACGTCGCGCACGCGACCGGTTGCCCGATCCCCCGCTTCTTCGCCGGCCGTCGCGTCGCTCACCGAGGAACCGCCTCTTGCATAGGAGAGGCCTCGAGCGCCGCGACGATCCGCTCGGCGACGCCGCGTGGGTCGTGGCTCCTCAGGATCGCCGAAGAGACCGCGACTCCGCGAGCGCCCGCCTCGGCGAGGCGCGAGACGTTCTCCGCGTCGATGCCGCCGATCGCGAGATGCGGAACGGCCGCGTGACGCTCCCGAAACGATCGCAGGAACGCCGGCCCGGCGAGTTCGAGCCCCGGCTTCGTGTGCGAGGGGAACATGCATCCGAGACCGACGACATCGGCGCCCGCGGCGATCGCAGCGTCCGCTTCGGCGAGGTCGTGCGCACTCGAACCGAGCAGCAGCGCTCGCCCGGCGAAGCGCCGCGCGAATCCAAGGGGCAGATCGCCTTGTCCGAGATGCGCGCCGTCGGCGTGCGCCGCAAGCGCAACATCGACGCGATCGTTGACGACGACCGCGACACCGTGCGGCCGCGCGATCGCGATCACGCCACGGACATGCTCGAGCAGCGAGCGGTCGTCCATCGACTTCTCGCGCACCTGCACGCAGTCGACGCCGCCGGCGATCGCCTCGGCGAGCGTTCGCTCCCACGGCAGCACGCAGGCGTCGATCGACAGCAGCAGGCAGAGCCTCCATTGCCGCCGCTCGCCGGCGCGGATGGCGCGCTCGACCCGCGGCGCGAGCTCGTAGGCCTCGTAGCGGATCGACTCGACCTTCGACGCCGCGCTGGCATCCTCGATCTTGAGAAGTTCCTCGAGGCTTCGCAGCGACTCCGAGAGCCTCCCGCCCGCCGCCGCGACGACATCCCCCCAGCCCGCGCGCTCGACCTCGGCGGGAACGGTCACGTCGCGTCCGACATCGTGCTCGACATCGCGTGCGGCGGCGAGCCGTTCTGGGGGGATCGCGACGAGAGCCTCCCGGAGCCGATGGCGCAGCCGCTTCAGCCGCTCGCCGGCGTCGCGATCGTCGAGCCCGAACCTCGCGGCGTCCTCGAGAACCCGCAACGCCTCGCGGGCTCGGTTGGCGTTGGCATCGATCACGCGGGCGATCCGGTCCATCGCGGGAGCATACGAACGATGCATCTCGCCAAGTCCCGGATCGAACGAGTCCGCAGCGTTACACTCCGCTTCCGGCGTTGCGAGAGTCGACTCGACGATCTCGGTTCGACGTCGGATCGATCGCAACGCTTCGCCCTCGAACCCTCGGGAGTCCGACCCATGGCATTCACCCTGCCCGACCTGCCCTACCCCGACAACGCCCTCGAGCCGATCATCGACGCTCGCACGATGGACATCCATCGCACCAAGCACCATCAGGCGTACGTCAACAACCTCAACAAGGCCCTCGAGTCGAGCCCCGAACTCGCCTCGCTGACGATCGACGAGATCTGCCGGCGCGTCTCCACGCTTCCCGACGCGATCAAGGCGGCGGTCCGCAACAACGGCGGCGGTCACTTCAACCACTCGCTCTTCTGGAAGGTCATGGGACCGCAGGGCAAGGGCGGCGCGCCGAGTCCCGAACTCGCGGCGGCGATCGACGCAGCCTTCGGCTCGATGGACGCCTTCAAGGAGAAGTTCGCCGCGGCCGCCGCGACCCGCTTCGGCTCGGGCTGGGCGTGGCTCTGCGTCGGCGCCGACGGCAAGCTCTGCGTGTGCTCGACGCCGAACCAGGACAACCCTCTGATGACCGGCATCGCGGAGTGCCCGGGCATGCCGATCCTCGGCCTCGACGTCTGGGAGCACGCCTACTACCTGCACTACCAGAACCGCCGGCCAGACTACGTGGCGGCGTGGTGGGGCGTCGTCGACTGGAACGAGGTCAGCCGGCGCTTCGCCGCAGCGAAGGGGTGAGCAAGGCCGCGGGTCTCCGGAAGCGCGTTGCGTGATGGTCACGCGTCCCGCCTCGGCACGGCCCCTCCGCC
>CAZTMB010000167.1:2297-4751 GCA_964614695.1 uncultured Isosphaeraceae bacterium | reverse complement strand
TTTCTGATCTCAGATCTGATACGTTTTCGCCCATGCCAACGGACGGCATCGCTCGCTTGCAGGAACGGCTCGACGCCCGGCGCCGCGAACTTCGCATCGGGCACGAGACGGTCGCGGCGATCTCGGGGGTCTCGATCGCGACGGTGAAGCGGGTCTTCGGCGGCGAACTCGGCGAGGTCACCTTCCGACATGTCGCCGCGGTCGCCGACGCGGTCGGCCTCTCTATAGAAGGATCGGGTCCGCCGGCCGAGTCGCTCCTCGAGCGGCGGGCGGCGGTCAAGGCTCGCCGGGTCGCGGAGCGGATCCAGTCCGCGGCCACGCTCAGCGGGCGCGGGGTCGACCCCGCCGACCTCGCCCGGCTCGAGTCGGCGATTGCGGACGAACTTCTGCTCGGGTCGCCCCGGAGGCTGTGGTCGTGACGACGGCAAGTTCGGTCCCCGCCGCCATCGAAGGCGTCGCCGACGCTCCCATCGAACTCGACGCGCCGCCGCGTCACGCCTCGAGCGGGCATCGAACCACCGACGGCTTGCGCGGAGGGCGCGGGTCGGACATCGGCGTCGCCAACTCCGCAGGCGCGGCAGGCGAGGCGGCGATCGCCCCGGAACTGGAGGCGGGCGAACCTGCCATTCGCTCCGACGATCGCACCGCGCTGCTGCTTCCGCACCTCGATTCGCGTCAGGCGATTCACCTTGCCGAGGCCGCGAACCTTGCGCGGCCGATCCTCAAGTACCTCGCGACGCCGCCCAACCATCGTCTCGTGCCGTTCGATCGCGCCTGGCTCGTCGCGCTCCACCGCGAGATGTTCGGCGACGTCTGGGCGTGGGCCGGGCGCGTGCGCGATACGACTCGACGCGACGCCGTCGCGCCGAACAAGATCGACGCGGCGCTTGACGCCATGCTCACGGCCCGCACGAAGGCGATCGCGAACTCCGTCCCGCCGATCGAGCGAGCCGCGACGCTCCTCGCGCAAGCCTGCTCGATCCGCCCGTTCCTTCACGGCAACGGCCGATGGGCGAGGCTTCTCGTCGACATCGACCTCGCGCTCTTCCGAGAGCCGACGATCGGCTGGCCGAACGATCCCGCCGCCCGACCGATCCTGCGCGAGGCGCTTGAAGCCTCTCGCCGCGGCGATCTCAGGCCGGTCACGGCGCTACTTCGTCGCTGGCAACGCGTCTGATTCCGCACGCCGCTCGCCCGTACACTCCCGACCCCTATGCCGCTTGCCCCGATCCCCGAGATCCTCGACGACCTCCGCGCGGGACGCGTCATCGTCCTCGTCGACGACGAGCATCGCGAGAACGAGGGCGACTTCGTGGTCGCGGCCGAGATGATGACGCCCGAACTCGTCAACTTCCTCACCCGCGTCGGAGGCGGCTACCTCTGCGTCGCGCTCTCGGGCGAGATCTGCGATCGCCTGAACCTCGGGCCACAGGTCGCGGTGAACACGAGCCTGCGCACCACGCCCTTCACCGTCTCGATCGACGGGCATCCGCGGCACGGCGTCGGCACCGGGATCTCGGCACGCGATCGTTCGACCACGATCCGCATGCTGCTCGACCCGAACATGAAGCCCGACGACTTCGTGCGACCGGGCCACATCAATCCGCTTCGCGCCCGCGACGGGGGCGTGCTCGTGCGGACGGGGCAGACCGAGGGCTCGGTCGATCTCTGCAAGCTCGCCGGGCTCTCGCCCGCGGCAGCGATCATCGAGATCGTCAAGCCCGATGGCGAGATGGCCCGCATGCCCGACCTCGAGACGCTCTGCGCCGAGCACGGACTGAAGATGTGCTCGGTCGAGCAGGTGATCGAGCATCGCCTCGCGCGGGAGCACCTCGTCGAGCGCGTCGATCCGATCGACGGCGTCGAGATCGACACGCCGCAGGGACGCTTCCGGCTCTTCGCGTGGCGGAGCGCCATCGACGCCCTGCCGCATCTCGCGCTCACCTGCGGCGGCATCGGCGTCCCCGGCGAAGGCGCCGCCGAGGACGAAGCGGTCCTCGTGCGCATGCATCGCCGGGATCTGCTCGGCGACATCTTCGGCGTCGCCGGATCGAACGGGACTGTCTCGGGCGACACGCTTCGCAAGTCGCTCGCGGCGATCGCCGCCGCCGGCCGCGGCGCGGTCGTCTATCTGAGGCCCGAGAGCGGCAGTCACGAACTTGCATCGCGCCTCCAGCGGATCGAGCGTTCGGGCGACGATCCCGATCGGCCCGACCTCACCCGCGCCGACGGCATCGGCGCGAAGGCGATGCCGATGGACCAGCGCGAGTTCGGGATCGGCGGACAGATCCTGCGCGACCTCGGCATCCGCCGCATGCGGGTCCTGACGAACCATCCCGGCACCACGCGCCCGGGGCTGCATGGCTTCGGCCTCGAGATCGTCGAGGAGGTCGCGGTGGGGTAGGCGTCGGGCTGTTCGCACTTGCTTGGTGCGAACGTCTCGCGACGGGCCGC
>CAZTMB010000167.1:0-2197 GCA_964614695.1 uncultured Isosphaeraceae bacterium | reverse complement strand
ACGCGACCTGCTCCCGCGTCTGCCACCGAACCCGCCACCATCGAGACCTTCGCAAGGCCTCATCCGCAATCGAACGGCGAACGGCGCCCCCTCGCCTCTCCCTTCGAGAAGGTCCCCGTCGAGATCCATCGCGACGCACGCAGCGCGTCGCGGGCGCTCGCCGCCGAGATCGCCGCGCTGATCCGAGCGCGAGCCGCGCAGCATCGCCCCTGCGTGCTCGGTCTCGCGACCGGCTCCACGCCGACCACGCTCTACGAGGAACTCGTTCGCATGCATCGCGAGGAGGGCCTCTCCTTCGCGAACGTCGTCACCTTCAATCTCGACGAGTACTGGCCGATCGATCCGGCGAGCCACCAGAGCTACCGCCGCTTCATGCAGGAGCATCTCTTCGGCCACGTCGACATCCTGCCCGAGAACGTGCACATCCCCGACGGGCGTCTCGCGCAGTCGGAGGTCCCCGCCGCCTGCGCCGCCTACGAGCAGGCGATCGCCGACGCCGGCGGCATCGACCTGCAGATCCTCGGCATCGGGCGCACCGGGCACATCGGCTTCAACGAGCCGGGATCGGGCCGCGAGAGCCGCACGCGTCTCATCACGCTCGACCGCGTGACCCGCAAGGACGCCGCGAGCGACTTCTTCGGCGAGGAGCACGTGCCGCAGCGCGGCATCACGATGGGCGTCGGAACGATCCTTGCTGCGAAGCGCGTCGTCATGCTCGCCTTCGGCGAAGGCAAGGCGGCGGTCGTCGCGAAGGCGGTCGAGGGTCCGGTCACCGAGGCGATCGCCGCGAGCTTCCTGCAGCAGCACCCCGACGCGACGGTCCTGCTCGACGAGGCGGCCTCGGCGGAACTCGTCCGCATCAAGACGCCGTGGCGCATCGGAGCGTGCGCGTGGGATCCGCCGCTCGTGCGCAAGGCGGTCATCTGGCTCGCCGGCGAGCGCAAGCGGGCGATCCTCAAGCTCGTCGAAGAGGACTACAACGAGCACGGCTTGCAGGACCTTCTCGCAAGCCGCGGCGGTGCGCACGAGATCAATCTCGAGGTCTTCCGCGGCCTGCAGGCGGCGATCACGGGATGGCCCGGCGGCAAGCCGCGCGAACGCAAGCGGGCCGGCGACATCGATCGCCCCCGCGATCGCGTCTTCCCCAAGCGGATCCTCGTCTTCAGCCCGCATCCCGACGACGACGTCATCTCGATGGGCGGCACGCTCCTGCGTCTCGTCGATCAGGGCCATGAGGTGCACGTCGCGTACCAGACCTCGGGATCGATCGCGGTCTTCGATGCCGATGCCCTGCGCTTCGCCGACTTCGCCGCCGAGTACGGGCAGATCTTCGGACTCGAACCGGTCGGGCTCGAGCGGCTCGAGCACGAGGTCGAGCGCGAACTTCGATCGAAGTCGCCCGGCGTGCCCGACTCGCCGGCGGTGCGCAAGCTGAAGGCGCTCATCCGCCGCGGCGAGGCGAAGGCCGCCGGACGCGCCTGCAACATCCCCGAAGAGCGGCTTCACTTCCAGGATCTGCCCTTCTACGAGACCGGCACGGTCCGCAAGAGCCCGATCACCGACCGCGACGTCGATCTCACGATCGACCTGCTCCGCTCGATCGAGCCGCATCAGGTGTACGCCGCGGGCGACCTCTCCGATCCGCACGGCACGCATCGCTCGTGCCTTGCGGCGGTGCTTCGCGCGATGACCCGTTGCCAGCGGAGCGAGCAGGACGCGTGGGCGAAGGAGTGCGAGGTGTGGCTCTATCGCGGCGCATGGCAGGAGTGGGAGGTCGATCGGCTCGAGATGGCGGTGCCGCTGTCACCGGCCGAGGTCGCCCGCAAGCGTCAGGCGATCTTCCGGCATCAGAGCCAGAAGGATCGCCCGCTCTTTCCCGGCCCCGACGAACGCGAGTTCTGGCAGCGGGCCGAGGACCGCAACCGTGCGACCGCGAAGCGGCTCGATGCGCTCGGCCTTCCCGAGTACGAGGCGGTCGAGGCGTTCGTCCGCTGGGACGGGACGAGCGTGGAGTAGGCGCGGTCCCGACGCCGGAGTGCGCTCGATCGCGCGGGCTCGGCGTTCATCGCCGAATCGAGACCGACACCTCAGACGATCCGATCGCCGCTCGGGATGTTGTGCGCGGGCGCCGTGTTGAGTTCAACCAGCACCGACTGCTGACGCCGCTTCGCCTCGTCCGGATCGACGTAGTCGCTGT
>CAZTMB010000166.1:0-4761 GCA_964614695.1 uncultured Isosphaeraceae bacterium | reverse complement strand
CGCCGCTCGCTCAGATCACCACTTCCGAGCCCGGGTCGATCCGATCGGGCAGCGGACGCGTCGCGAGGTCAGCCGCGCAGAGCGCGGTGCGGGGCTGGATCTCGATTCGCGCCGCGGCATGGCCATCGGCATGCCGCGCGACCTTGACGCCGCGGGCCTCGAGCCACGACGCGGCGCGATCCGACTGCGCCTGGCGGCTCGACTCGGCGGAGTCTTCGCCGGTGGCGTTCTTGATCGGCGCGAACTCCTCGAGCCGCGAGGTCTCCATCACGAGGGCGCGCTTCGCAAGCGGCATCGCGTCGAAGACGAAGGTCTCGAACTTGATCGCGTTGGGCTCGGCGGGCGCGACCGTCGCGCCGGTCGCGAGGTCGAGGTGCGGGACCTTCTTGATGGCGCGGTGAAAGGGAAGGCCGATCTCCGCGCCTTCCTCGGTCAATCGCATCGCGAACTCGACCGAGATCGCGTGCACCGCGATGTTGCCCGCCCGAAACCGGAGCCGGCCCTGCGCGTCGCTCGCTTCGGCGAGTTCCTTCGGCAGGTCGCTGTACTCGACGACCGTGGTGCGCCCCCCGCGACGGCAGAAGACGCCGACCTTCTCGCCGGCGTTGCGCTTCGCGACCATCTTGCCGGACATCTCGCCGGAGCTGCGGGGGTCGGCGGCATGGAACCCGAGAAACAGTGGATCGAGGATCCGCACGAGGGGGTTGTCGACCTGGAAGTAACTGATCTGCTCGATGCCTCGTGCGGCCATCTCCTCGAGTGCGCCGCTGCGGCGAAGCGCCCGAAGCGATCCGCCGTGGCCGTCGGGATTGAGGCAGAGCGAGTCGGGCGATTCGAGCAGCACGCGGCCCTCGAAGTCGACCGACGGCATCGTGCCCTGCACGAGGAAGGAGACCTGGCCCGGCGCGAGGCCGAACCAGTTGTTGTCGCGGAAGAACGCCTGCGTGTCGGCGTCGTTCGCGGGGCTCGTCATCACGTACCACGGGATCGGCTCGCTCGGCGCGAAGCGGTCCTGCGTGGCGAGGATCTGCTCGGCGAAGACCCGGAAGAGCGGCTTGCCGGTGACGACCGTCGACGGAAACGTGCCCTTGGGCCCGTTCCATCCAAGACGCGTGCCTTGCCCGCCCGCGACGGTGAACGCGGCGACCTTGCCTTCGCGAAGGAGCGCTTCGCCCGCGGCGCGACGCTCGAGCGCCGCGGGATCGGAGGCGTCGACCGTCTCGGGCGGCTCGAGCGAGGCGCCGTCCTCCGAGGCCTTCGCGCCGCCCGAAGCGAGTTTCGCCAGAAGCGGCAGATCGAGTTCGGCGAGCTGCTCGAGCAGACGCTCGCGGGCGTCGGCGTCGACTCGCTCGCACCATCGCACCAGATGCCCCTGTCCGGCGGCGTCGAGCGTGGGGGCGAGGGTTGCGAGGCGGTCGTCGGTGCCGGTCGTGTGCATGGAAGGTGGCTCGGTACGGACAGGCGAAGGGAACAGGCGGCGCGGCATCGGCTGCGGGGCTCGGCGGTCCGGCGGACCCGAACGCCCCGACGGAGATTCGTCCTTCGGCAGGACGCGGCACGCGCGTTCAACCTGCGAAGCCGCCCGGGCCGCGATCAGCTCGCGGGCATCTCCGGCTCGCTCCAGCCCTCGGGCCGGTGGCGGACGATCTTGCCGCTCTGGAGGTAGATGACCTGCTCGCAGATGTTCGTGCAGTGATCGGCGATCCGCTCGAGGGCCTTCGCGACCGCGAGCAGGCGGAACGCCATGCCCACGGGCAGCTCGCCCGACTCGACCCGCGTCCGGGTGTCGCGGAAGATCTCGACTCGGAAGGCGTCGACGGTGTCGTCGAAGCGCAGCACCTGCGTGGCGAGATCGACGTTGCCTCCGTCGAGCGACCGGATCGCGTCGCGGAGCATGCCGACCACGCTGTTGGCCATCACGCGAATCGTGGCCGGGCCGGTCGCCTCGCCGGCGAGCACCGCCTCGGCGACGTTGACCGCGAGGTCGGCGATCCGCTCGAGTTCGTTGTTCACCTTGACGATCGTGAGGACCGAGCGGATCTCGTGCTCGCCGTCGACCCGATGCCGCAGCGCGCCGATGCAGGCCCGTTCGATCTCGACGTCGATGCGGTCGATCTCGTCGTCGGCCGCGACCACCGCCTGCGCCTTGGCGCGGTCGGCGTCGAAGTACGCCTCGACCGCCTGCAGCACCACGTCGAGCACCCGTCGGCCCTGGTCGGCGATGTCGCTGCGAAGTCGCTCGAGGCGTTCGGGCACGCTCGCGGAGGGCATGGGGTCGGGCATGGCCAGAGGGCTCCCGGCGTCGGGCGGCTCGCGGACTCCGTTCGCGGAATCCCTTCGGAGACGCCGTCTTCGCCGATTCGGGGCGAGTATAACCCTCGTGCGAAACGCCTCGGCGGCGAGCGACGCGCGACGGAGCCATGGAAGGGTCCACGGCCGCGCGAGCGAACGCCGCCTCGGGCAGGCGATCGCCTCGATCCGCGAACCGATGATCGAACTCGGCGTCAACATCGACCATGTCGCGACGGTGCGTCAGGCGCGCCGCACCTGGGAGCCCGACCCGGTGTGGGCCGCGGTCGAGGCGCACCTCGGCGGCGCGGACGGCATCACCGTGCATCTGCGCGAGGATCGCCGGCACATCCAGGACGAGGACGTGAGGCGGCTCTCGGAGCTCGTCCACATCAAGCTGAACCTCGAGATGGCCGCGACCGACGCGATGGTCGCGTTTGCCCGGAACATCCGTCCGCAGATGGCGATGCTCGTCCCGGAGGGCCGGCAGGAGATCACGACCGAGGGGGGCCTCGACGTCGCGGGGCAGCTGCCCCGGATGCGCGAGGTCGTCGCGGCGCTGCGGGACGCGGGGATCCTCGCGAGCGCGTTCATCGACGCCGAGCCGCGGCAGGTCGAGGCGGCGGCCGAGGCGGGCTTCTCGGTCTGCGAGATCCACACCGGTCCCTACGCCCACGCCTTCCACGCCGAGGGCCGCGATGCGGATCGGCCGGGCGTGCGATCGGAACTGGCGCGGATCGCCGAGGCGGGCCGTGCGATCCGCGGCGCGGGCATGCGGTTCAACGCGGGCCACGCCCTCAACTACTTCAATGTGCAGCCGATCGCGGCGATCCCGGGGATCCGCGAACTCCACATCGGCCACTCGATCGTGAGCCGCGCCGTCTTCGTCGGCATGCGCAGCGCGGTCGCCGAGATGAAGCGGCTCGTGCGCGAGGCCGCCGCGGGCGGGCCTTCGCGATTCGGGCCGGACGATCCAACCAGGGATTCCAAGGAGGGAACACCTTGATCGAGACGGGCTTCTCGCCGCGCGGCGCCTTCCGAGGCGCCTTCACCGCCCTTGCGACGCCGTTCGCTTCCGACGGCGAATCGATCGAACTCGAGATGATCCCGATGCTGCTGCGCCGCCAGGCCGAGGGCGGCGTCGCGGGCGTGGTGCCGGCGGGCACGACCGGCGAGTCGCCGACCCTGCGCGAGCGCGAGTGGCGATCGCTCGTCGAGGCGTGCGTCGCGGCCGCGCGGCCGCTCGGCTTGAAGGTGGTCGCCGGGGCGGGCAGCAACTCGACCGAGCACGCGGTGCACCTGCATCGGCTCGCGGCGCTCTGCGGTGCCGACGCGTCGCTTCAGGTCGTTCCCTACTACAACCGTCCGTCGCAAGCGGGGCTGCTGCGGCACTTCAGCACGATTGCGGAGAGCGCCGACCTGCCGATCGTTCTCTACAACATCCCGGGCCGCTGCGGCGCGGGGCTCGATCCGGCGACGATCGCGACGCTCGCGGCGCATCCCAACATCGTCGCGATCAAGGAGGCCTCCGGCTCCTGCGACGCGGTCAGCGAGATCCGGCGCCGCTCGAACATCACCGTGCTTGCCGGCGACGACACGCTGACGCTTCCGATGATGAGTGTCGGTGCCGAAGGCGTGGTGAGCGTCGTCTCGAACCTCGTGCCGCATCGGGTGGCGGCGCTCGTCAAGGCCGCGGCGGCAGGGGACCTCGCCGAGGCGCGGCGACTGCACGCAGCGCTCTTCCCGCTTTCGAAGGGGCTTCTCTCGCTCGACGTGAATCCCGTGCCGGTCAAGGCGGCGCTCGCACGGCTCGGCCTCGACTCGGGCGTGGTGCGGGCCCCGCTTGCCGAGGCGTCGGAGGCGACGCGCGCGGCGATCGAGCCGCTGCTGCGCGAGGCGGGCCTGCTCGAGACGGCCGAGGCTCGCCACGAGGCGGCGCTCGCATGAGCGATCAGGTGACGCCTCTTCCCTACAAGGTCGCCGTCCTCTGCTATCTCCGCGATCGCGAGGGCCGCGTGCTCCTGCTGCATCGCCGCAAGTCGCCGAACCCCGGCATGTACTCGCCGATTGGCGGCAAGCTCGAGATGGCCTTGGGCGAAGGGCCCCACGAGTGCGCGCTGCGGGAGATCCGCGAGGAGGTCGAACTCGAACTGCTTCCCGAGGAGATCCGCCTCTGCGGCATGGTCTCGGAGAAGGGCTACGAAGGCCACGCGCACTGGCTGATCTTCCTCTTCGAGGTGGTGCGGCCGGTCGACCCCGCGGAGATTCCGCGCATGGAGTTCGACGAAGGCGTGCTCGAGTGGGTCGAGGCGTCCAAGGTGAGCGAGATGCCGATCCCGCGCACCGATCGCGAGATCATGTGGCCGGCGGTCGAGAGCCATCGCGGCGGCTTCTTCGCGGTTCACATCGACTGCAACGGCGCCGGCGAGAGCGGCGACTTGCGCTGGCATCTGCACGAGTCGGTGCCTGCCG
>CAZTMB010000165.1:0-4774 GCA_964614695.1 uncultured Isosphaeraceae bacterium | reverse complement strand
CTCTCCTCCTCTCCTGTCTCTTCTCTACACTCCGCCGCATGCCCGACGCTGGCCCGACGAACTCCTCGCGAGACGTTCCGACCATCGCCGACGCGTTCCGTCGACTGCACCTCTGGCAGATTCAGGGCGTGCGGGACATCGTGTTCGGCCTGGGGATCCTCGGCGTCTTCTGGCTCGGCTACAAGCTCAGCGCCGTCACCGTTCCGCTGCTGATCGGGCTGCTGCTGGCGTATCTCTTCGAACCGCTGGTGCGATGGCTCAGCCGGCACTCCTGGTGCCCGCGGCCGGTGGCCGCGATCGGCATCCTGAGCGTGGTCGGCGGCACGCTCGTGCTGGCCTTGGCGCTGCTCATCCCGCTCGCGGTCGGTCAGGCGGTCTCGCTGATCGACACGCTGCGCTCCGGCAAGGTCGAGGCTCGGGCGGTCGAACTGATCGATCAACTGCCGGAGCAGTACCGTCCCGATGCGCGTCGCGGCGCCGCGTGGATCTTCGGTCATCCGATCAGCGCCGACGGGCGCGTCGAGACCCGCGAGAAGCCGGAGCCCGAGGCTTCCGTGCAGGGCTCGAAGGACGCGGCGACCGAGGCGGCGTCGTCGACGTCCGCCAAGCCGACGGAAGGGGCCGACGCGAAGCCGCCGGCGGTCGTCGATCTCGTCGTCGAGAAGCCGAACTCGCTCGCCGAGGACGCCGACCCGCTCGCCGGCGGCGGGGCGTCTGCGGCCGGCGCGGCCTCGCCTCGCTCATGGTCCGTCCTCGGCCTCGCGGGCAGCGGGCTTCGCACGATCTACGAAGCGGTGATCGGCACGCTCGCGTTCCTGCTCGCGGTGGTGCTGATCCCGTTCTACTTCTACTACTTCAGCGTCTCGTACCCCGCGACGATCGACTTCTTCGGAAGCCTCGTCCCCGAGCACGCGAGGCCTCGCACGTTCGAGCTCTTTCGCAAGATGGACAACGCGGTCGCGGGCTTCGTGCGGGGGCGCATCGTGATCAGCGTGATCATGGGCACGATGCTCGCGATCGGATGGCTCATCGTCGGCGTGCCGTACGCGATCCTGCTCGGGGCGATCACCGGAGTGCTCTGCGCGGTCCCGTACCTCGGCGGCGTGGGGCTGCCGTTGGCGATCGGGCTTCTCGCGCTCGAGAACGCGGGCCTGCCCGAGGCCGAACGCATCGGCTGGTTCGCGGTGATCCTCTGGCCGAGCGTCGTCTTCGGGATCGTGCAGCTCGCCGAGGGCTACATCCTGACGCCCGTCATCGCGGGCAAGGCGACCGATCTCTCGCCGCTGGCGATCTTCGTCGCGGTGCTCGCGGGCGGCGCGCTCGCGGGGATCTACGGCATGCTGCTGTCGATTCCCGTGGCGGCGTGCCTGAAGATCCTGCTCGTCGAAGTGCTGCTGCCGCGGATCCTCGCGTGGACCCGTGGCGAAGCGAGCGATCCGTTGCCGGTCGATCTCGAGAGCTGATCCGGATGGAGGGGAGGGGGCTCCGAGCGCACGGCTGGAGCGAGGGGCGATCCACCGTGAAGCGAGTGGTTGGTCGCTCTTCACTGGACCGCCGAGCGTCTTCGGTGGTGGACCGCGGGCGTCTCGCCCGCCGCGCGTCGTTCGAGTCGCTGGACCCGGGCGTTGCTCTTGGCGGACCGAGGGCGGCCCGCCCGCTCGTCCGGCCTACCGCTTCTTCCGCTGCTTGAAGCGGCTCTTCGGGCTCGAGGTGTGCGTCGAGCCTCGCGTCGGCAAACCCCCGGCCCCCATGCCGCGCATCGCCGCAAGTCGCCCCGCGGCGCCGGCGCCCGCCAGCTGCGAGCCCATCTTCCGCATGAGATCGAACTGCTTGACGAGTCGCGAGACCTCGCCGCGATCCGACGCCGAACCCGTCGCGACCCGCGCGATGCGGCTTCGCTCGAGCATGCCCGGCTCGCGACGCTCCGCGGGGGTCATCGCATGCACGATGCCCTGCAGGCGATCGAGCTGCTTGTCCTCGAGCGGAAGGTCCTTCAGCATCTGCCCGACGCCCGGCAGCATGCCGAGCAGCTGCTTGATCGGGCCCATCCGGCGAAGCACCCGGAGCTGGCGCAGGAAGTCGTCGAGGCCGAGCTTGCCCTTCGACATCTTCTCCATGAGCTCGGCGGCTTCCTCGTCGCTCACTTCCTGACGGGCCTTCTCGACGAGGCTCACCACATCGCCCATCCCGAGGATGCGGCCCGCGATGCGCTCGGGGTGGAACTCCTCGAGAGCCGTGAACTTCTCGCCGACGCCGATGAAGCGGATCGGAGCGCCGGTCACGCGTCGCACCGAGAGCGCCGCGCCGCCGCGGGTGTCCGAGTCGAACTTGGTCAGGATCACCCCGTCGACCTTCATCGCCTCGTGGAACGCCTTCGCCGAGAGGAGCGCGTCCTGGCCGGTCATCGCATCGACGACGAGCAGGATCTGGTGCGCCTCGACCGCGTGGTCGACCGCGCGGAGCTCCTTCATGAGTTCGTCGTTGACGTGCAGGCGACCGGCGGTGTCGACGATCATCACGTCGAAACCGCCGCGCCTCGCCTCGGCCAAGGCCCGCTTCGCGACGTCGACCGCCACGCCGACCGCCTTGCCGTACTCGGCGCAGCGTTCGGGTTCGCCGTGGAACGAAACGCTGCCCTTGCCGGGCGCCTGCGCGGCGACCTGCTCGGCGACGATCCGCAGCTGCTCGACCGCGGCGGGGCGCTGAAGGTCCGCCGCCACGAGCATCGTCTTCTTGCCTTCCGCCTTGAACTTCGCCGCGAGCTTGCCGCAGGTCGTCGTCTTGCCCGAGCCCTGCAGACCGCACATCAGGAAGATCGTCGGCCCCGGCTCGACGAAGGCGATCGGCGGCGCCACCTCGCCCATCAGCGCGACGAGCCGGCGATGGACGATGCCGATCATCTCCTCGCCGGGCTTGAGCGAACGGGTCACCTCGGCGCCGAGGGCGTCCTCGACGACCTCCGCGCAGAACGACTCGACGACCTCGTGATGGACATCCGCCTCGAGGAGCGCCGTGCGGACCTCCGCCATCGCCTCGCGGATGTTCGACTCGCTGATGCGGCCGCGTCCGGAGAGGTTGCGGAGGGTGTCGTGGAGCTTGCGGGAGAGACCTTCGAACATGGGGGCGGGATGGTAGCGGTCAGGACTTCGGCCGCTTCGCTCGCCGCCAGGTCTCGAACGCCTTCGCGTCGAGGCAGTTGAGGCAGCGATCCGGGGTCAGGCCGCCGCGGCGGGCGGTCATGACGCCGTAGGGCAGTTCGTCGAACTGCTCGGGCGTGTGCACGTCGCAGTCGATCGCGATCCAGCAGCCCGCGTCGAGAGCGAGCCGCACGTGACGGTCCCGCAGATCGAGTCGGTAGTGGTTCGCGTTCACCTCGAGCGCCGTGCCGCACTCGGCGGCGGCCTTGGCGATCGCCTCGAGGTCTGGTTCGAGGCCGGGCCGGCTGCCGATCAGTCGTCCCGTCGGGTGCCCGAGCACATGCACCAGCGGATGTCGCACCGCGGCCAGCAGCCGCTCGGTCGCGGCCTTCGGCTCCTGCCGCAGCGCCACGTGCGGCGAGGCGACCACCCAGTCGAGCTCGGCGAGCAGTTCGTCGTCGTAGTCGAGGCGTCCGTCGGCGAGGATGTCGACCTCGCTCCCGGCAAGCAGCCGAATCCCGTCGAGCTTCGCGTCGGCGTCGCGCACCGCGTCGATGTGCTTGCGAAGCCTTGTCGGGTCGAGGCCGTTGGCCTGCACGCTCGACTTCGAGTGGTCGGTGATCGCGAGGGTGTGGAAGCCGCGGTCGCGGGCACGCTTGGCGATCTCCTCGATCGACATCGCGCCGTCGCTCGCCCGGGTGTGGGCGTGCAGTTCGCTTCGGATGTCCTTGACCTCGACGAGTCGAGGGGTCTTCTTCAAGGCCAGCTCGCCATGGTCCTCGCGCAGTTCCGGCGGGATCCACGGCAGGCCGAGCGCCTCGTAGATCTCCTCCTCGGTCTTCGCGGCGACCGGCTTCACGCCGCGCGACTGCGGCGGCGAGGCGTCGCCGTCGTCGGGAAAGAGCCCGTACTCGTTCAGCCGCAGCTTCTTCGCGATCGCCCGCTCGCGGAGGCGCACGTTGTGCTCCTTGCTGCCGGTGAAGTAGAGCCACGCGGCGCCGAAGCACGACGAGTCGACCACGCGAAGGTCCGCCTGCATGCCGGTCGAGAGCCGCACCGAGCACTTGGTGTCGCCGGCGACGAGGACCGACTTGACCTCGGGGTGCGTGCGGAACGCCTCGACGAGCGCCGCCGGATCGGAGCCGCAGGCGAGGAGATCCATGTCGCCGATCGTCTCGCGGCCGCGACGCAGGCTGCCGGCGATCTCGACCCGCTCGACGCCGTCGGTCTCGAGCAGCCACTGCTGCAGTTCAAGGGCGATCGGCGCCGCTTCGCCGAGACGTACCCGGCCGCCGGACTTCTCCATGAACTCGAGGCTCTCGCGGATCTTCGCGAGGGTCTTCTCGCCCATCCGCGGCAGTTCGAGCAGCGATCCGTCCTCGAGTTTCGCCTTGAGCGACGCGAGGTCGACGACGCCCGCGTCCTTCCACATCGTCCGCACGGTCTTGGGGCCGAGGCCGGGAACCGCGAGCACCGCGGGCAGGCCGGGCGGGACTTCGCCGCGGAGCTTCTCGAGGTCCTTGATCGAGCCGGTCTTCAGCCACTCGCGGATGCGCTTCGCGCTGCCCTCCCCGATTCCTTCGACCGATTCGAGCTTCCCCGGCTCGTCGGCGATCGAGGCGACGCCGGTGTCGAGG
>CAZTMB010000164.1:0-4784 GCA_964614695.1 uncultured Isosphaeraceae bacterium | reverse complement strand
CAGGAGAGAAGAAGCCACGGACCTGTCCGCCTTCTTGTGTGCGGGCGTGTTAGTGGCTGGGGTTGGTGAAGCGATCCTGAGAAGCGATGGCGAACTGTGTCATGGCCTGTTTCCACACGGTCGGCGCCCCGCCGAGTGAAGCGAGCGACCGGCGGGTGCCGTGGCCCGCATCACTCGCGGCGCGGCTTCGGCACCGGTCCGAGCTGCGAGAGCGAGGCTCGCCACGACGCGACCTCCTCGGGGAACTGCGCCCACAACGGCGCCGGATCGCCCTCGATCGTGACGCGGCGCACGACGTCGCCGTCCCCGAGCGACTCGACGACCGACTGCCCTTCGACGACGTCGCCGAAGATCGGATAGACGAGGTTCCAGCGGTCCTGCTCCTTCACCGTCACGAAGAAGCCCGAGCCGTGCGCGGGCGAACCGTCGCTGTTGGTGACGAGCGTCGCCGCGACGCGACCGCCGCGATCGAACCACTTGCCGGGCGCGAACTCGCGAGGCAGCGTCCATCCGGGCGAGAACTCCGGCACCGGACGGCCGAGCTGCCTCACCACCACGCTGCGTCCGTAGAACTCCTGATCGTCATAGAAGCCCTGCGAGGCGAGCAGCGTGAAGCTTGCGACGGTGCGGGGCGTCTCCGCCTCGTAGAGGTCGATCGTGAACGTGCCGCGATTGGTCTCGACGATCGCCCGCAGCGGTTCGACCGCTGAGGGCGCCGGCGTCGTCGCGAGGCCGGTCGCCGTCGCGCTCGCCGACTCGCCTGGCGATGGCGTCGCGCGGCTCGATTCCTCGGTCGCGCGGTCGCATGCGGCGAACAGAAGAACTCCGACGGCGAAGGACGGCAGCACGCGGTGGCGGATCATCGGGAACTCTCCACGTCGACGGGTGCTCGGTGCGTTCAAGGCTCGGCCGGAGCCTCCTCGGCGTCCTCGATCTGCATCGCCCGCTCGCGGATGCGGACCACCTGCTCGGCGAGTTGGCCGCGGCGGAACTCCGACGCGCGACGCATGCTCTCGTCGGCGGAGAGGTGCTCGCGAAGCGCCGCCACCGCAGTCGTCGCGTCGCCCGGCATCGTGTTCAGGACTTCGCGCACGGCGATCGAGAGGCGATCGCGGCGCTGCTGCACGAGTTCGAGCATGCGGATCTCGAGAAGCATCGAGGCTTCGGCGCGGGTGTAGGGATCCGGCAGCGTCTCGACCGCCGCGAGTCCGTCGGCGAGCTCCATGAGCAGCAGCGCCGGTCGCTGGATCTCCCGCGCCGCGCGATCGAGGGAGAGCATCGCCGCGTCGGCGCGGTCGCCCGAGAGCGCCGCCGCGACCGAAGGCATGGCGAGCATGGCGACGAAGCGATCCTCGTCGCGGAAGTGCTCGGGATAGGTGAGCGACTGGTAGGTCCGCTGCAGGCGGCGGCCCTCGTCGTCGGGCATCATGCGTCGCAATGCGGTGATCGTCTGGCGATTGAGCGCCCGCAGCGGGCCCTCGAGCTCGATCGACCGCCGGTCGAGATCCTGCAGTTCGTCGCGGATCGCTGCGGCATCCTCGGGCGCCTCGGCGAGTTCCCACGACGGGCCGAGGTCGACGAGCAGGCGGGCCTGCTCGAGCTCGATCGCGAGGCTTTCGCGATATCGACGCTCGATCAGTTGCGCGTGGTCGCGTCGGTAGCGGTCGAGAAGCTCCGGCACGCCGACGAACTCCGAGGAGTCGATCGACTCCTTCGCGAAGAGATCCACGAGGTCCAGCGTCGATCCGGGCAGCCGCTCGGGACGGCGGAAGAGGCCTTGGATCCGCTCGTGCCGGATGTCCTCGAGGGTGCGCCGCAGCGCCGGGTCGGAGAGCGCCTCGAACTCGCGGAAGAGCGCCGCATCGGCGGCCTGCATCGCCTCGGCGAGGACGAGCCGCTGTTCGAGCAGCTCGACGAGTTCCGGCGTCGGGATCGCGACGATGCGCTCGCGGCCCTCGTCGAAGCGGTACGCCGCTTCGATTCGTTCACGGATCGGTCGGCCGGCGCTCTCGTCGGCCCGTTGGATCGCACGGCGATACTGGTCGAGGATCGCGGGCATCAGGGCGAGCCCTTCGGCGGAGAAGCCCGTCTCCGCGGCCCACGCCGCGATCTCCGCTTCGCTCGCCGGCGAAGGCAACGCCTCGCCGCGGAGTCGTTCGAGCGCTTCGCGGCGGACCTCGGCGCGGCGATCGGCCTCCTTGACCGCGACGCCTCCCTCGAAGCGGTCCGCCGAAGGCGGCGCCGCCTGGACGGGCGGGGCCTGCAGCGCGGACGCGGAACCCGTCGCGAGGGCGAGGGCCGCGATCGTCGCTGGGGCGTCGAGCATGCGGAGTGCTTCCGGGGGTTCGACCGAAGGACGCCTTCGGGTCGTCGCGAGGGACCGGCAACGAACGATATCGGCACCGCTTGCGGGTCGACTCCGCCGGAACCTGCCGCTCAGCGGCGTCGAGGTGCGCGGGGCTTCGAGGTCTCCGGCACCGCGCCGTCCCGCCGCCGGGCGGTGAACTGCAGGCGGATCGGCACCTCGGAGTAGGGCAGCACGTCGCGGAGGCGATTGAGCAGGTAGCGCTCGTACTGCCCCTCGAAGAGGTCGGGCTTGTTGACCACGAGGGCGATCGTCGGGGGATGGGTCCCGATCTGGCTGGCGTAGAAGACCTTCGCCTGCGTGCCGAGCCGCGAACTCGGTCCCCGCTCCTGGAGGATCCGCTCGATCGCGGCGTTGAGGCGTCCCGTCGACTCGCGATGCCCGGCCTGCTGGTGCAGATTGAAGGCCATCGCGACGAGATCCTCGAGGCCTTCGCTCGACTTGCCCGAGATCGCCACGATCGGCGCGAAGGAGAGGCTCGGAAGCTCCTGGTCGAAGTGCTTGAGGTAGTCCTCGATCGAGAGCTTGCCCTCGACGAGATCCCACTTGTTGATCGCGACGATCGTGGGCTTGTGGCGATCGAGCAGCTCCTTGACGAGGGCCTTCTCGATCTGGCTCGCCGGCTCGGTCGCCTCGAGCAGCAGCACCGCGACGTCGCATCGCTCGATCGCCTCGACCGCGCGGCCGTGCGAGTATCGCTCGATGTCGTCGGCCCAGCTCTTCTTCTTGCGCACCCCGGCGGTGTCGATGGCGATGAGCGTGCGGCCCTTGATCGTGAAGCGCACGTCGACGCTGTCGCGGGTCGTGCCGGCGATCTCCGAGACGATCACCCGGGGCTGCCCGGCGAGGGCGTTGACGAGGGTGCTCTTGCCGGCGTTGCGGCGACCGACGATCGCGAGGCGAAGTTCCGCGGCGGCCGGCGCCTCGGAGATGCTCGCAAGTCGGTTGCGAAGCATGCCGAAGAGGCGCCGCACCCCGAGGCCGCTCTTGGCGGAGATCCCCACCGGGTCGCCGAAGCCCAGCGCATTCAGTTCGCCGATCGAGGCGAGCCGGCTGTCGTCGTCGACCTTGTTGGCGAGAAGGATCACCTTCTCGGCGAGGCCCTTCGTCCGCAGCAGTTCCGCGACCTCGCGGTCGAGCGGAGCGAGGCCTTCGTCGGCATCGACGGTGAAGAGGATGACGTCCGCCTCGGCGACGGCGAAGTCGATCTGCCGCTCGATGTCCGCGTCGAGTTCGGAGAGGTCCTTGCCGGCCTCGTCGATGCGGCGGTGCGCGGGGTTGTAGATGCCGTAGCCGCCGGTGTCGAAGAGATCCGCGAAGACCGGCGCGGCCTTGGGGTCCGTCGGCGGGGGCGGGATCTCGAGGAGGCCCTCGATGCGGTCGCGGGTGACGCCCGGCGTCGGATCGACGATCGAGATGCGGCGGCCCATGAGCCGGTTGAAGAGGCTCGACTTGCCGACGTTGGGTCGGCCGACGATCGCGATGCGTGGAGTGGGCACGGAGGGCGCCGAGAGGGAGGGGACAGGGGAACCGTCGAGTCTACGGGCGCGCCGAGGTTGGCGAGGGGATCAGCGGATCTCGCCGCGGATCGACTCGAGGGAGCGCAGGACCTCGGCCATCGACTGCGGTCGGTCGGCCGATCGCGGCGCAACGCAGGCGAGGATCAGATCCGAGAGCGCGGCCGGCGTGCGGTCATTCCGCTCGATCGGAGGCTTGGGGGCGGGAAGCCGCTCGGCGTCGATCGCGCCGCTGTAGAGGCTCGTCCGCTCGTCGGAGGGCGGCATCGCGGTGGGGATCACCTCGCGGGTGAGCAGCCAGTACATCGTTGCGCCGAAGTTGTAGACGTCGGTGCGCTCGGTGATCGCGTCGCGGTGGGCCTGCTCGGGGGCCATGTAGCCGGGCGTGCCCTGGATCCGCTTCTTGACGGTTCCGACCTCGCACGCCTGCCCGAGGTCGATCAGCTTCACCATGCCGCGGTCGTCCACCATGATGTTGGTGGGCTTCAGGTCCGCGTGGACGAAGCCGCGCTCGTGCATGTGCAAGAGCGCCCGGGCGACCTGGATGAAGATGTCGAGGGTGCCCTTGATGTCCTCGGGGGGATGCTGGTCGACCGTCTCCGCATCGACGAGCTCCATCACGAGCACGACGTCGATCACGCGGAACATCTTCCGGTTGCGGATCAGCTTCTCGACCTTCCGGATGTTCGGATGGTCGAGCCGGCTGCAGACCTCGTACTCCTGCTCGACCTGCTCGATGAAGCGCACGTCCTTGTCGGAGTTGCGCACCACGTGCTTCAGCGCCCACACCTGCTTGGTCTTGGGGTTCTGGACCGCGTAGATCGTGCTCGCCGCGCCCTGCCCGATGCGGGCGAGGACCTTGAAGCCCGGGAACTGGCTGTCGGCGACGGTGGACACGGGCG
>CAZTMB010000163.1:0-4851 GCA_964614695.1 uncultured Isosphaeraceae bacterium | reverse complement strand
CGCGGCTCGCAAGCGAAGCGGAGAGGGTGGGATTCGTGGTCGAGCGAAGCGAGACGCCGCAGCGACGGAGTCGCGAGGACTCGCTCCCACAGTCCGGCGAAGCCGGACGCCACTCCGCAGGAGTGGCACTCTCCGCGAAACGACGCGAGCCGCGACGTGGTCGCGGCTCGCAAGCGAAGCGGAGAGGGTGGGATTCGAACCCACGGTGAGGACAAGCCCCACACTAGTTTTCGAGACTAGCCCTTTCAACCGCTCAGGCACCTCTCCGGCGAAGGGACGGGGAGTATCGGGCTCCCCGCCGGACGGGTCAAGCAACGGCTCGGGAAGCCGCAGTCAATGAACCTCCGATCGACGGTTCCCGGAACCCTCGATCGCCCATCCGCCGGTGCGGATCCGTTCGGAACACGAGTCCGAGGTCACGACTGGGCGGGACGCACGAACCCCACGCTTCGCTCGGGAATCCAGCCGCCGAGGCCGTCCCCAAGTCGAACCAGCACCCAACCAGGACGCTGCTCGACCACGCGGAACTCGACGCCCGCTGAAAGCGGTTGCTCGATCGCCCGCTCGAAGCCGTCCCCGTTGCCCTTGCGAACGACGACGCCATCGGTCAGCACGACGCCCCGCGTGTCGTCGTGCTGCTCGGCGAGATCGACCGCGACCGTCACGCCCCCGATCGCGGCGACCAGAAGGAACGCCGCGACGACGTAGCGCCACACGACCGAGTTGCCATCAGCGGACGATGCGACGCGGGGGCGAGTGAGCCGCCACACGAGCAGAATCCAGAAGACGATCCAGGCCGCCGCGGCCGAGGTCGCCCGAACCGGCAGCGGGACCACGTGCCACCACGTCGCGAGACGATCGACGAGCGAAGGGTCCTGCCCCATCGCCGGACGACCAGGCACGAGCGTCCGGGCGTAGGCGAGATTCGCCGCGATCCGGGCGTCGGCGGGCGCGAGATCTCGCGCTCGCAGGTACTCGAGAATCGCCCCGCCGCGATCGCCCGACTGGAGCAACGCGTTCGCGAGGTTGTAGTGGAGCCCGGCGTTGCGCACGCCCCGCTTCGCGACCCACGCATACTCCGCCGCGGCCTTCTCGAAGGCGTCCTTCGCCTCCTCGGGCTTCGTCGAGATCAGCTCGACGCCGCGTTCGTAGGCCTGCTCGGCGGCGATCAACGCCGCGAGTTCGGTTCCATCCTCGGCGTGCGCGACTCGGGCTTGCCCGATCGCGACGAGGCCCATGGCGAACGCCGCGAGCACGACGACGCGCGTCGGAATCGAGAGAGGGAGACGACGACTCATCGGCTTGCTCCCGCGGCGGGTCCTGCCGTCTGGTTCCAACGAATCCGATCGAGTCGCGCGAGACAGCCCTTCGCCTGCTCGACGAGGCCGTGGCCATCGAAGCGTTCACCGGCGAAGCGGGATCGCTCGCAGCCGCGAAGAATGCGATCGATCTCGTCGACGAGCGTCGGTTCGACCTCGTGCTGCTCGAGGATCGCACGGACCTCCTGACGGGTGATCGTCGGGCTGGGCAGGCGTCCGCGGTCGGCGACGTATCCCGAGAGCGACGCGGCGATCGCATCCGCATCGCCGCCACGGAGTCGCCGGAGCGCGGTGCGCCGCGCGCGGCTCGCGCGGGCGAGCCCCTCGTCCTCGAGCAGGCGACGGCGATGCCGCAAGGCCGCGATGGCGACGATCGCGAGGATCGGCGGGGCCCCGACGATCGTCAGCACCTTCCAATCGAGATCGATCGCCTGATCGCGAAGCAGGCCCGCGTCGGACGGCAGATTGGCGAGGAGGCCCTCCGCATTCTGGGCTTGATCGACGCCGCTGCCGCGCGGCCGCGGAGCCGTGCCGCCCGACTGCACGATCTGCGCAAGGCTCATCGTCTCGGTCGGCTTGACGGTGATCGCGATCGGCTTGCTCCACGCGGTGCGGTACTCGCGCGACGCAGGGTCGAACCACGAGAAGGGAATCGCCGGGATCTCGCTCACGCTCTCGGAGACGGGACGAATGGTCTGCGTGAAGGTCTTGGTGCGGCCCTCGACCTCGCCCGCGAGGCTGCCTGCGGGAATCCGGAATCCCTTCATGAGTTCCTCGACGGCGTCGAGTCTGGGCGGCTGCAGCAGCGACAGGCCTTCCGCATCGCCCGACTCGTCGACGATCTCGATCGAAAGCGTGATCGGGTCGCCCACCGAGACTTCGATCGGGGTCGCCCGTGTTCGGATCGAGAAGTCGCCGACGGCGCCGCTGAACCACGCGGGTCGGCCCTCCTCGGGCAGCGGCATCACCTCGATGCCCTCGACCTCGGGCGTCGCCACGAGCGGACGCACGCCGCCGAGGGCGAGTTGGCGTCGCCCGAAGAAGTCTCGCTCCTGCCGAAGGCTCGTCGGGTACTGCATCACGATCGAGAGGTCGCCGAGTTCGGGAACGCCGGGACGCAGGGCCTGCAGGGTCGCGGGAATGTCGTAGACGTAGTAGCGGCGGTCGTCGACCTCGATCTCGCGACCGAAGGGACGTCGATTCTGCCTCGACATGTCGTCGAGTTCGTCCTTGAAGATGCCCCAGGAACTCGACGCGAGATCGACGCGTCCCCACATGTCGCTCTCGGAGAGCGTGAGGTCGAACTCGCTGCTCTGGTACGGGCGGATCACGATGCGAAGCACCAGCGACATCGACTCGCCCAGATAGACCTGCGACGGATCGGCGAGCACCTGCGCCAGCAGAAGATCACCGGTGACGGACTTCTTCGCGGTGATCGTGGCGACCCGGCTCGAGAACGTCTCGCCGTCGGCGCGGACCTCGATCGGGGGGACCTCGATCTCGCCTTCTCTGGTCGGACGGATCTCGACGGTGTAGACGCGGCTCTCCCGCTTGGTGACGCGGCCGTTCACGATCTGGGTGAAGCTGCTCGATCGTTCGCCCGGCAGCAGGCGGATCGTCGCGCCCTGCACTTCCGGCAGCACCGGCGGTTCGATCGCCGAGGCGTTCGCGACCTCGATCTCGAGGGTGACCGCGGCGCCGACCCATGCTTCGCGGGAGGAGAGTCGGAACTCGACCTCGGCGGCGAAGGTCGCCGCGGCGATCGCAACGGCCGCGAGGCAACCCAGCCATCGGGCCGTCATCGCCGCGAGATGGGCTCGAGGTTCCGATCTTGGTTCGCGATTCGGTCGGTTCGCCATGCTCGAATCCACTCCGTTCACCAATCCTGTCGCACGGGCGACCGCTGGCGCTGACGTTGACGTTCCAGCGCGAGCGCCGCGCGACGCTGCTGCTCCTTGTCGCGGATCAATTGAAGGAGCCGTTCGGCCTGCTCCTTGCTGAGTCGTGCCGGCGCGGCGGCGACTCCTTGCCGCTTCTCGCCCGACTTCGACTCATCACCGGCTTCGGTCGCGGCGGCGAGTTCTCCCTCGGGTGCCGGCCCGGTCTCGCCGGGATCCGCCTCGCCGATCGCTTCCATCGGATCGACCGCTGGCGGGGGCGTCGCTCCGGACTCGCCGGCAGGCGTCTGCGGAGAACCCGGCTGAGCGGACTGTTCCTGCGACTGCTGCGACTCGCTCTGCGGCTGGTCCTGCTGTCCGGATTGACCTTGCTGCTGCGGTGATTCGCTCTGCGTCTGGTCCTGCTGTCCGGACTGGCCTTGCTGCTGCGGTGAATCGTTCTGCGGCTGGTCCTGCTGTCCGGACTGGCCTTGCTGCTGCTGGGACTCGCCCTGCGATTGGTCCTGCTGTCCGGACTGACCTTGCTGCTGCGGTGACTCGTTCTGCGGCTGGTCCTGCTGTCCGGACTGACCTTGCTGCTGCGGTGATTCGCTCTGCGGCTGGTCCTGCTGTCCGGATTGACCTTGCTGCTGCGGTGAATCGTTCTGCGACTGGTCCTGCTGTCCGGATTGACCTTGCTGCTGCGGTGATTCGCTCTGCGACTGGTCCTGCTGTCCGGACTGGCCTTGCTGCTGCGGTGACTCGTTCTGCGACTGGTCCTGCTGTTCGGATTGATCCTGCTCGGATCCTTCCTGCGACTGATCCTGCTGGCCCTGCTGCTGGTCGCTGTTCTCGCCTTCCTGCTGCTCTGACTCGCTCTGCTGCTGGTCCTGCTGCTGCTGCTGCTGCTGTTCCTGCTCCTGTTGCCGCAGCGCCTCGATCGTCTGTTCGATCTCGCGGATCGTGCGATGGGTCAGTTCAGCGTTCGCGCGAGCATCCCGATCCTTCGGGTTCGAACGGACGGCGTCCCTGAAGTGCGTGAGCGCCGAACGCAGCGGTTCGAGCGCCTGCTCGATCGCGGCGATCGTGTCGGCGGGCGCGGGTGGCTCGCCCTCCGGCGGCGCAGCGGCCTCGACCATCTCGACGCCTTGGCGGTACCGAGCATTGCCTTGGTTGAACATCGCCTGCTGCGCTAGGGTGGCGTCGGCCGCGATCGAGGCTTCCTCGAAGAGCGTGGCGGCTTCGTTGAAGCGACCGGCTTCGAACGCGCAGAGGCCGAGGTTGTAGGCCAGTCGAGGATCACCCGAAGCCGCGCGGGCCTCAGCCAGCAGCGGCTCGGCGCCGGCGAAGTCGCCCGCGCTGAGAAGCGCGTGCGCCTTTCGCAGCATGGCCGCACGCGCGGCCGGATCGAGCGCGGGCAGATCGGTCGAGGGGCTCGCCGAAACGGGCGATGAAGACGCGTCGAAGGCGACGTCGGATGGCGCCGTCGGAACGGCAGGGGGCGCCGCGTTCGCGATCGAGGCGAACGACATCGCCGCCGCGAGGGCGAACGGAACGATCGTCGCGGACGATGAGATTCTTCGGCTTCGAGTACGAGCGATCATGCGGCCTGCCTCCCTTCGCGAGCGTCCGGAGAAGTCTCGCGAGCCGGATCG
>CAZTMB010000162.1:0-4900 GCA_964614695.1 uncultured Isosphaeraceae bacterium | reverse complement strand
GTGGTCGCGTCCTTGCCGATGGTCACCTTCTTCGCGCGGCCGAGTTCGCCGACGGTGAGGTTCTCGAGCTTGATGCCGAGCTCCTCCATGACCGCGGTGCCGCCGGTGAGGACCGCGATGTCCTCGAGCATCGCCTTGCGGCGATCGCCGAAGCCCGGGGCCTTGACCGCCGCGACCTTGAGGACGCCGCGGAGCTTGTTGACGACGAGCGTCGCGAGCGCCTCGCCATCGATGTCCTCGGCGACGATCAGCACGCTCTTGCCCGCCTCGGCGATCTTGCCGAGCACCGGGACGAGGTCCTTCGCGGAGGAGATCTTCTTCTCGTGGATGAGGACGTAGCAGTCCTCGAGCACGCACTCCATCGCGGCGGGATCGGTGACGAAGTGCGGGCTGAGGTAGCCCTTGTCGAACTGCATGCCCTCGAGGAGCTCGACCTCGGTCTCGAGGCTCTTGCCTTCCTCGACGGTGATCACGCCGTCCTTGCCGACCTTGTCCATCGCCTCGGCGATGATCTTGCCGATCTGCATGTCCTGGTTCGCCGAGCACGCGCCGACCTGGGCGATCTCGGTCGAGTTCTTGACCGGCTTGCTCATCTTGCGGAGGTCGTCGACGAGCGCGCCGACGGCCTTCTCGATGCCGCGGCGGATGCCGCTGGCGTTCGCGCCGGCGGTGATGTTCTTCAGGCCTTCCTGGAAGATCGCCTCGGCGTAGATGGTCGCGGTCGTGGTGCCGTCGCCGGCATCCTTCGAGCACTTGCTCGCGACCTCCTTCACCATCTGGGCGCCCATGTTCTCGTAGGCGTCCTCGAGCTCGATCTCCTTGGCGACGGTCACGCCGTCCTTGGTGACGGTCGGGGCGCCGAAGGACTTCTCGAGGACGACCACCCGGCCCGACGGGCCGAGGGTGACCTTGACGGCCTTGGCGAGCTTCTGGACGCCGCGGAGGATCCGCTCGCGGGCGTCGTTGTCGAATGCGATCTGCTTCGCAGCCATGATTCGTTTCCTTTCCTGAGAACGATGTGTGGGTCGTGGTTGTCGAACGTGTGCCGCGTCGCCGCGGGAGCGGACTTGAAGGCGCCGCTCAGCCGATCTCGATCCAGCAGACGCTTGCCGCGTCGAAGACGAACACCCGAGTCCCGTCGGTGACCTTCACCAGGCCGTCCTGCTCCTCGGGGATGAGCAGGGCGCCTTCGACGAGGCAGTGCCTCGCGCCGGCGAACTCGATCCGCAGCGAGCGCTGCCCGTCGAGCTCCCGCAGGGCCTGACGCATCTGCGTCGCGTCCATGGGTCAGCGCTTCGACTTCGGCGGCGGCCCCGGCACCTTCGCCGGGCGTTCCTGATCGAGGTCGGTGCGGACCTGGTAGGCGACCGCGACGTGCGAGGCGTCGATCCAGATGTAGTTCTGCCGGGTCTTGACGCGGATGCCGTGGGCGCTGTGGAGCTCGTCCACCTCGACCACGTTCCGGATCTCGACCGGCTGGGACTGCCCCGACACGATCAGGTCGAGCTCCTTCTCGGTGCCCTTCATGTCGGAGAGGATCTTCAGCAGCGGTCCGCGTTCCATGGTTCGCTCCAGTCGTGGCGGGCGTGAAGCGGACTCAGTCGACGACGCCGAGGATGTCCTCCTCGGTCATGATCAGGTAGTCGACGTTGTCGATCTTGACCTCGGTGCCGGCGTAGGAGGAGAAGATGACGGCGTCACCCTTCTTCACGCTGAAGGGCAGGTACTCGCCGGTCTCCTTGTTGAGGATGCCGTTGCCGACCGCGACGATCTTGCCCTGCTTGGGCTTGTCCTTGGCGGTCTCGGGCAGGTAGATGCCGCTCTCGGTGCGGGAGGTGGGCTCGTCGCGCTTGACGAGGATCTTGTCGCCGAGGGGTCGAATCTTCATTGGGGGTTCTCCGACTCTTGCCTGTCGGCCGGGCGGCCCTGCGCCGCCGGCCAGTGATCCGAGAAGTGCCGGCGGACCACCCGCCTGAGCACTTCGAGCATGGCTTCGATGCGGACCGGTCCGTCGAGGACCGCGAAGGCCCCCTCTCGGAGGGCGTCCGCCAAGCCTCGCCCGCTTTCGCGGAGCGAGGGCTGCGGGGGCCTGACCACGACCGTCGGCGGGGGCTGCTCGAGCCGCCGCAGAAGCTGGAGGACCCGAGGACCCGCCTCGTCGCGGGTCGCCGTCTCGGACTCCATGGGGATGGTCAGGTCCACCACCGCGATGTGCACTTGCAAGGAGCGGACCAGTTCGGTCGCCTCCCGCCCGGTCGAGGCGCGAAGGCAGCGAATGCCCATGGGCTCGAGAAGCCGAGGCAGCTGCTCGATGACCTGATCCTGACGCCAGCGGGCATACCCGAGCATCAGGTTCAGGCGGCTCGAACCGCCCTGAGGCGCTCCGGAAGGCATCTCCGGGCGCCGCAGCGGGATCTCATCGCTCGTCGAAGGGACCTGCATGGCGGTGCAGCAGAACGCAAGTCGCGCGCCCGATCGAGGCGGCTCGCCGCGTGCAAACTTCGCGGGGCGATCCGGGTTCTGCCCCGATTTCCCGGCAAGCGGTGGCGATCGCCGGTTCTGCGCAGCGGCGCGATCCTGTCAGCGAACGTCCGCCCGCTCGCTCTCCCCTGCCGAATTGGCATGGCCGAGACGATTCTTGCCCGAGGTTCCCTACGGCCGAATACTCCCCGCCTTGCGGGCGCCGCCCGACTCCCTGCCGCCTCCACGGACCTGCCGACCATGACGACCGCCGCCGACCTGTCGATCGCCCGGATCCTCGCCGAGGGCGAGGCGAATCTCGGCCGGAAGGCGACCGTCCGCGGCTGGGTCCGCACCTGCCGCGAGAGCAAGGCGGGGGTCGTCTTCATCGCCCTCTCCGACGGCTCCTGCTTCGGCACCCTCCAGATCGTGGTGCCGGCGGAGTGCCCGGATTTCGAGACCGTCAAGAAGCTGACCTCGGGCTGCGCGGTCGTGGCGAAGGGCGAGCTCGTCCCGAGCCAGGGCAAGGGCCAGACGGTCGAGGTGCGTGCCGAGTCGGTCGAGGTCCTCGGCTGGGTCGACGACCCCGACACCTATCCGATCCAGCCCAAGCCCCACTCCTTCGAGTACCTCCGCGAGGTCGCGCACCTGCGTCCCCGCACCAACACCTTCGGGGCGATCGGCCGAGTGCGGCACTGCCTCGCGATGGCGACCCATCGCTTCTTCGACCGGAACGGCTTCTTCTGGATCCACACCCCGATCGTCACCGGCAGCGACTGCGAAGGCGCGGGGCAGATGTTCAAGGTCTCGACGCTCGACCTCGCGAACATCCCGCGCGACGGCGACGGCCGCGTCGACTACGGGCAGGACTTCTTCGGCAAGCAGACGCACCTGACCGTGTCGGGCCAGCTCAACGTCGAATGCTGGTGCCTCGCACTCTCCAAGGTCTACACCTTCGGCCCGACCTTCCGCGCGGAGAACTCGAACACCAGCCGCCACCTCGCGGAGTTCTGGATGATCGAGCCCGAGATCGCCTTCGCCGACCTCGCGGCCGACGCGGACCTCGCCGAGGCGCTTCTCAAGTCGATCTTCACCGACCTGCTCGCCGAGCGCGGCGACGACATGCGCTTCTTCGCCGACCGCATCGACAAGACCTGCATCGAGCGCCTCGAGAAGTTCATCGCCGCGAGCTTCGAGCGGATGGACTACACCGAGGCGATCCGCCGGCTCGAGGAGGCCGAGCGCAAGGGCCACAAGTTCGACTATCCCGTCAAGTGGGGCATGGACATGCAGTCCGAGCACGAGCGGTTCCTGACCGAGACGCTCGTCGGACGGCCGGTCGTCGTGATGAACTACCCCAAGGACATCAAGGCCTTCTACATGCGCCTCAACGACGACGAGAAGACCGTCGCCGCGATGGACGTGCTTGCGCCGGGGATCGGCGAGATCATCGGCGGCAGCCAGCGCGAGGAGCGGCTCGACGTGCTCGATCGCCGCATCGGCGAGATGGGGCTCGATCCGGCGGCCTACTGGTGGTACCGCGACCTGCGCCGCTACGGCAGCGTGCCGCACGCGGGGTTCGGCCTGGGCTTCGAGCGGACGATCGTCTACGCGACGGGCATGGCGAACGTGCGCGACGTGATTCCCTTCCCGCGCACGCCGCGCAACGCGGACTTCTGATGGCCTCCGCAGCCGGCTCGACGCCGCGCCGCCTTGCGCTCGTCACCGGCGCGAGCGCCGGGATCGGCGAGTCGTTCGCCGAACTGCTCGCCGAGCGGGGATTCGATCTAGCGCTCACCGCGCGGCGCATCGATCGCCTCGAGGCGCTCGCGGCGCGGCTTGCCGAGCGGCACGGCATCGAGGCGTTCGCGATCGCGGCGGACCTCGCCGATCCCGACGCGCCCGATCGGGTGGTCAAGGAGATTGCAGCGCGCGGCCGCCACGTCGACGTCCTCGTCAACAACGCCGGCTACGGCCTGCACCAGCGCTTCGCGACGGCGCCTTGGCCCGTGCAGTCGGAGTTCCTCGAGGTCCTGGTGCGGGCCCCGATGCACTTGGCGCGGCTCGTCCTGCCGGGCATGCTCGAGAGGCGCTGGGGCCGCCTCGTGAACGTCGCCTCGCTCGCCGCGTTTGCCGCGGAGCCGCCCGGCTCGACCTACACCGCGGCGAAGCGGTTTCTCGTTTCGGCGAGCCGTGCGATGTGGCTTGCGCATCGCGAGAGCGGCGTCCACATCACCGCGACCTGCCCGGGCTTCACCTACACCGAGTTCCACGACGTGCTCGGCGTGCGCGAGGCGATGGGCTCGATGCCGTCGTGGATGTGGCAGTCCTCCCGCGCGGTCGTCGAGGAGTCCTGGCGAGCGGTCGAACGGAACCGGCCCGTCGTCGTCACGGGACTCGTCAACAAGGCGATCGCGACGGCGATGCACTTCCTGCCGTT
>CAZTMB010000161.1:0-4916 GCA_964614695.1 uncultured Isosphaeraceae bacterium | reverse complement strand
CTACACCCCCACCGCGATCCCGTCGAGCCGCGGGTCGCTCGCCCCGCAGAGGCTCTCCTTGCCGAGCATGATCGCTTGCGCCGAGCCTTCGAAGCTGCGCATGAAGTCGTGTGGCTTCGTCCAGTCCTCCGGCACGCTTTCGCCGGTGTCGACGACGTGCCCCATCGCCGAGAGCCTCGCGGCAAGGTCGATCGTCGGATGCGGCTCGACCGAGATCCGACGCCCGTCGAGCACCCGCACCCGCGGCGCATCGAGGGCCTGCTGCAGGTTCATGCCGCGGTCGAGCAGGTTGACGAGGATCTGCACCTGCCCTTGCGGCTGCATGTTCGCGCCCATGCAGCCGAAGGTCATGGCGAGGGCGCCGTGTTCGTCGAGCATCATCGAGGGCAGGATCGTGTGCCGCACCCGCTTGCCCGGGCCCGCCGCATTGGGATGGCCCTCGACGAGCGAGAAGTCCGCGAGGCGGTTGTGCAGGATGATCCCCGTCCCGGGCACGATCATGCCGCTGCCGAAGACGTCCGAGATGCTCGTGATCAGCGAGACCGCCATGCGGTTGCGGTCGACCACGGTGAAGTAGGTCGTGTCGCCGTAGATGCGTCCGCACGGCGGGTTGTCGCGAGCGTGGTCGCGGTCGATCTGCGAACGCCGCTCGGCGACGACCGCGGGATCGAGCAGGCGCTCGATCGGTCCCTTCAGGAATCGCGGATCCGCGACGTACGCCGCAGCATCGGCGAAGGCGAGCTTGATCGCCTCGAGCACGAGATGGCACGCCTGCACCTCGTCGGCGGCGAAGATCGCCGGAAGGTCGAAGGCCTCGAGCATCGCGAGCGCCTCGAGCACGACGATGCCCTGTCCGTTGGGCGGCAGTTCGAGGATCGTCTTGCCGCGATAGCGGCCCCGAATCGGCTCGACCCACTCGGCCTGCTTGGCGTCGAAGTCCTTCGCCTCGAGGTAGCCGCCGTTCTTCTGAACGAGTTCGACGATGCGGTCGCGCACTTCGCCGGCATAGAACGCGCTGCGCCCTTCCTGGCCGATCCGCCGCCAGGTGCGGGCCAGATCGGGCTGCCGGAAGATCGAGCCGGCTTCGGGCGCCTTGCCGCCGGGGAGGTAGTCGTTCGCGTTGGGGCTGAAGCGCTGCAACTTGCTCGCGCCCCACGCCCACACCCGCGCGATCTTGTAGCCGACCGGATAGCCGTGCTCGGCGTGGGAGGCGGCCGGCTCGACGAGGTCGGCGAGGTCCATCGATCCGAACCGTTCATGCAACGCGAGGTAGCCGTCGAGCGCGCCCGAGACGCTCACCGTCGCGGCGCCTGCCTGCGGCATCGCATCGCCGTGATCGCGGCGCACCGCGTCGAGGGTCATCCGCGATCCCGAGTGCCCGCTGCCGTTGAGGCCGACGATCTCGCCGTCCCGATGGACGAGCATGAAGGTGTCGCCGCCGAGGCCGTTCATCATCGGCTCGGTCACGTTCACCATCGCCGCCATCGCGACGGCGGCGTCCGCGGCGTTGCCGCCGGCCTTGAGGATGTCGCGGCCGACCGCCGCGGCGAGCGCCTGGCTCGAGCAGGCCATGCCGTCGCGGGCGTAGATCGGAGAACGGGCGTTGTTGAAGGGCGCTACGGTCATGGATTCAGAGTCCGACGGGGTTCGACTTGCCGACGATCAGCAGATCGGCCGGGTACTCGGGATAGGCCGGCAGCGCCGCATTGGTGGTGCCGAGGGTCGGCGCGACGATGCGCCGCGGGAACGCCGCGATGCCGCCGGTGTAGCCGATGTCCATGCCGACGGCCCGATCGAAGAAGACGAGGAACCGCAGCTCGTCCGAGCCGAGGTTCTCGATGTGGTGCGGGTACGCCTTGGGGATGAAGTACATGTCGCCGGGGCCGAACTCGTAGGTGTCGATGCTCTCGGGTCCGTCGCCGGGCAACTTGATCGTCATGCGGCTGCGGCCCGCGAGGCAGTAGCCCATCTCCGCGGTCTCGGGATGCCAGTGCGGCTCGCGCATGCCGGTGCCCTCGATCCGCAGCGAGAACATCGACTGCGAGCGCAGTGCCGGCCACAGGTCCGCCCTCGCGATTCGCGCCGAGCCGTACTCGTTGGCGATGAGCGGCGGCATCGCCTCGACGGGGAACTTGAAGGGGTTGGGGTAGTCGGCGGTCGCGGGCACTTCGATGGCGCCGTCGGAGCGTCCATAGAGGATGTCCTTCGGCGTCTGCGTGACCATCGAGACCTCGGAGGCCTTGAGGCCCCAGGTGTTCCCGATCACCTCGGGCTTGAAGCAGCCCGTGCTGCCAGAGAGGCCGAAGTCCTCCGGGGAAGCGTGATTGAAGGCCGCGACGATCTCGGCGGTCTCCTTCCCGATGTTCTCGATCGCGTGGAAGGAACCCGAAGGCGCGAGGTACATCTGACCCGCGGAGATCGTGAAGACGTCGTGGCGATTGCCGCTCGAGAAGACCGTGACGAGCACCTTCCCCTTGGTGCAGTAGCCCATCTCGTCGGCGTTGGGATGCCAGTGCGGCTCGCGGAAGCAGCCCGGCTCGATCGACAGCTTGTAGAGCGACATGCCCTCGAGCGCGGGGAAGTTCTGCGAGGTGACCGCGGTGCGAGAGCCGCATGGGCCCTGGTCCTGCGGGGCGAGCGTCGAGAGGCGGAAGCAGTGACGAGACATCGAGAGATCTCCGTGGAACCCGGTCGGTGCAGGAGGAATCGCGGCGGACCGCGTCGGGCGGAGTGTGGAGAGATTCGCTCGACGGTGCAAATGCCCCGCGGAGGCCTTGCGAAGGAGTTCGCCCGTTCGGGGGGGACGGCTCGCGGCCTCGGCGCCTGTGCAGGCACCGACCGCCCCGCAGGTGGCGACCGGCGGGGGAAGGCGGCCGATCGAATCGCCGCGAATGACCCTAGACTCGCCGTCTTCGACTTCCCGACTTCTCCGAGGCCCCCCCGAATGAGCGATCCCGCCAGCCGTCTCCAGCCGGTCGATTCGCTGACCATCGACGTCATCACCGACGACGTCAGCGACGCCTACGTGACCAAGACCCTCTTCGCGGTCTCGGAGTTCGCGAACATCGCGAAGGCCGGGGCGAAGGTGATCTCCGGCGAGACGCTGCTCGTCGCGAACCTCGGCCTGGGCCTGCGCTTCACCCTCGAGTACGGCGGGCAGAAGCGCCGCATGCTCTTCGACACCGGGCCGGAGGGGGCGATCTTCCTGCGCAACTGCCGGAACCTCGGGATCGATCTCGGCGACATCGAGGCGATCACCATGACCCACGGCCACTGGGACCACATGGGCGCCCTCGCCGACACGGTGAAGGAGATCAAGGGCCGCGGCGGCGACGTGACCGTCCACGTCAATCCGGACATGTTCTACGAGCGCGCCGTGAAGCTCCCGACCGGTCAGATCATTCCCGTCGCGATCGTGCCGAGCCCCGCGGAACTCGAGGCGCTCGGAGCGAAGGTCGTCAACAGCGGCGACGCGCGGCTCCTCTTCGACGACCACGTCTACTACAGCGGCGAGATCCCCCGCGTCACGCCCTTCGAGAAGGGCCGCATGGACCACCTCCACCGGCTCACGCCGACCTCGCCGTGGGAGCCCGATCCGCTGCTCATGGACGAGCGCATGGTCGCGGTCGACATCAAGGGCCTCGGCGTGATGGTCTTCAGCGCCTGCTCGCACGCGGGGATCGTCAACGTCTGCCTCGACACGCGCCGGCTCTTCCCGGATCGCCCGCTCTACGCGGCGATGGGCGGCCTGCACCTCGGCGGCGTGATGGAGAAGATCATCCCAGACACCGTGAAGGGCGTCGGGCAGTTCGGACTCAAGCAGCTGATCGTCGGCCACTGCACCGGATGGCGAGCGCTGCACGCACTTGCGAACGCCTATCCCGACATCGTGAGCCAGTCGGCGATCGGCACCACCTACACGCTGTCGGCCGACTCGGTGAAGGTCTCGCCGCAGTGAGCTGTGTCGGCGAGTGAACGGATGCATGCGGCCATGAGGCGGCCATGAGCGAGTCACGGATCCCCGCGACGATCATCAGCGGCTTCCTCGGCAGCGGGAAGACCACGCTCCTCAACCACATCCTGAGCGAGCCGCATGGGCGGCGCGTGGCGGTGCTCATCAACGAGTTCGGCGACGTCGACATCGACGGCAGCCTCGTGGTCTCCGCCGACCGCGACATGATGGAGCTGAGCAACGGCTGCATCTGCTGCTCGATGAACGACGGCCTGATCGCGGCGCTCGTTCGGCTGCTCGAGCGGGAGACGCCCTTCGACTACGTGGTGATCGAGACGACCGGCATCGCCGATCCGGTGCCGGTGGCGACCACCTTCATGCGGCCGGAGTTCGCGACGCGGATGCGGGTCGACTCGATCCTCTCGGTCGCCGACGCGGAGCACTTCGCCCTCGAGCACTTCGAGGACCCCGCGGCTCGGAACCAGTTGCGGTACGCCGACGTCGTGCTGCTCAACAAGTGCGACCTCGTCGACGCGGCGCGACTGGACTCGGTCGAGTCGACGATCCGCGGGGTGAATCCTCAGGCGCGGATCCTGCGGACCGAGCGTTCGCGGGTGGCGATCCCGCTGGTGCTCGGGATCGGCGGTTCGGACTACGAGTCCAAGCGGGGCGACGATCCGGTCGCCGCCGGCCACGGCCATCGCCACGCGTATCGCAGCGTGTCGTTCTCGACCGACGCGCCGATCGATCCCGAGCGGTTCCAGGCGGTGCTCGAGTCGCTGCCCGAAGGGGTCTTCCGCGCGAAGGGCTTCCTGCACCTCGCCGGAGTCGATCCGATCCACGTCTTCCATCTTGTGGGAAGACGCTTCACGCTCGAGGAGGCGCCCGAGGCCGAGCGCCGCACGCGACTGGTCTTCATCGGGACCGACTTCGATCGCGAGGCGCTGCTCGCAAGCCTGCGGTC
>CAZTMB010000160.1:3510-5114 GCA_964614695.1 uncultured Isosphaeraceae bacterium | reverse complement strand
CCGCCACCGTCGCCGCCGTCACCCGGATCGGGCCGCGGCATCAGCGGGACGACGGGGTACAGCACGAATCCGCCGCGGACATCGGCGCTCGTCGACAGTCCGGCCTCGATGCCGGTCATGAACATGGCAAAGTCGCCGGTCGTGTTGTCACCGAGCGAGTCGGGGAAGAAGGCGACGAGGTCGCTCTTGAGACCGGACACGTTGCCGGTCGCCGAAAAGCTCGAGCGGGTCGAGAGCAGCAGCATGCCGTCGGCGTTCACGAACGCGAAGTCGAGACGTTCGCCGTTGGTGCTCAGCCCGACATCGCCGCCGCGGAAGTACGGACTGAAGGTGCCCGACGTGCTCGCGCCAAGCGAGGTCGCGTCGAACACCACGAGATCGTGGCCGGTGAAGTCGCCGACGCCGGTGAGCGAGCCTCCCGTGTTGCAGCCGATGACGATCCCGCCGTCATCGAGCAGGGCCAGCGCCCGAATCGCCGTGTAGCTCGAGGAAAGCCCCACGTCGCTGCCATCGAAGAAGAACGTCCAGCTTCCGGAGGTCTCTTCGCCAAGGAGCGTGGGCGTGAACCGAAGGATGTCGTTGCGGGTGTAGGAGGTGCCGGAAGGAGCCCCGGCCAGCCCTTCCAGAGTGCTGCTGCTCGTCAAGGCGATCAGCAGGTCGCCATCAGGCATGACCGTCGCGCCGCCGATGGCGCGGCCGGCAAGTCCGACGTTCGCGCCCCGGAAGTACACGCTCCACTCGCCGGTCTCGAGGTCGTACTGAACGAGGTCGCAGGGCTCGGCCGTGATGCCGTTGGGAAGGGTGGTCGACGATCCGAAGGTGACCACGACCTTCGGGCCCGGCATGCAAGGCTCGCAGTGGAACGTCGCCGCCATCACGCAGTACTGGTCCCACCGGACTTCGCAGCAGTACGGATCGAGTTCGCAGATCAACTGGCAGCAGGAGACGTCGGCGCAACCCGGGCCATCGCTCTCGGCGCAGCAGTCGCCGCCCGAGCCGCATCCGGCCGGTGGTGGTCCGCCACCGCCGTCCCCGCCTCCGTCGCGAGCGTCGCCGCTCGAGCGAGACACGTCGGCGAGGAACGACCCGCGGATGTTCGGCGTCGAATCGAGACCCATTTCGTACGCGCGGATGTAGTAGGAGAGCGTCCCCGAAGTCGAGTCACCCAGCGACGTAGGCTCGAACAGCACCAGGTCCGACTTCGCCTTGAAGCCCTGGAAGGAAGTCGTCGAGTTGGTGGAGAGCAGGATCGACCCGTCATGGCGCACGGAGGCCGAGTCGAGCTTGTTGCCGCTCGCGCTGAGACCCAGGTCCGAGCCATCCATGTACAGCGACCACGAGCCCGCCGTGCCTGAGCCCAGCGACGTCGGCGTGAACAGGATCAGGTCGTGCGCAGTCACCGCTCCAAGCCCCGGAATGTCGCCGCCGCTCGCGGTTCCCATGACGATCGAGCCGTCAGGCAGCACGGAGGCCGCGTTGATCGAGAGGCCCGAGGTCGTCAGGCCGACGTCGCTGCCGTCGAGATAGAAGGTCCAGGAGCCGGCCGTGTCCGCACCGAGCGACGTCGGGGTGAAGCGGAGCAGGTCGTTGCGGGTGTAGGACGA
>CAZTMB010000160.1:0-3410 GCA_964614695.1 uncultured Isosphaeraceae bacterium | reverse complement strand
AGTTCCCAAGGAGTCGGTCCGCTCCGCGACGCGGCTCCGGAACGAGCCGTACCATCGGACCTTCGACCTCTCGGGAATTCACCTCACCATGAACCATGCACCTGCACCCGCGTCGCGTCGATCCTCCGCTGGTTCCCCAACGAAGCGCCAGAAGCGCGTGACGTTTGCGGCATGCCTCGGAGCGCTTCTGCTGCTCGCATCGTCCGCCGTCGCGTCGATCGAGCCTCGCTCCCCCGACGATCTCCCCTCGGTCCGGCTCATCCGCGTCTGGCCCGAGGCGGAACTCCGCCGCCCCACCCAGATCCTCGCCCGTCCCGATCGCGACGGTGCGTTCGTCGTGCTCGAGCAGAGCGGCCGGATCGTCTCGCTCGAGGCGTCGGATGCCGAAGGCGCGAAGACCGAGGTCTTCATGGACCTCACGGATCGAGTCAACTTCGGCAGCAACGAGGAGGGCATGCTCTCTTTCGCCTTCCATCCGAAGGTCGCCGAGAACGGCCGCTTCTTCGCCTACTACACCGCCCTGAACCCGCGACGTGTGGTCATCTCCGAGTTCACCCTCGATGCGAGCCGCACCAAGGGCGATCCGGCAAGCGAGAAGGCGATCATCGAGATCCCGCAGCCCTTCTGGAACCACAACGGCGGCACGCTCGTCTTCGGACCCGACGGGAAGCTCTACGCAAGCATCGGCGACGGCGGCGCTGCCGCCGACCCGCAAGGCCATGGGCAGAACCTCGGCACGCTGTTGGCTTCGGTGATCCGCATCGATGTCGACGACGTGCCGGAGGGACGCAGCTACGGCATTCCGTCGGACAACCCCTTTCTCGACCGCGAAGGCGCGCGGCCGGAGATCTGGGCCTACGGCCTGCGGAACGTCTGGCGCATGAGTTTCGATCGCAAGACCGGCGAGTTGTGGGCCGGCGACGTCGGGCAGAACAAGTACGAGGAGATCGACCTCGTCGTGAAGGGCGGCAACTACGGATGGAACCGCCGCGAAGGCTTCCATCCGTTCGGACGCGCCGACGGACCCGAGCCGGCGGATCCCTTCCTCGATCCAGTCGTCGAGTACCCGCGCAACGAAGGCGTCTCCGTGACCGGCGGTCACGTCTATCGAGGCCCGGTCGCGGCGCTCGACGGGGTCTATGTCTACGCCGACTATGCGATGGGCACCATCTGGGGATTGCGCCGCGCCGCCGACGGCACGCTGACGGGACCCGAGGTGCTCGTGCGTCGTCCCGGATCGCTCATCTCGAGCTTCGGCGAGGCCAACGACGGCACGCTCTTCATCACGACCTTCGAGGGCGGCGAACGCCCCGGCCCCGGTGCGATCTACCGGCTCGACCCGATCGTCGCGACCGCCTCGCGCTGAAGCGCCCGACTGCGATGAGCCCGAACGCGCGACCTCCGGAGGCGACCTGCCCGCGATGCGGCACCCTCCATCGGCTGCCAAGGCGGCCTGGCGGCTGCCTGCATCGCTGCGGCCGATGCGGTGCGCGGATCGTGGGTGACGCGGAGCGAGCGATCGCGCGGCAGCGGATCATCGCGCTCTCGCTCGGATCGCTCGTGCTCTATCCGCTCGCGATCGGCTTGCCCATCATGACCCTTGCGCAGTTCGGGCACGTTCGCTCGACCAGCGTCCTCGGCGGCGTCGGCGCGCTGTGGTCGGAGGGCCACCCGATCCTGGCGACCGTCGTCGTCGTGTGCTCGGTCGTCCTCCCGCTCGCGAAGTGCCTCGCGATGCTCGCCCTCTCGATGCGGCCCGGCGAACTCGGATGCCCGAGGCGATCGCGTCTCGTTCACCTCCTCGAGGTCTCGGGGCGATGGGGCATGCTCGACGTGCTGCTCGTCGCTGGCCTCGTCGCGGCCGTCAAGCTCGGTGAACTCGTTCGCATCGAGCCCGGCCCCGGTGCGGTCGCCTTCGTCGGATGCGTCGGCCTGGCGATCCTCGCGAGCGCGGCGATGAGCGCGAGCGAGTCGCAGTCGTCCCTTCGATTCAGGACCGTGACCGAAGGAGACCCTTCGTGAGCGATGACGCCGCCGTCCCCGCTTCGACCGCATCTCCGGATCCGCCGGTCGCGGCGGTGACGCGCGATCCGCGTGTGAGCTTCGCCTGGCTCGCCCTCCTCGGCGCCGCGGCGCTGGCGATCGGGCTTCTCTGGAGCTCTTGGCGGGAGCGAGGGATCTCGGTCGAGATCGTCTTCACGGAGGGCCACGGGCTCGCATCCGGAGACGCCGTGCGGCATCGCGGCATCTCGGTCGGAACGGTGCGCGAAGTGGCGCTCTCGCCCGACGGCGCCACGGTCGTCGTGCAGGCAGAGCTCGATCGCTCGGTGGCCGATCTCGCCGGAGCGACGTCGCGATTCTGGATCGTCCGTCCGCGCGTCGATCTCGCCGGTGTCGGCGGCCTCGACACGATCGTCGGGCCGCGCTACGTCGAGATGCGTCCCGAAGCCGGCGAACCCGCGAGGAGGTTCGTCGGGATCGACGAGCCGCCGGCCGTCGAGTCGATCGACGCGGGCGACCGCCGCTTCACGATCGATGCCGCGAGTCGCGGAAGCCTCGCGCGTGGCGCCGGCGTCTACTACCGGCAGGTTCGGGTCGGCACGGTGCTCTCGGTGACGCTCGCCGACGACGCGAACTCGGTCGAGGCGGAGATCCTCGTCGAAGCGCCGTTCACGCCCCTCGTCCGCGCGAAGACCCGGTTCTTTCCGGTCGGCGCGCTCGAGTTCGGCCTGTCGCTTGAGGGCCTTCGCACCCGCATCGACTCGCTCGAGACGCTGCTGCTCGGCGGGATCGCCTTCGCCACGCCCCCGGACGCCGGACGCGAAGCGCCAGACGGCACGCGGTTTCCGATGGATGCGAAGCCCGAGGATTCATGGCTCGAATGGCGGCCGTCGATCCCGCTTGCGACCCTGCCGGACGTCGAGGCGATCGAGGCGATCCTGGTCCGGAAGTCTTGGAACACGGGTGGACTCTTCGCACGAGATCGTTCGCAGGACGGCTGGGGCATCGCGACCGAGCGCGGCTTGCTCGCGCCTCGAGCGCTGCTCGAATCTCCGAACGGCCGATCCGCGTCGTGGAGGTTCGGCCGCGACGTCGTCGTCGATCGACTCGACGCGGCCGAGGCATCGCCGGGCCTGGGTCTCGAAGGAAGCGGCCTTTCGCTTTGCGCGATTCCAGCCCAGCTCTCCGAGGGGACACGGGTCGTCCCCTCATCACGGCTTCGCTCACCGAGGTCGATCGAGGACGTCGTCGTGCATGCCGGTCCGTCGCACTCGGCAGTGCTCCTTCCGGCATCGAGGCTGGTCGCGGGCCGTGGACGCTGGCGGATCGATCCAGCGACGCCGATTGACTCTGGCCTTCTCGGCGCGCCGGTCGTCGCCGTTCGAGATGGCGCGATCGTCGGACTCGTC
>CAZTMB010000159.1:3756-5291 GCA_964614695.1 uncultured Isosphaeraceae bacterium | reverse complement strand
GCGTCGATCACCATCACCGCCGCGTCGACCGCGGTGAGCACGCGGTAGGTGTCCTCGGAGAAGTCCTTGTGGCCAGGCGTGTCGAGCAGGTTGACGCGGCATCCGCCGTAGTCGAACTGCAGCACCGTCGAGCTGATCGAGATCCCGCGCTGCTTCTCGATCTCCATCCAGTCGCTCGTCGTCGCCCGCTGGTTCTTCCGCGCGGTGACGGTGCCGGCGAGATCGATCGCGCCGCCGTAGAGGAGGAACTTCTCCGTGAGCGTGGTCTTGCCCGCGTCGGGGTGGGAGATGATCGCGAAGGTGCGTCGCGGCAGCGCCGCGGCGGAGGTCGACATCGGGAGGTCCGGGAGCGGTTCGAGGGGAAGGGGAGGGTAGCCGCGGCGGCGGGCGAGGTCGCCGCTGGCGGCGTCGTGCCCGCGCAGGAGGTCCTCGTCGGGCGAGCCATCGATCTGCCGCACGACGGCGGCGACGGACGGGGGCGAGGGCGAGGTCGGGGGCGGCGGGTTCGTTCGCGTCAGCGTCGGGCGTCGCGGAATCGGGAATCATCTCGACGCGGAGCATGCGGCCGGACGCCACACCCGCCATCGAATGCTCCATCGCGATCCGATGCGAACACCTCGCGGCCTGACCTTTCGCGTCGTCGCTCGATCAGCGAGCCGGGCGCGGCGCGAGGGCCGCATACATGTTGTCGCTGAGGGGCAGGCGGTCGCCGAAGGTCGGCGGCAGGACCTCGTAGCCGGCCTCCGCCGCGAGGCGGGCGAGCGTCGAGGGCGTGAAGTAGTTGACGTGGTCGGGGTACCGGAAGCCGCACCACTTGCCGCCACGGATCGAGCGGTTCCAGCAGTCGTAGTTCGGCACCTTGAGGACGATCACGCCGCTCGGTCGAAGCGCCGGCTGCAGCCGGCGCAGCAGTTCGAGCGGCTGCGCTTCGTGCTCGAGGAAGGAGGACATCAGCACGAGATCGAGGCTCTGCGGTTCGAGGCTTGCGGCGCCTTCGACGGCGCTGGCCTGCAGCACGCGTCCGCCGTGCGGCGCAAAGGCCCGCTCGGCACGAGCCGCGAGCGCTCGGGAGATCTCGAGCCCGATCGGGACGACCGCGAGACCCTTCGAGCGAAACCTCGTGCAGAGGTCGACCATGCGATCGCCGCCCGCGCAGCCCAGATCGAGCGCCATCACCGGCCGATCGGCGCGACGGTCTTCGTCGGACCGGCGTCGGGCGACGAGACGCAGCGACATCTCCGCGATCCGGTTGCGCTTGGGATGCACGCGTTGGCGGAGGTGCTTCCAGCTGCGACTGAAGCGCGCGAACACCGGCTCCTCGGCGAGGCGGCGCTCGACTTCCGCCGAGTGCGTGCGCTCCCAGGCGAACTCCTCCTCGAGCGCCTCGTAGGGCGGCGGATCGGGCAGGAACACGAGGCCGGTCTCGCGGCAGCGCACGAGACGCCACTCGCCGCGGGAGAACCCGGTGTCTTCGACGTCGGTCGGGCGTCCGAGGATGGGGCAGAGTCGCTGCACGCGGAGAGGGTAGCGGCGGG
>CAZTMB010000159.1:0-3656 GCA_964614695.1 uncultured Isosphaeraceae bacterium | reverse complement strand
GTCGGGCGTCCGAGGATGGGGCAGAGTCGCTGCACGCGGAGAGGGTAGCGGCGGGCTGCGATTCGATTCGTGGTGCGGTCGAGGCGCCGAGCAAGGAGCTGCTCGCTTCGACCACGATCGACTCGTAGGGCGTTGGGCCGGGAGTCTCCGGATTCCCCACCGACCGACCGCGGCGAGGTCCGGGAGACGCCGAGCGGAGTCGGGCAGCTGACTCCGACTCACCTCAATGCGGCCGAGACGCCGCGGCCCACGGCTCTGGCTCCCGTCGCTCCGTCTTCGGTGTCGCCTACCGCAGCGGCCGACCCGCCCAGCCTTCGAACCAGGTCGGCCACCACTCGAGGCTCTCACGTTCCTCGTCGGTCAGCGGTCGATCGACCCATCGATCCATGCGATCGACCAGGATCGCTCGGGACTCGTCCACCAGCCCCAGCGCCTCGAGGGTGAAGAGCAGCGTGTTCTCGACCCAGATCGTCATCGCGTGCTCCTCCCCGAACGCATCGACGAAGCGCTGCCGTGCATCGACGAGGTACTCGCGAGCCTCCGCATGACGGCCCTGCTTCTGAAGCCCGGCCGCATAGTTGAGCCGCAGATTCGCGATCATCGGATGGCCCGGGCGATAGGTCGCCTCGAAGTCGGGCATCCAGGCGTCGATCAGTTGGTTCGTGCGAGGATCCGAGGAGGTGTACGCGACGGTCAGGTAGAGCACCGTCTGCAGCGTGGCGGGATGGCGACGCCCGTGCACCGCCTCGCTCCGGGCAAGCACGTCTTCGAGCAGGGCGATGCCCTCGGCCTTTCGTCCGCTGTTGTCGAGCACCCGTCCATGCTGCTGCAGCACGCGAATGCGGACCGGGTCTTCCTCGGCAAATCGTTCGCGGGCGAGAGCGGCCAGATCGCGCGAGAGCTCGAGTCCGGCCTCGGATCCGTCGACGATCGCAAGGCGGTCACCGAAGAAGCCCGCGTTGATCTTGCCGAGGTTCGCGAGCATCACGATCGCCGTCGGATCGGCGATCACGGTCGGATCGTCGGGCCATCCGAGCACCGCAAGCATCCGGTTGGCGGTCTCGACGCACTCGTCGTTGCGGTACTGGGTCATCCGAAGCCGCGTGAGCTCGGCCAGCGCTTCGATCAGCTCCGGGGTCGCGGGACTTCCCGGGACCTGTCTGGCTTCGAGGCCCTCGACCGCACGTTCGAGATGGAAGCCGGCCGGATCGAGCAGTTGCAGTCGCAGGTACGCGATGCCGAGCGTGAGATGCAGTTCGGCCGCGAACTCGTCGCCGATGGCGAGAGTCGGATTGCCTTCGCGCCTCGCCAGATCCTCCGACGCGTCGTCGAGCAGCAGGGTGAGGAGCGTCAGATCGCTTCCCTTGGCCTGCTCCGGATCGAGCCCCGAGAAGATGCCGCCGAGGAATGCCGCGAACGCCTTGGCTCGCGTCGCCTCGATCCGCTTGGCCTCCGACTCCCGAACCGCCTGCGCCGCGAACGCGATCGTGCCGGCGAGCCCGATCGCGAGGGCGAACGCCGCGGTGGCGACGACGGCGACCGCGGTGCGATGGCGTCGCACGGCGCTTCGAAGCGTGTCGCGCCAGGAATGACGCCGCGCGAGCACCGGTTCGCCGGCGAGATGGCGATCGAGATCCTCGAGCAGCGCATCGGCGCCCGCGTAGCGGTCGCGCTGATCCTTGGCGAGGCACTTCAGGCAGACCGCGTCGAGGTTTCCGCGAAGCGCCGCGGCGAGAGCCGTGGCCGAGGGTTCTCCGCGGCGGATCCAGCGCGACTTCTCGGCCTCACGCCGATCGAGCTCGGCACGTCGGCTCGGGGGCGGCACCGTGGTCGTGCGGATCGTGTCGCCGATCCGGCTCGTGCCGCCGCGACGGAGCGTCTCGCGATCGATCGGGAGCTCGCCGCAGAGGAGTTCGTAGAGGATCACGCCGAGGGCGTAGAGATCGCTGCGGACGTCGGCAGCCTCGGGGAGGCCGTCGGCCTGCTCGGGGCTCATGTACTCGGGCGTGCCGATCGCGGAGCCGGCCTCGGTCGCCATGGTCCGGTCGGAGAGCGGCTCGTCGAGGCTCTTGGCGATGCCGAAGTCGATGACGATCGGCTGCGGTCCGGAGTCGAACTCCTCGACGAGGATGTTCGCGGGCTTGAGGTCGCGGTGCAGCACGCCGCGGCGATGCGCATGGGCGACCGCGTCGACGACGCGCCGGAAGAGTTCGACCCGCTCCCGCACGCCGAGTCGCTGCGCGTCGGCGTATCGCACGATCGAATCGCCCCGCACGTAGGGCATCGCGAAGAACGGTCGTCCGTCGTCGGTGGTGCCCGACTCGAAGATCCCCGCGATGCTTGGATGAGACAGGCGCGCGAGGGCCTGCTGCTCGCTCTCGAATCGTCGCAGGATGCGCGGTCCGTCGAGCCCGGTGCGGAGGACCTTGACCGCGGCGAGCCGCTTGGGCGGACGCATGGATCGGCCGAGGAAGACCTCGCCGAAGCCGCCTTCGCCGATGCGGGTCAGCAGTCGGTAGCGGGCTTGGATCTCGGGCGCCGGCGAGGAGCCGCGCGAGGCGGCGGTGTCGCTCGATCGAGTGCGATCGAGGATCTCGATCACGAAGCTGCGCGTCGCGGGATCGACCGTCGGCGCTTCAAGCACCGCGATGCGGTCCTCGGGCTTCATGCCGATCACCCGCTCGAGCAGTCCCCATGCCACCTGCGGATCGAAGCGAGTGTCCTGTGCGACCATGCGTGCTCCCGCGGAAAAGGGTCCAAGCGTGCTGCGATCATTCGCCGCAGGAACCGATCGGTGCGGCGCCTGCCGCACGCCTCCCGGAAGCCGCCGACGCCACCTCGACCCATGATGGGGCCGAGCAGGACCCGATGCAACCGTCGGAGATCGAACTCTTCCCGAAGGACCGCTGGGCTCGGTGAAACCGCCGCTTTTCCGGGGGGCCTGACGGCGCTCCGTAGGGTGCCGGCATGGACTGGAACGACGCGTCAGGTGACGAGGGCCGCGCCGGCGACCGTCGGGGGCCGCAGATTCCCGAGCGGCTGATGCGCCTGCTCACCGCCGAGCCCTTCCTGCCGATCCGGGTGTTCGCGGGCGGCTGGGTGTGGGAACTGCGGTTCCGCGAGGCGATGGTGGTCGTCTCATCGGATCCGGTGCTGCGTGGCGTGGCTCGGCGCGACGGCTACGACGCATGGGTCGATCTCGAGATCCGCGCTTCCCAAATCATCGCCATCGAGGTTGATTCGAGGCTCTTCCGCGCCGACGATTGGTTCGGTTCCGAGGAGACACCGTGATGGTCTCGATCGACGAGTTTCGCCGGGTGGCCTTCGCACATCCGTTCACGAGCTTCATCGTGCATCTGAAGGACGGACGGAGCTTCGTCGTCTTCAACGAGTTCGGCACGATGCTCTATCCGAACACCGAGCACGCCATCTCGTATGCGGCGCCCGATGTCGAACGAATGCGATCGATCGAGGATGAGTACGCCTACCGCGTCTCGGAGATCGAACGCATCGAGATCCGCCCCGATCTCGAGCAGTGGGATCACCGTCGGCAGGGCTGGCGCCGATCCGGCTGATCGCGAGGGGTCGCTCGCCTACCGGGTCGGCGGCGCCTCGCCCATCGAGCCGTCGCCGCGGAAGCTGAACGCGCGGTCGTC
>CAZTMB010000158.1:0-5376 GCA_964614695.1 uncultured Isosphaeraceae bacterium | reverse complement strand
GCGGTGGGCGACGCCGGTAGTCTTCTCCCATGGCCGATGTTTCAGGAAACGCCCCGCGCTTCGAGGTGCATCCGGCTCGCCGCGAGCGAGCCCTCGCCCGCCTTCGCCATCTCGAGATCGAGCTGCCCTCCTGGGGCTTCGCCGACACCGGCACCCGCTTCGGCAAGTTCTTGCAGGACGCCGCCGCCCTCTCGACCGAGGACAAGCTCGACGACGCCGCCGAGGTGCACCGGCTGACCGGGGCCTGCCCGGCGGTCGCGATCCACGTCCTGTGGGATGTCCCGGGGTGCGGCAGCGACGCGGTCGTCGAGGGAGCCCGCACGCTCGCCGCGGCCGCCAAGGCGCGGGGCCTTCGGATCGGCGCGATCAACCCCAACCTCTTCCAGGACCAGTGCTACCGCGGCGGCTCGCTCGCGAGCGAGGACGCCGCAGTCCGCCGCCGCGCGATCGATCACCTGCGCGAGTCGATCGCGATCGCGAAGGAAGTCGGCTCGGACGCGCTTTCGCTCTGGTTCGCCGACGGCGTGAACTATCCCGGGCAGGCGTGCGTGCGGCGCCGCAAGCGCCGCTTCGAGGAGGGGCTTCGCGAGGTGCACGAGGCGATGCCCGACTCGATGGCGATGCTGCTCGAGTACAAGCCCTTCGAACCGGCGTTCTACTTCACCGACCTCGCCGACTGGGGCATGGCCTGCGTGCTCGCCCGCAAGGCGGGGCCGCGGGCGAAGGTGCTCGTCGACACCGGACACCATCTGCCCGGACAGAACGTCGAGCAGATCGTCGCGTTCCTGCTCGACGAAGGCATGCTCGGCGGGTTCCACTTCAACGATCGCCACTACGCCGACGACGATCTCACGACCGGATCGATCGACCCCTATCGCGCGTTCCGGATCTTCCTCGAGATCGTGCGCTTCGAGCGCGACGCCGCGAAGGCCGGCGACGAGGCGCCGCCGGTCGCGTTCATGATCGACCAGTCCCACAACGTGAAGCCGAAGGTCGAGGCGATGGTGCAGACCGTCTGCACGGTGCAGGAGCTCTTCCTGAAGGCGCTGCTCGTCGACCTCGACTCGCTCGACGCGGCGCAGGCTCGCGGCGACATCGTCGGCGCGGAAGAGTGCCTGAAGGACGCCTTCGCGACCGACGTGCGGAGCACGCTCGCGGCGTGGCGGGCCGAGCAGGGGCTTCCCGGCGATCCGCTCGAAGCCTGTCGCGCGAGCGGCTACGCGGCGCGGGCGGCGGCGGCGAGGCTGCCGCGCAAGCAGACCGGCGGAGGCTCCTACGCGTGAAGCCCGCGGTGCAGCGGCATCTGGCGATCGATCTCGGCGCGTCGTCGGGCCGCGTGATCGAGGTGAAGGTCTCGGACGATCGTGTGGAGTCGATCCGCGAACTGCATCGCTTCGCGAACGGCCCGGTCCCCGTGCCGCGCGGCGACGGGCTTCGCTGGGTGTGGCCGTTCGAGTCGATCTGGAACGGCGTCCTCGACGGCCTGCGCGTCGCGGCCCGCGATCGAACGCCGATCGCGTCGATCGGCATCGACAGCTGGGCGGTCGACTATGGCCTCGTTGATCGCGAAGGAACGCTCGTCGCGCCGGTCGCGGCGTATCGCGACCCGCGCACGCAGGCGCCGATGGCGAGGCTTCGCGCCGCACTCACGGACGACGCGATCTACGCGCAGACCGGCATCGCGTTCCAGCCCTTCAACACGCTCTACCAACTCGCGGCGGATGCGGCGGATCCTGCGAGACCGCTCGATCGCGCCGAGCGCCTGCTGATGATCCCCGACCTGCTCGCGCAGCGGCTCTGCGGCAGCGCCGTCGGCGAACGCACGAACGCGGGCACGACGCAGTGCTTCGACGTGGAGGCGCGCGACGGTCGCGGCGCCTGGATCGACTCGTTCGTGCAGGCCGCCGGGGCGCCGAGCCGCCTCCTGCCCGAGGTCGTCCCGGCCGGCACGGTGCTCGGCACGCTGCGTCCCGTGTTGGCCGAACTGCTCGGGCTTGCCTCGGGCACCGCGATCGTCGCGACCGCGAGCCACGACACCGCGAGCGCCGTCGCCGCGGCGCCGATCGAGGCTGCCGGCGACGTCTACGTCTCGAGCGGCACGTGGTCGCTCGTCGGCGTGGAGATCGCGCGGCCCATTCGCAACCGAGCGGCGATGGAAGCCGGCCTCACCAATGAGCCCGGCGCGCACGGCGCGACGCGGCTTCTGCGCAACGTCGCGGGCTTGTGGATCCTTCAGGAGTGCCGACGTCGCTTCGAAGCCGAAGGCCGTGCGAGTTCGTGGTCGGACCTTGCGGCGGCGGCCGAGACCGAGCCCGCGTTCCGAAGCGTGATCGATCCCGACGATCCGCGCTTCGCCGCGCCCGGCCTCGACATGCCCGACCGCGTGCGGGCGTGGTGCCGCGAGCATGGCGAGCCGAGGCCCGAGCGCGATGCGGCGATCGTGCGAACGATCCTCGACAGCCTCGCGATCGCGACCGCCGACGCGGCGCGACGTGTCGCCGCGGTCGCGGGCACGCCGCTCGCGCGGATCGCGATCGTCGGCGGCGGCGTCGCGAACCGGCTGCTCGATCGGCTGATCGCCGAGGCTGCGCACGTGCCGGTCGTCCTCGGCTCGACCGAGGCGACCGCGATCGGCAACGCCCTCGTCCAGCATGCGGCGCTCGGTGGCGCCGTGGGAGCCGAGGCCGCGCAAGAAGTGCGTCGACTCGCCTCGACGATCGGCGATGATGGCCCCTTGCGCCTCGAACCGACCGGATCCTTGGGCGAGTCCATCGATGAAGCGCGCGGCCGGCTCGAGGCGGCCCGCGACCGAACCCGCTCCGACCTGCGAGAACCATGACCACGACCCGAACCTCCTTCGTCGCGCGAACCTGGAACGACACCGAAGCGGCGAGCCTCGATCCCGTCGCACGGCTCGTCTACCGATCGAACCGCCTCGGAAGCGATCAGCGCATCACCAACACCGGCGGCGGCAACACCTCGTCGAAGATCGACTCGACCGATCCGCTCACCGGTCGCCGCGAGCAGGTGCTGTGGGTGAAGGGCTCCGGCGGCGACCTGCGCACCGCGGGCCGGGAGTTCTTCGCCTCGCTCTCGATGGAGAAGCTCGAGGCGCTCAAGGCCGTCTACGCAGCGCGGCCCGATCGCGGGCTCAAGAGCCCCGCGGAGGACGCGATGGTCGAGGCGTATCGCCATTGCGTCTGGAACCTCAATCCTCGCGCGAGCTCGATCGACACGCCGCTTCACGCCTTCGTGCCGCATCGGCACGTCGACCACACGCATCCGGTCTCGGTGATCGCGCTTGCCGCATGCGTGCGCGGCGAGGAGGCCGCGCGGGAGGTCTACGGCGACGAGGTCTTCTGGCTGCCCTGGATGCGGCCTGGCTTCGAGCTCGGCCTCGCGCTCGAGGCCGGCTGCGAGGCGCATCCGGATGCGGCCGGCGCGATCCTCGCGCAGCACGGGCTCATCAACTGGCACGACGATGATCGGGCCTGCTACGACCGCAGCCTCGATCTCATCGAGCGTGCGGCGGCGTATCTCGCCGATCATGACCGTGGTGCGAACACCTTCGGCGGCGAGAAGGTCTCCGCCGCGGCCGAGGACGTGCGACGGCGCGTGCTGGTCGAGACGCTGCCGTGGCTGCGCGGGCGCGTGTCGAGCCGCCGTTCGATGATCGCGACCGTCGAGTGGGATGCGGAGACGCTCCGCTTCGTCGGCAGCAGGGATGCGGCGCGGCTCGCGGCGCTCGGCACGAGCTGCCCCGACCATTTCCTGCGCACCAAGATCCGGCCCCTCTTCGTCGAGTTCGATCCGCACCGCGAGAGCGTCGAGACCTTGAAGGAGCGGCTCGACGCCGGGCTCGCGGCGTACGTCGCCGACTACGAGGCCTACTACGCGGCATGCCGGCATCCCGACAGCCCCGCGATGCGGGCCCCCGAGCCGACGGTGATCCTCATTCCCGGCCTCGGGATGATCGCGTGGGGCTCGAGCAAGTCGGAGAGCCGCACGACCGCGGAGTTCTACCGGGGCGCGATCGAGGTGATGCGCGGCGCCGAGTCGATCGGCGGCTACCAGGCGCTGCCGCGGCAGGAGGCCTTCGACATCGAGTACTGGGCGCTCGAGGAGGCGAAGTTGCAGCGCATGCCCAAGCCCAAGGCGCTCGCGGGGCACGCCTCGATGATCGTCGGCGGCGGATCGGGCATCGGCCGTGCGACGGCGCTGCGCTTCGTCGACGACGACGCCTCGATCGTCGTCGCGGATCGCGACGCGTCGCTGGCGGAGTCGACCGCCGAGGCGGTGCTGGCGAAGACCGGCCGCGGCATCGGCGTCGCCGGCAGCGGGATCTCCGGATGCGGGCCGGCGACGGCGCTTGGCTTCGATGCGACCGACCGTGCCGCGGTGCGGCACGCGATCGGCGAGGCGATCCTCGCCTACGGCGGTCTCGACGAGCTGATCGTGACCGCGGGGCTCTTCCCGACGCCCGGCCCCGACGGCCGCATCGGAGACGAGTCGTTCCGGCGCACCTTCGACGTCAACGTGCTCGCGCCGGCGATCCTCGCGGAGGAGGTCGCGTCGGTCTTCGCGGCGCAGGCGCTGCCGGCTTCGATCGTGGTGACCACGAGCGTCAACGCGGTGGTGTCGAAGAAGGGCTCGACCGCCTACGACGCCTCGAAGGCCGCGGCGAACCATCTGGTGCGCAGCCTCGCGGTCACGCTCGCGCCGCTGGTGCGCGTGAACGCGGTGGCCCCGGCGACGGTCATCGAAGGCAGCACGATGTTCCCGCGGGAGCGGGTGCTTGCGAGCCTGCGCAAGTACGCGATCGAGCACCACGAGTCGATGGGCGACGAGGAGCTCGTCGCGCGGCTCGGGCGCTTCTACGCCGAACGGACGCTCCTCAAGGCGACGATCTCGCCGCGCGACCAGGCCGAGGCGATCCGCTTCCTCGCCGGGCCGGAGTCGTCGCGCACGACCGGTCAGGTGCTGCACGTCGACGGCGGGCTCGCGGACGCGTTCGTGCGATGAGGTGGAGGCTCCACGGAGCGATCGCGAAGGAGATCGATCGATGAAGCGAGTCTGCTTCCTGCTCAAGGTGAAGGCGGACCGGCTCGAGGAGTATCGCGAGAGGCACCGCGCGGTCTGGCCCGAGATGCTCGCGGCGCTCTCTCGGCACGGATGGCGGAACTACTCGCTCTTCCTGCGCGACGACGGGCTGCTGGTGGGCTACTGCGAGACGCCCGACTTCGAGGCGGCGGTGCGCGGCATGCAGTCGGAGGAGGTCAATGGCCGCTGGCAGCGCGAGATGGCGCCCTTCTTCGAGAGCCTGTCGAGCGGCGCGGCGGACACGTCGATGCAGCCGCTCGAGGAGGTGTTTCATCT
>CAZTMB010000157.1:2790-5399 GCA_964614695.1 uncultured Isosphaeraceae bacterium | reverse complement strand
GTCGCGAATCCGGCCGCCTGCCGAAGGCGGCTTGAAGGGGAGGAGTATAGAACCGCCCGGGTCCTCCGCCGAAGCGCGTGGCGGACGATCGTCGATCCCCGCTCAGCTACTCATCCGAAACGCCTGTCGCGCGGGCGTCGCGCCCTCGCACCCCCACAGCGCCGCCTCGAGGAGCTCGACCTCCACGCGACGACCGCTGCCCCGCCAACCCTCCCAGACCGCGGCGGCGTCCGCTTCGAGAACCGAGGGCAGCACCACCGTGGCCCGACCGCCTGCTTCGATCCGCGGGAACGGAACGACGATCTCGCCCTCGCCCTCGATGCTCAGACGCAACTGCAGATTCCGCCCTTCGACCGAAGACGTGGCCTCGACGACTACTTCACTGCCCGCTGTCCGCGGAGGGGACAGTTGCGCGCCGCTCGCATCCACCGCGACGACCGGCAGCGGTCCCAGGCGCCGTCGCTCCAGCCCGGAGGCGGACACCTGAAGAATCAGCCCGTGACTCGCCTCGGCTCCCCCTCCCACCGACTCGCCGCACGACTCGAGGGCCTCCGGAGTCACGACGGCGATGGCTTCCCCCGGACAGAGGCAGGGCTCGCCTTCCGCCGTGCCGCTGCCGACGAATCGAAGGCCGTCAGGTCCTTGGATCTGATGGGTCACCAGAAAGGTGCGGAGGTCGAGGATCGGTTGTGCGGAGCGGTTCACGACGATCACGTCGGGAAGCTGCTCGCCACGAACCGCGTACTCGGATCGCAACTCCATCGACAGGTCTGCGCCGGTGGACGCGGAGGCCAGCGCCGCCAGACGCTCGCCGGCAGCCCGCCGGACCGGATCCCTCCACTCACGCTCCTCCCCAGCCGGAAACGTGCGAGTTTCCGCGACCACGGATCGAGCCCCGGTTCGAATCTCGCAGTCGGCTTCGACGGCGTAGTCGCCGAGGAAGAGTGATCGGAGCCGTCGGCAATCGGAGGAATCCAAGCGATCGATCGGGAACACCAGCCGCTGCTCACCCGGCTGGTTCGAAGGCAGCAGTTCGCCTTCGATGAGCACCGCTCCCGATCCGCCGCCGTCGACGAGCCGTGCGGCGACCACTTGAACCTCCGAGACCGCGAGTCGAGTCGGCTTTGCGGCCTCGAAGACCGGCGGCTGCGGTTCGATGCTGATCCGCAGATCGCCAAAGGCGGATCTCCCGTCGACCTCCAGCACGACGTCCCGAATCGTGACCTCGGTCGGCTCGATCGCCGCCTCGGCGTTCGACGCGATCGCGGGGTAGCGCTGCACCACTTCCGCGGCGGCGAGAGCCGAGAGATCGACCGGACTCTCGTCGGATCGTCCCTTGCGCAGCACCGTCGCCTCCCAGGTCACCTCAAAGGCGCGAGAGATGCCAATCTGCTCGACGGTGGCAACCGGACGGAAGGACACCACGACGCCAGCCTCGGCGAGTCCCGTTCGGGGCGGCGGCAACTCGAGTCGTGGTTCGCCCACGGTCCGTCGCCACTGCCGCTCGACCTCGGAGGCTTGCAACGCGACCGTCTTCGGCTCCGTCTTGCAGGCGGTGACCGAGGCGAGCGAGAGCGTTGCGACGCTGAGGATCAGCCCCGAGGTTCTGACGTGGGACAAGCCGCGGGCAGCAGACGGAATGCCGGTCATGGACGCAGGTCTCCGGAGTTGGCGAGGGAGAAGTCGGATTGAGAGGCCAGTTCGAACCACACGGGGTCTACGGGACCATCCGCCGGATCGATCGCCTCGAAGAAGGGTCGGAACACCGTCAAGGAGTCGCCTCCGGCCGCGACAGGCCGGAGCCCCCCGGTGCGGGGAATCGCCACGCGGGGACCGCTTCGATCCAGTGCGCCGGCGACCCATTCGTCGAACTCGATGTTGAAACGCAGCGACTCGGCGATCGATCGAGCACGCCAAGCGGCGCCCCAAGCCTCGGCGCCGGGGACGACCGCCCGCCATCGTCGGCCAAGCCATGCGAAGTGCGGCAGCTTCTCGCAGAAGCCCCATGCCTCGTCGATCGAGAGATCGACTCGGAAGTCTTCGGCGACCGAGTCAGTTCGATCCCCGACGATCGACCGCCATGCATCGTTGCTGAGCGGGTCCGCCGCTGCAAGAACGATCCCATCCGAGGTCGCGATGGGAATCAAGAGCAGCGTCGCGCCAAGGACCGTCCCCCCGCCATCGCCGGAACCGACCTTCGCCGCAGCATCCGCGAAGTCGACGCGCACCGTCGCCCAGGTCCGTTCTTCACGCAGGCGAGACAGGGCGGTCGCCACGGCCGTCATCTCCTCTCCGCAGGCCGAATGCAGGTTCGCGGAATCGATGCTCGCGCCTTCACCGAGGACCTCGTCGGGCCTGAGTGCCCTCCCTGCAGACTCGTTCAACTCGGCGCGAAGTTCGCGCACCGAAGCCTCGCACCAACGGCCTCTTGCGTCCGCAACGAGCCCGAGCAGTTCGCGAGCTTCGGGATGCGGATCGAGCGTCGTCGACAACGCCTCGAGAGCCTGCAGTGACGTCGCCAGTGCAACCGGCGCGACCGGCTCGGCGAGCAACGCGGCGAGTTCCGGCCTGACCAAGTCCACGGAGAGACCGACGTCCGCGTCGGAACG
>CAZTMB010000157.1:0-2690 GCA_964614695.1 uncultured Isosphaeraceae bacterium | reverse complement strand
TCGCGGTGAACCTCATCGACGAGGCCGAGGTCGGTGAGCAGCCAGGCTTCCTGCCGCCGCGGATCTGAAAGCAGATCGATCGCCCCCTTGCGAGCCTCCGCCGAGGCTGGACCGACCGCCTCCGCGAGCGCCACCGAAGCGCTTCGAAGCGGCGCGAGCGTGATGACGTGGTACGAGCCCACCGCAGCGACGGCGGCAAGCATGATCAGGGCGAGCGACGTGACCAGGAATCGACGTCGCCTCCGGATGGGTACGACCGCTGCCGCCTCGCGGGCCCGTCCGAGCCTCAGTGCAACCTCGTCCCACTCTGGGGCGATCTGCGCAGCTTGCTCGAGCAGTTGCAACGCACGCTCCGGTCGGGTCGCCTCTTCGGCGATCGCGGCGCCGAGCAGTTCGCGGACGGTGCGGATCCGCGCGGCGATCGAATTGTCGAGGTCGATCACTCGATCGCGAACGGCCGGATCACCGTCCGAGATCCGATGCGCCATCCCGAGCATGGCGTCGGCCGCGACGAACTGGCCTCGTGACACGCAGGACAGCGAGCGATTCGCGATCCGGCGAAGCAGGTCGATCCGCCGGCGGCGTGGCCACTCGGCGCGAAGCTTCGCCGCGACCTCGGAGCCGCTGCCCTCGATGACCGAGAGTTCCGAGGCGATTCGACGCATCTGACGATGGCCGCCGGACTGCTGCAGCGCCTGCCGACCCACCTCGCGCAGCTGCTTCGCGAGCGGCTTCAACTCGGCGACGAGACGGTCGATCGACTCCTTCATCGACCGGTCGGCCGCATGCTTGGACTCGGCGATCCGAAGCCAACGCAGCGCCGGCAGCGGGCGTCCCTCTCGCTCGTGCCATGCAGCGGCAACCCGGCAACGATCGCGAATCCGATTCCGCTGTTCGTCCTGCAAGGTGGCGAGGACCACCTTGGCTTCGTCGCGAGCGACCGCCTGCTCCGGAAGGTTGCTTCGCAGCGTGGAGATGACCGTCCGGAGTCGCTCCGAGGAGAGTTTCGACGGTTCGGATTGCGGATTCCCAAGTCGCCCGAGCAACGCGGTCCAGCGACTTCGCGCCTCGAGCAGCGGCAGGTCTGCCCGAAGCCGCTCGTAGGTCGAAGCGCCGGGAACGATCTCGAGCGCGCGTGCAATGGAGTCGCGCAGCACCATCACGTCCGCACGCTCGTGGGCGTCGGCGATCCTGGCGTCGATCTGCTGCAGCAGTCGGCAACGATCCGCCATTCGGTTCAGGCGTCCCTCGAACTCGGCTTCGATCGCCTCGACGCGTCGCCTCCGGGACAGGTCGCCGCCGTGCAGTTTGGCCAGGTCATGAGCGACCTCCTGCAGCAGATCCCGCAGTGGACCCTCGATTCGCTGCAGACTCTCCCGGTGAACCCCATCGCAGAGCATCGCGTCGGCCTCGTTGAGTTCCGACCGCATGGCGAAGATGCCGTGCACGGGACCGCGACACTGCGTGCAGTACCGCTGCACGATCGAGCCTCGATGCTGGCAGACGGGGCACTGCCGCCACAGTTCGCTTCCGCAACTTCCGCAAGCCTCCTCGCTGCCGAAGATCGGCTCGCCACAGGAGGGGCACGCTCCCGCGGCACCGGTGGCGGTCGGCTTGGAGGTCGAGAGGAGCGACTCCAACTCCTGAACGACCTCGGCCGAGGACGCGAACCGACGGTCGGGATCCGGCTCGGTCAACCGCTGCTGAACTCGACGAAGCCCGGACGCGAGGCGCGACTCGGGCCAAGGCTCGCGAGCGTTCGCGTTGGGGCGATGGCCGAAGACCAGTTCGTACAGGACGATTCCGAGCGCGAACTGATCGGCACGGTCGCCGTGGGGTCCCTCGGGCGGGAGGTACGAACGAGTGCCTCCTCGAGCCTTCGCCTCAAGCCCCCCCATCATTCCGTAGTCGATCAACTTCCACTTGCCGCGGACCCGAAGGATGTTGGCCGGCTTGATGTCGCCATGTCGCAGGCCGGCTGCCTGCAGGTAGGCGAGCCCCTTGGCGACCGAAAGCGTCACGTTCGCGGCCTCGAGCAGATCGAGCCGCCCCTTCTGCTTCGCGTACTTCAGCAGGGTGAGGGCCTCGTAGCGGTCGGCGAAGAGCGGGCCGTCGACCACAGGATCCGCGAGGTCCATCACGCAGTAGATGAAGTCGGCCGCCTCACCGATGTACTCCGGCCAGACGAGGTGCTCCTGGCCCTCGCGAACCCGCTGCCTGAGGTGCTGAAGCCCCTTGAGTTCGACCTCGCGGCTCCCCGGCGCGATGAACTTGATGGCGACCGCGTCGCCGGTGTGGCGGTGCTGGGCGATCCAAACGGATCCGAAGCCTCCTTGCCCGATCTTGGCGAGGAGTCGGAAGTCGGGAAGTTCCGGCATCGGATGGCCGCCGCTGGGTTCGCGTGCGGAATCCGCGGCGGCCGCGGCAGGGAGCGCCGGGACAGCCGGAATCGCCGAAGACCCTCGGTGGCTCCCGGACGCGGAACCCTCGCCGGGCGGAGCAGCGACCGCGGACTCGAGAATCGGACTAGGTTCGTCGCTCCCCGTCACCCAGAAGTCCTTCGCTGAAATCGTCCCTCGGAGCCCCGTGGCTCAGCGGCGCAAGCGTACCACGAAGGACCGGAGCAGCGGATCACGCCCGGAAGAGCGCCCCGATCCTCCGCCCGAGGAGCAGCGTCGCCGCCAGAAGCG
>CAZTMB010000156.1:0-5428 GCA_964614695.1 uncultured Isosphaeraceae bacterium | reverse complement strand
CGCTGGCGGTGCGTGCGGACGGCACGGTGGCGGCGTGGGGCCGCAACCAGGTCGGTCAGTGCGACGTGCCGGCGGGGCTTTCCGGGGTGATCGCGGTGTCGGCGGGCGACTGGCACAGCGTCGCGCTCAAGTCGGACGGCACGGTCGTCGCCTGGGGCGACAGCACGCACGGTCAGACCAGCGTGCCGGGGGGTCTGGCGAGCGTCTCGGCGATCTCCGCCGGTCGCAACCACACCCTCGCCCTCAAGTCGGACGGCACGGTGGCGGCGTGGGGCGACAACCGAGCGGGTCAGAGCTCGGTGCACCCGGACCTGCAGAACCCCTCGACCGCGATGGTGGTGCAGATCTCGGGCGGCCGCACGCAGAGCCTCGCGCTCAAGTCGAGCGGGACGATCGTCTACTGGGGCACGACGCCTCTTGGGTCCGGGACGACGCCAGCCGGCTTGAGCAATGTGTTCATGGTCGCTGCCGGCGATGACGCCACGCTGGCGCTCTCGCCGCCCGCGGCCGGGTTGCCCAACACGAACGGCGGCGAGATCGGCGGCGCCGAAGCCGGTGCGACGCTGCTCGTGCCCGAGCAGTTCGTGACGATCAGCGAGGCGGTGGCGGCCGCGGGTGCCGAGTCGACGATCCTCGTCGGTCCTGGCGTCTATCGCGAGTCGCTCGAACTTGGCGATCGCGGGCTGCAGCTCGTGGCACTCGGCGGCGTGGGCGAGACTGTGATCGACGCACGCGGACAAGCAGGCTCGGCGATCACGATCGCGCCGTTCGGCGAGGCGACCAGCGGTCTCGTGACCCGGGTGGTCGGCTTCACGATCATGGGTGGCCAGGCCGAGTCTGGTGGCGGGGTGCGGATCGATCGCACGGTCGCGGAGATCCTCGACTGCGTCGTGCGAGACAACCGCGCGGAGTCGGGCGGCGGCATCGCGGTCTCCTTCGGCGACCTGCTTCTCGCGGGCTGCGTGATCGAAGGAAACACGGCGGGGTCTGTCGGCGGCGGTCTGCACGCGTCGGCGTCGAGCGTGATGCTCTCCAACTCGACGATTGCGCAGAACCTCGCGGGCGAAGCCGGCGGCGGCGTGTGGGCCGACGCGGAATCGATCGTGATGGGCGAGGCGCTCCTCGCGTGCGGCAACCTGCCGGAGGACGCCGCCTTCGAGGGCGACCTGCCGCCGGAACCCCCACGGTCCTGCCCGATCGGGGGCGACCTCGACGGCGACGGCGTGGTGGGCTCGGGCGACCTCGCGCTGCTGCTCGCCGCGTGGGGCGAGTGCGAGGGCTGCGATGCGGACCTCGACGGCGACGGCGAGGTGGGCGGCTCGGACCTGGCGGTGCTCTTGACAGGCTGGATGACCAGCGTGGGAGGTGGCGCGTGAAGCACGATGACCTCATGAATCGCAAGGACTCGGACCTCTCGGCGGAGCGAGGTCCGCGCGGTCGCCTCACGCGGCTCGCGGCGTACGCGGCGGCGGCGGCGGGGGCGATGCCGGCGGGTGCGGCGATCTACTCGCAGACGGGGCTGGCGATCGACGTCGGCTACGTCGGAAGCTCGAGCAACGCCGTCAGCAACAACGTGACGATCACGGGCGCGGGCGGCGCGGCGGTGCTGACACTCAACGGCGCGGCGAACTACGGCGCGGTCGGGACGAACTTCCGCCGCTGGGCGGGTCTGTCCGGCGCCGGAGTGGTCTTCCGGACGGTGTCGCAGAGCGCGAGCGTCGGGAACATCAACGGCGGTCTTCCGGTGGCGTACGGAGCGAACTGGGCGGCCCCGGGACGGACGGCTGGTCAGTTCTTGGACCAGCGTGCGTTCGGGACCGGCGCTCAGGGCGGGGTGAACCTCTCGACCTCGGCGTGGTCGGACTTCCAGCAGGTCGGCGGCGGCAGCACGTGGTACATGCTCTTCCGCTTCACGCACGCCAGCCAGACGGTGTACGGATGGCTCGCCTTCACCGCGACGATCCAAGGCTTCGGCGGCTCGAGCAGCAACTACATCCAGATCACGGGCTGGGGCTGGGACGACGGCGGATCGCAGATCGCGGCGGGCTTCACGGCGACGGCGATTCCGGGAGGTGGCGCCCTCGCGACACTGGCGGCGGGCGCGGCGGGCGTGCGCGGACGGCGACGCAAGGATTGAGCGGCTCCGCCAGAGACCTTCCCCACCACCTGGTGCTTGCCAGTGGACGCTCCTCGAGCACGCCGCGGTCGAGCATCGACGCGCGGTCGCTTCGTGGACCGACCTCCCGAGTCCGTCGCGGGAAGTGCCACCCTCACCCTCCTCGCGAACTGCGTTCGCGAGGCGACCTCTCCCGCTCGTCGCTGCGCTCCTCGCGGGAGAGATGCAGGAGTCTTCCGCTTCCTCCGGGACGGCGGGGTCGTGGTTCGGCGGACATGCGGGATGACCCGCTTCCTCAGCCTCGCCCCGCCCGGCGCTCGTCGGGAAACCGCCACGCCTTGCCCGGTTCGTACCCGAGCGTCGCGTAGAGCTCCTTCCGCGTCTGCATGCGGTCGACGACGCTCTCGAAGGAGCCGGTCCGCTTGAGCACCTCGAGGCTGCGGACCACCTCCCCCATCGCAAGGCGCAGCAGGCTCACCGGGAAGATGACGAGGCGGTAGCCGAGTTCGCCGAATCGTTCGAGCGGGATGAACGGCGTCTTGCCGAACTCGGTCATGTTCGCAAGCAGCAGCCCCGGGCTGCCCGCCGCGAACGCCGCGAACTCCGCCTCGCTCTGCAAGCCCTCGGGAAAGATCGCATCGGCGCCGGCGGCGCGATAGGCGTTCGCCCGCGCGATCGCATCGTCCATGCCGGTCACGCCTCGCGCATCGGTGCGGGCGATGAGCAGGAAGTCGCGATCGCGCTTCGCCGCGGCCATCGCCTCGACCTTGAGGACCATCTCCTCGCAGGGCACGAGTTCCTTGCCGTCGAGATGGCCGCACCGCTTGGGAAAGACCTGATCCTCGACGTGCAGGCCCGCGGCGCCGGCTCGCTCGTACTCGACGACCGTGCGCACCGCCTGCTCGAGACCGCCGAAGCCAGTGTCGGCATCGGCGACGACCGGCAGGCCGGAGGCGTCGGCGATGCGGCGGATCTCCGTGGCGAACTCGTTCAGGGTGAGCAGGCCGACATCGGGCACGCCGGCCGACACGCTGAGCGCCGCGCCCGAGACGTAGCAGCCCGCGAAGCCCGCGTCGGCGATCGCACGGCCGGCAAGGGCGTTGAAGGCGCCGGGCAGCGCGACCGGCCCGCGCTCGGCGGCTGCGCGAAGTCGGGAGGCGGGAGACGGGTTCGCGGAGTTCATCGCCGGATTGTGGCAGGTTCGAGGGCGGCGACCACTCGGGCCGCCGCCCTGCCCCGCTCGTTCGCTCAGCCGAGATCCGGGAAGGTCTTCCGCACGATGCCGACGAGGTCCTTGACGTGCGAGATCGACTCGTCCATCAGCTTCCGCTCGTCGCCATCGAGTTCGATCTCGACGACCCGCTCCATGCCGTTCTTGCCCAGGACGCACGGCACGCCGACGAAGTAGCCCTGGCCCTTCTGGCCGGGAGCGACGCCGAACTCGTTCTCGCAGTAGGCCGCGCAGGGCAGGATCCGCTTCTTGTCCTTGATGATCGCCTCGGCCATCTGCACCGAGCCGCTCGCGGGGGCGTAGTAGGCGCTCGTGCCCATCAGCTGCACGATCTCGCCGCCGCCGACCTTCGCCCGCTGCACGCACGCGTCGATCTTCTCCTTCGACAGCAGCTGCGAGACCGGGATGCCGTGCACCGAGGTGTAGCGCGGCAGCGGCACCATGTCGTCGCCGTGGCCGCCAAGCAGCAGCGCCTGGATGTCCTCGACCGAGACGCCGAGCTCCATGGCGAGGAACGCGCGGAAGCGGGCGACGTCGAGGCAGCCGGCCTGGCCGAGAATGCGATGCGTCGGGAAGCCCGAGGCCTTCCACGCCGTGTAGACCATCGCGTCGAGCGGGTTGCTGACGACGATCATGATCGCGTTGGGGCTGTGCTTGGCGACCTGCTCGGCGACCGAGCGGACGATCTTGACGTTCGTCGCGATGAGGTCGTCGCGGCTCATGCCCGGCTTGCGAGGCAGGCCCGCGGTCACGATCACCACGTCGCTGTCGGCGGTGTCGGCGTAGTCGCTCGTCCCGATCACGTTCGCGTCGAAGCGCTCCATCGGCGCACAGCAGAAAAGGTCGAGGGCCTTGCCCTTGGCGACGCCTTCCTTGTCGGGGATGTCGAGCAGGACGACGTCGGCGAGTTCCTTCGCCGCGGCCCAGTGGGCACAAGTGGCTCCGACATTTCCGGCTCCGATGACGCTGAGCTTCGCACGACGCATGGCAACGATCTCCGGTGAGGCCGCCCGCGGCGGCCGGGCTTTGGCGGGACGAGATGGAACAAAAAGCCCCGCCGACCGAAGTCGACGGGGCGGAGATGATAGTCGCAGCGTCCTCCAGTCGGAGGGCTTCGAGGGGGCTTCGACGAGGCTTCGAGTGGGCCTCAAGGGCTTCGGATCGCTCCAGGAGCCCACGCAGCCCGGCATGCCGAAGGACGCCGAGGCGGGACCGCCGCCTCGGCGACCCGATCCGTCAGAACTCGAGCACCCCCCAGTTGCCGAGGATTCCCGCGAGGTCGGCGCCGTCGACGACGCCGTCGCCGGTGAGGTCGCCGACCGGCGGGTTCACCGCACCCCAGATCCCGAGGAGATACGCCAGATCCGCCCCGCCGACCGCGCCGTCGAGGTCGAAGTCGCCCGCGGCGTAGTTGCAGGCGTCGAGCACGCCGTCGCCGTTCTTGTCGAGCGACGCATCGGCGGCGATCTGGCACACGTCAGGCGTGCCGTCGCCATCGCAGTCGCGCAGGCCTTCGCAGGAGTCGGGCACGCCGCTTCCGTCGCAGTCGGTCTGCGTGCCGTCGGCGATCTCGCAGAGGTCGTCGAGACCGTTCCCGTTGCAGTCGGGAATCGCCCCGGCGTACTGGAGCGAGACCTGCGCGAAGGACGAGGCGCACTCCTCGGGGCTCACGAGGCTCGACGCGGTGACCACGACCTCGATCGAGCCGTCGGCCGCGAGGGCGTTGAACTGCTTGGGCGAGAGTTCGATCGAACGCGTCGCCGCCTCGGCCGGGCAGTCTTCGCCGTCGATCCCGAAGAAGGTGCCGAGCGCTGCGCCGTCGGCGGTCACGGTGACGAACTCGCTCACGCCGCCGAGGTCGGCGCGGATCTCGAGGGTCATCGTGACCGGTGCGGTCGCTTCGGGAAGATCACTGAAGGTGTGGGCAAGCGCCGCGCCGGCGCCGAAGGGAGCCTGCTGCGGCGAGGCGAAGAAGCCCTCGTAGTCGCAGGCATCGGGGATGCCGTTGCCGTTGCAGTCAGGCGCTCCGGCGGCGATCTCATCGGCGTCGGAGATGCCGTTGGAGTCGCAGTCGTTGCAGG
>CAZTMB010000155.1:3436-5444 GCA_964614695.1 uncultured Isosphaeraceae bacterium | reverse complement strand
GCCTGCCGATCAAGGCGGTGCGCCTTGCGTTCATCGCCCTGCTGCTCGCGGGCGGATTGCGGATGATGCTCGGCTGACGCTCGGCCGACCCATCGCTCAAGGCTTCGTTGCAGCCGGATCGCCATTCGACCTCGCCGTTCGCGTGGTCCCGAACGATCACCCGGCGACCTTGACGCTGGGCAACTCGAACCGGAGACTCCCGCCATGCCTTCCGGGCCCGAGTCGAAGCGTGATCGCATTCCCTTGCCGTTCGACGAGCGGCTGCCGCTGGTCATCTCGGTGACCGGCCACCGCGATCCGGTCGACACGCAGTCTGATTCGCTACGGGCCTCGATCGAGTCGCTGCTTGCGGAACTCGACGCCCTCGCGCCGCACACGCCGATCGTCGCGCTGTCGCCGCTCGCCGACGGAGCCGACCGGATCTTCGCGCAGGCCTGCCTCGAGTTCCGGGGCCGCCGGCGGGGCTGGTCCCTGAGTGACGACCCGCGCGGCGGCCTCGCGCTCGTCGCGGTCCTGCCCATGGAGCAGGCCGAGTACGAGCAGGACTTCGCCACGGCGGACTCGCGGCAGAAGTTCAGAACCCTCCTCGAACAGTCGGAGTTTCACTTCCCGATCTCGATGCCGAACGACGTGACGAGCGCCGATCTCGCCGCCGAGCGGGAGCGTGATCCCGCATGGCGAGAGGAACGTCCGCTTCGCGACGCCCAGTACACGCGCCTCGGCCACTTCATCGCCATGCAGTCGAACCTCGTGGTCGCGATGTGGGACGGGCTCCACATCGGGCTCGCAGGCGGCACGGGGGCGATCGTCGGCTTCTGCGCGCGGGGACGCCTCGAGCGCGGCACGATTCCCTTTCGCACCGCGATCAAGGAGCTCGAGCCCAACGACCCCACGCCCGTCGCGTGGATTCCGATGCGGCGGCGGCGAAGCAAGGGCGACACCGCGCTCGTGGCGATCGGCCCGGACCTTGCCTCGAAGGTTCGGCGGTGTTGGGACGCGATTCCCAATCGGGAACACTTGCCGCAGGATCCACCAACCTCATGGTCCCGGCTCGTCGCGGATCTCCGGTGGCTCGACCGCCTGAACGAACGCATCGCGGCGGCTGGCGAGGGCTACCCGCCCGACGGCCCGCCCACCCCGATCGACGCGCGGTTCCGCAAGCTCGATGCGGCCGCCTCCACCGCGAAGCAGCAGCTGCTTCGAACGATGCGGTCCCTCCTGATCGCGGTAGTGCTCACGATTCTCGCCCTGCAAGCCACCACCGCGTGGGCCTGGTGGGTCTGGCCGATGGCGTATCTCGTGGGACTGCTCTTGGTCTGGCTTGGCTACCGCGTCATCAAGAAGCGAGGACTCGAGCGCGAGGCCGCCGACCTGCGCCTGCTCGCCGAGGCGTTGCGGGTTCAGCGTCATTGGCTCCAGGCGGGAATCGTCGAACAGGCGTCCGATCACTATCTGGCCCACCGATCGATCGAGATTCCGGTCCTTCGACGGTTCATGCGCGGCGCGACCGTCGACGCGTTCGAGCCAATCGGCCCGCACGAGCCCGACTCGGCCCCCACTGCCCGCGCCGCCATCGAGCCTTGGCTCATCAGGCAGCGGGACTGGATCGGCCGGACCATCGGCAGGCTCGAAGCCCGGCGACGACGGAGCACATGGGTCCTTCGCGCGACCATGGCGCTGGTCGTGCTGCTCGCCGTCGCATCGCTGTGCATGTCGCTCTCGACCGCGGTCCCCGACGAACTCTTTGCCTGGGTGGACTTCCTTTGCGGCGGCACGCTGACCGTCTCGCTTGGCGTCGGCTTCTGGCAGAAGCTCCGCGGCGACGAGGAGGATCTTCGCCGCTACCGCTCGATGGCCGTGATCTTCCGCGATGCGGCCGAGCGTGCGCAGCGTGCCGATTGCTCGGCCACCGACATCCTCCGCGCCGTCGGCAAGGAAGCCCTCGACGAACAGGCGGCGTGGCATGCGCTACATCGCGAGACGCTCGACGAACTGCCGGTGGGGTGAG
>CAZTMB010000155.1:0-3336 GCA_964614695.1 uncultured Isosphaeraceae bacterium | reverse complement strand
GCGTGCTGCAGCGGCTCGATGGTCTCCTCGGCGCGGCGCTTCACCATTTGAAGCCCATGCCGGCGTGCGAAGGCGGTGGCATCGTCGGCCCAGACCGCTCCAACGAGTTGCACCAGCTGATCACGCTCGCGGTCAGTGACCGTCTCGTCCTCGCACACGAGCAGTGTGCCGAGCCACGCCAGCCCCTCGTGCAGGTGATCGACCGTCCAGCGGAAGGCGAGACCTCCGCCGAGCGCGAGGAACCGCTCCTCGATCTCTCGCTCGACCTCCTGCCACGGTTCGCCGCCCCCCTGCGACCGCACCGAGCGGAACCGGTCGGTCGCGGCGAAGCGGTGCTGCGCCCAGAACCGGAACTGCAGTTCGGGATGCGTCGAGAACGCCTCCCACTTGCGGTCCGCCTCGATGCGGCCGGTGTCGAGCTGGGCGATGAAGGCGTCGAGATCCTCGAGCCGCAGGTGCCTCGACGACAATCCGCAGGCGAGCTTCACTTCGGCCCGCAGTGCGGTGCGGAAGTCGGGCGCCGCCGCGAGCGCCACGCGATCCGCGGAGACTTCGGCCGCCCGCGCCGCCTCGCGTTCGAGCGCCATCACCACGTTCGAATCGTGCTCGCGAATCGGCGGCGGGTGCCGCAACCCCCAATGCCCGAGTTCGTGGCCCACCACCGCGGCGACCTCGTCGACTTCGAGCAGCGAGAAGAGGCCGCTGTCGAGGATGATCACCGGCGAGCCGCCGTCGACGACGCAGTGGGCGTTCGCCGAGGGGGACGCGCTCATGAAGACCTCCGGCGGATCCTCGATCATGAGCCGTTCGCACGCCTCGCGCACCACGCGATGGATCTCCGGCATCAACGCCTCGGTCACCCGCACCTGGCTCGACCGCAGTTGATGCCGCCGCTCCGCCTGATCGTGCTCGCTTGCCCCGCGTCCCGCCGCGTGTCGATGCGGATCGTCGAGCGAGAAGCGCAGACGGGCGAAGACCTCGTCGCGATCGATGGGAGGGTCGATGGACGGGGCGATTGGAGCGTTGACGGGAGCCTCGAGGGAAGCTCCGACGGCTGCTTCGCCCGAAACGGCCGAGTGGGGCTTCTCCAGCGGCCTGCCGTCGCGATCAGGTGCATCACCCATAGATCGATCCTGCTCGTGTTGCTGCAAATGGACACACCATGCACTGCGAACGCGGTGCAGGCTCGGGACCCGCGACCCGTTCGTTCGTCCCGAGCGTGCTCACACGCGACCCACGAGGCATGAAGCCACCTCCCTCACGCGTGCCTCGATGCGTCGCGGGGACGCGGCTCTCCACCTGAACGGCCGTAACACACGCATGGCCCCCGTCCGCATCACTCCTCGATCAACCCCAGATCGATCCGCCCGGTCTTCATGACCTCGCGAATCACCGGGTCGTACATGTCGATGATCGACGGGACGTTGTTCACCACCCAGTGGAACTGGTCGGGCGTCACCGTCGCGCTCTTGATCGGCAGGTCGACCTTGTAGCGGATCTCGCCGTCGTCGGCGTCGTACTCGTACGCCCCGAGGCGGTTCCGGTACTGCAGCTGCAGCAGCGCGTTGAAGAGCGCTCCGCGGAAGGCGCAGTCCTTGGCGTTGTAGGCGTGCGGCGCGATGACCGTCAGCAGATCTCCGTCGTCCTCGATATTGATCAGCATGAGCAGCGAATGGTCGCCTTCATCATCAATGTAGTGGTCGGTGTTGAACCACAAATGCATCTGATCTGGTCGATCGTCGCGCGTATGGACCTTGAAATCGCACGCATCGCACAGCTCCCGCAACTGCTCCATCGTGATCGGCATATCTGGTCTCCGGAAGAATCGGCGGCCCCGGCCGCTCTGCTCTCGGCAGCGTAGCGGTGAAGTCCGTCGGAGCAAGACCCGCTCGCACGCCGCCGGGGGGTGGAGGGGCCGCACCGCGTCGAGAGCCGCCCCGACTCGGCCGATCGCCGCACGGGCGCGTGCCCCGCAAGCCCAACGATCGCCAGCGACCGGCGTCGTCTCGCCTTCGCCCTTTGCTCGAAGCGTCGATCGCAGAACCGTTCGGGCGTCGGACGACAAGGCGTCTCCGCTCGCTGGCGCCGGCGTTGGCGTGGGCCCGGATCACGGAGCGTGGCGGCGGTCGCACTGACGCACGATGTTGATCGACCAAGGCTTCGGCCCGCTCAACAGGAGGCGGCTTGGTGCCTCGACGCGCCGGGCAATCCGTGGCGGTACTCCTCGATTCTGGTCGCCACTTCTGCCGCTGGCCCTGGCAGCTCCGCCCAACCCAACGTGAGCTCGTAGCCACGCTTTCGGCGATTCAGTTCGAGCAGCCCGGTCATACGCTCGCCGGTCGAATTGCCGCGACGCCTCAGGATGAGGAGCACCGCGAGCATCACGCCAGCCGCGCCGAACAGGTCCACGGTCTCGATGACGGCTTGCCCGATCCGGCCCCACGGCAACGCTCCGATCTCCTCCATGCTGCGCCACAGCAACTTGCCCACGTTGACGAGCCCAGCGATGGCGACGACCACGAGTCCCGCGAAGGCGATCGGAGTTAACCGGGCGACAAGCCGAGGCCGCTCGGGGGCAAGTCTGCGTACGTGCTCGTCGACGCTTCGAAGCCGGATGCCCAACTGATCGAACCCCGACACCGCCACGACGCCGATCGACTCGACGTTCGTCCATGGCACTTCGGTGCTTCCCCACAGATCCACGAGCACGATGCCTTGTTGGTTCAGCGTGATCGGCGGCCGAGGCGACAGGAGGCGTCGCCAGAAGAGCATCGCCCCGAGGCCGAAGAAGGCGAGTCCCGCGAGGCCGCCAAGGCGATCGAGCGCCCTCTCCGCGGCGATCGCCATCCACCCGCCGCCCATCGCGAAGCCCGTCGAGATCAGTGCCATCACCAGCGACTTTGATCGCGAAGCCATCAGGCGGATCGCCGTGGGGTCGCCCTGCAAGAGTTCGCCGGACCTGCCCGAGTCTCCAGAGTCGAACGTCGCCCGCGGCCCGTGGAGCGATGTCGACCCTCGCGGACCGACCGACACGCCTGCCAGGCTTGCCATGTCTGCCGTCTCTGCCGTGAATGACTCACCTGACTCGGTCATCGGCAGGCCGTCCGCTTTGACGACGCGGCGCACTGGTTCGCGATCAGGCTGCGTGATGAGGTGGCTCGCAACACCGGATGGTCGCGCGACTGAACCACGCGCGAAGGCCGCGACCCGTGTAGAGGGCACGCACTCATCACCGCAGCGGACTCCGGAATCAGTCTTGGATCCCTCACGGTGATGGCTCGCTTGATCCACTCGCGCCCTCGCCCTCCATCGCCGCGATGCGGGCACGGAGGGCGG
>CAZTMB010000154.1:0-5514 GCA_964614695.1 uncultured Isosphaeraceae bacterium | reverse complement strand
GCCGTGGCCTGCTCGACCTCCGCGAGATCGCGAGGCACCGAAGGCAGCGCCGCCACGCCTCGCGCCACACGCACCGCCGTCAGCGCGGGGTCCCCCGCGAGCACACGATCGAACACCTCGATCGCCTCCTCGCGGCGATCGAGCAGCGCCAGCAGTTCCGCCAGACGAACCGCGTACGCCGGCGGCGCGGACATCGCGCTTGCCGCGGCGCGAGCCGGCTCGACCGCCTCCTCGAGTCGTCCTGCGTTGAACAAGGCCCCTGCTGCCGCCGCCGCGAGGCGCGCGTCGTGCGACTCGCACCGCCACGCGTCGAGCCGCGCGTCGGCCGCCTTGTCGAAGGCCCCACGTCGCTCGAGCGTCGTCGCGAGCGCCGTCCACGCGATCGAGTGCCCGCGGTCACCCTCGAGCGATCGCCGCAGGGAAGCCTCCGCCTCGGCCAATCGGCCGAGGCCCGCCTCGGCGAGCCCCTTCACAAGATTCGCCTCCGGATCCTTCGGATCCGCCTCGAGAAGCGGCGTGATCTGCTCGAGCGCCTCGGCCCAACGGCCCGCTTCGACCTTCATCGCCGCCGCCGCAAGGGCATCCTCCGGCGGCTCTGGACGACACGCGTCGATCGGATCTGGGGGTGGCATGAAGTGGCGGGGCCGCGAATTCGTCGTCCGACTCTATCGAAGTCGGGCGAGTCCTCCGAGCCACGCCTCGCCTGCGGCGCCGGATGCCCGATGGCTCAGACGGGATCCGGCGCCGCGACGCGATGCAAGCTCGGCTTCGATGGCGGCCTCTGACCGGGCAGCTTCAGGCCGAGCAGATGGTGCGGCAGGGTCGAGATCATGAAGAACGCGATCATCGCGGCGCAGATCGTGTCCGGCGATGGCGGCGCCTCGAGATGCCATGCCGCCACGAAGCAGATCGCCGCGGTGGGCACGAGCAGCGGCAGGCTCAGCGCATGCACCCGCACGAGAGCGAGAGCGGGTCTCGACGCGGCGGCGCGGCCCACCAGCACGGGGCTGGCTCCAAGGCGCAAGGCATGCCGCCAACTGTGGACGAACATGAAGTAGCAGCCGACCGCAAAGAGCGGCGAGGCGACGAAGCAGAGCGACGCCACGAGCGCGTGCTCGGCGAGATCGAGCGAGGCGCCTCGCGCTCCGTCGTGGCGCCAACGCCAGATCGCCGCGAGCAGCGCCAGCACGACGCCCAAGGCGAACACCGTCGCGCCGGCGAGTGCGAGCCCCGAGGGATCGGGAAGCAGCGTTCCCGCGCCGAAGGAAGCGATCGTCGCGAAGGGAGCCCAGGCGGCGGACGGATCGTTCGCGAAGGCCGGACCGAGCACCAGGAATCCGCGTGCGGCGATGAAGCTCGCCGCGATCCACCATCCCGGCGGCGCGCGCATCTCGCACCGTTGCGTGGCCCACTGATCGCCGAGCCCCCAGTGGATGACGGTGAGCACGAAGAACAGCAGCGTCGCAAGGTCCGGCACGGTCAGGACGAGCGCCAGGGACGCTCCCATCCACGCGACGTAGCCGCCGAAGCGACCGATGGCGGTGCGCCACGTCGCGACATCGAGAAGCACGGGGGGACCTGCCGCGTCGCGGTCGCGAGTCAGTCGGCCGGCGACCCAGAGGTCCATCGCGCCGTGCGGCATGCCCAGAAGAAGGAACGAGATCAGAAACGGCCAAGGCGCCAACGCGTCGGTGAAGCCCGGACCGGCGAGGAGGACGAGCCCGAGCAGCGCCAGCAGGCACACGAGGGGCGCTCCCCGCAACCACCACCGCGACGCGTTCCTCTCCATTTCGATCGGAACGGTCTCGGCTGAGAAGGGCCGACGGCTCCCACCGATCGTGTCGGGGGAGCCGTCGGCATGTCGGAGCAGGTTGGGACGTGGGTCGGAATCGAAACCGATTCCCGCGGCAGCCGCGAGAGCGAACGTTGCGGGGGCGTCGGTCGCGAGCCTCTTCACGCCTTCAGTACCGTCGAGAGGGATCGTCGGCCACTCAGGCCCGATGCCCCTCCGCATCCATGAGCGCTTTGACGCCGGCGACGCACACGAGGCCGAAGAAGACCTTGTTGATGACGTCGGCGACGTTGTAGAGGATCTCGCGGTAGCTGCCGCCGGCATCGCCCGCGAGAGCCATCAGGAAGCCGATCGGGTAGATCACCCAGCCGACGAGGATGAACAATCGCATCGTGCGAGCGCTTGCGGCGATCGGAGCGGGCGCATCATCGATCGCCTTGCTGACCTGTCCGTAGAGCGTGGCGACGATCAGGAGCCAGAAGACGCAGGAGATCGCGTAGTTGATCCACCACGAAGCGGATCCGAGGACGCTTTCCTCGGCGATCCAGGCGAAGACGAGCATGAGCACGTCGAGGATCACCAGCTTGTAGAACAGACCCTTCGCCTTCGCGCCGAGGTTCAGCAGGAGCGGGAACTCCATGAGCAGCAGCGGCGTCGTGATGAGCCAGTCGATGTATCGGTAGGCCGTGGGGAACGCCGAGATGGTCGCCCCCTCGATGCGGTTGCCGTCCGCGTCGAAGAGACTCGCCACCCCTTCGACGTAGATTCCGCTCATGCGGTAGTAGTGGAATGCGGCGACCGCACAGATCAATCCGGCGACGACGTAGACCGACTGATAGGCACGCGACGCCGACCCCTTCATCAGGAAGAAGTAGAGGGCGCCCGTGCCCATGGCGACCGTGCTGACCCAGAACAGGTAGAGGGTGATTCCTTCGATCGACAGTCCGGCGTTGAGCGCCTTCATCGTCGTCGACATGTCGGCGAGCATGTGCATGGCCTGAGCTCTCGTGCGAGGTGCAGCCCCGCTTCGGTCGCTCCGACGTTCGGAGACGGTTGTGGCCGAAGGGGCTTTGAATAAATCCGTTTTGTTATCGATCCAGCCTCTGGATTCGACGTTGGTCAAATTGGGCAGATTCCGAGGCGGGTGCGTTCTCCGGGCATCGTGAAACGCGGGATTCCGACGAGCGAGGGAGCTTGACGGCTCCGACCAATCAGAAGCGCAAGTGCATCCTCCGCATGGCCTTGGGATCCACCTCGCTCCCGCGTCCGATTGGTCCGGCGGGATCAACCTCAGCCTTCGTGTCGCGAAGAACTTTTCTGGAACCGTCCCCTGGATCCGACCCTCGCCGCGTGATCGCCGTCGCGGAACGCGGGCAGTGCCCCACTGCGGACCGCGGGGCGAACCGCGGTCCGACGCTGAAGATGGGATCTGAGGCCGGGAACTGGATCCGTCCGCCACCCGACGTCGAGACCCTTGCCTCAGGGAGGGTGCCTCGGTACCTTTCCCGATTCCCCGGTTGCCCGGAGCGACGCTCCGGACCGCCCACATCTCCCGCGTGCGAGGTCGTTTGCGATGAAGGCCGAGATCCATCCCCAGTACTACCCCGAGGCCAAGGTCTACTTCCGCGGCGAGGTGGTCATGACGGTCGGCGCGACCGTGCCCGAACTGCACGTCGAGGTCTGGAGCGGGTCGCACCCTTTCTTCACCGGCCAGAAGGCGTTCATCGACGCCGCCGGCCGCGTCGAGCGGTTCCAGAAGAAGTTCGCCGGCGACTACTTCAGCAAGAAGAAGCCCGCCAAGAAGTAGTCCCTCGCGTTCCATCGATCCCGACGCCGCCGGTTCGCCGGCGGCGTTGTCGTTGGCGTGCCACCGAACCGCTTCCGCGTAGTCTCCCTGCACCGTGCCGCTCGACGTCCACGAGAACCTTCGCCGCACCCTCGACGGAATCGTCGGGCAGTACGAACTGATGGGCGAGCAACTCGCCGATCCGGCGATCGCCACCGACCATCGCCGCGTGCAGTCGATCTCGATCCGCCGCGCGGCGGTCGAGCCGCTCGTCGAGCGATGGCGGCGCTTCGTCCGGCTCGAGCGCGAACTCGACGAGGCGACGCGGCTCGCGGAGGAGCCCGACGCCGAACTTGCGGCACTTGCGAAGGAGGAACTCCCGCGCCTGCGGCGCGAAGCGGCGGAGACGCTCGAGGCCGCGCAGGAACAGCTCGTGACCGCCGACGAGGACTCGATCGGCGCGGTGATCCTCGAGATCCGCGCCGGGGTCGGCGGCGACGAAGCGGGCCTCTTCGCGGGCGACCTCGTCGAGATGTACGAACGCTTCGCGGCGGATCGCGGATGGCGCGTCGAGGTGCTCGACGCGAGCCCCGGCGAGGCGGGCGGCTTCAAGCAGGCGATCCTCTCCCTCAAGGGGCCGCGGGCGTTTGCGGATCTCGCCTTCGAGAGCGGCACGCATCAGGTGAAGCGCGTGCCCGCGACCGAGGCGCAGGGCCGTGTGCACACGTCGACCGCGACGGTCGCGGTGCTGCCCGAGCCCGAGGAGATCGAGGTCGATCTCGATCCGGCGGACGTGAAGGAGTCGATCACGACCGCGCAGGGCCCGGGCGGGCAGAACGTCAACAAGGTCGCGACCGCGGTGCACCTGATCCACCAGCCGACCGGCATCGAGGTGCGCATGCAGGAGACCAAGAGCCAGCAGCAGAACCGCGAACGGGCCTGGCAGCTGCTGCGGGCGAGGCTCTATGCGAAGCAGCAGGCCGAGGCCGCGGCGAGGCGGGCCGAGGCCCGCAACTCGCTCATCGGATCGGCGAGCCGCGCCGAGAAGATCCGCACTTACCGCTTCAAGGAGAACATCGTCGCGGACCATCGCCTCGGCGACTCGTTCAACCTCGCGGAGGTGCTCGCGGGCGGGCTCGATCCGATCGTGCTCGCGTTGCGGCGTCGCGAGGTCGCGGCGCGGCTCGCAGCGCTTTGACAAGCGCTCTCTGAACGCGACACCGCCGGGGACACGAGGCGGCTCAATCCTCGCGCCCCCGGCGGGTCGGGGGAATGCCTTCGGATGTCCGCTCCGATCGGAGCGGTTCAGGTCATCGGGTGAGCGGCCGCGAGCGCCGCATCGAGGAATCCGTCGAGATAGCGGTCGGCGAAGATCCTCGCCGCCTGCTCGGTCCGCTGCGGACCGGCACCCCAGAAGCAGGCTCGCAGCCGCGGATACTCCGGGTCGAGGTGGATCCGAAGCGCGTCCTCGAGGACGAGCATCTGGGGAAGCCGCACCGCGTGATGCGCCGCCGCGGCGTTGACACCGGGCTCGCCGATCACGATCGAGGGCTGCTGGAGCAGCGGACGATCGTTGAGGTACCAGAAGTCGCTCATCACGAGCGGCGTCAACGGCGAGGCGCCGTTGCAGCGGTCCGCGAGACGACGGCGAACGGTCCGCGCCATCCAGTCGCCGAGCGGTCGGTCCGCGATCTCCGATCGAGGATGCCCGCCGACCACGATGCAGAGGAGTTCCTCGCTCCGCCAGCCCTGCGGGGGCAGCGCTCGGCGCTGCTCGGCCAGCATGAACTCGGCGAGGGCGCCGTCGTTCGCGGGCGGAGAGAAGGAGGAATTGGTCGCGCTGCCGCTCATGGACGCCGCTTATCGGCGGCACGGCGTCGGCGGCCCGCACTCGATAAGGAATCGAGAAAGTCGGACGTGGGGAGAGAGGAGGAGA
>CAZTMB010000153.1:0-5524 GCA_964614695.1 uncultured Isosphaeraceae bacterium | reverse complement strand
TCGCCGAGCCGGGAGCGCTTTCCGCCGGTGAGGTCGTCGTCGCCGGGCACAACCGCCACCTCGTCGTCGAAGGTTCCGGACGCCTTGGGTACCGCGACGAGCCGAGCGATGTCGCGCATCGGCCGAGCGTCGATGTCCTCTTTCGCAGCCTCGCCGAGCTTCGAGGGACCTGTGGCGTGGCCGCGCTCCTGACCGGCATGGGTCGTGACGGCGCCGATGGACTCCTTGCGTTGCGCCGCGCGGGGTGGTGTACGATCGCGCAGGACCGCGGCTCGAGCGTGGTGTGGGGCATGCCCGGCACGGCGGTCCAGCTCGGCGCCGCATGCGACGTGCTTCCGCTCTCGGAGATCGCGGCGAGGATCGCGCGCGAGTCCGCAGTCCCCATGCCGGCCCCCGGCCGATTCGGAGCCTCTCGATGACCCAGGTCGCCGCACCACCCTCCGAGACCGTTTCCGCCGTCGCGGCGCCGGACACGATTCGAGTGCTGCTCGTCGACGATCAGGCGATCATCGGCGAAGCGGTGCGGCGCATGCTCGCGACCGATGCGTCGATCGAGTACCGCTACTGCCAGGATCCGACCACCGCGATCGCCGTCGCGACGGAGTATCGCCCGACGGTGATCCTGCAGGACCTCGTCATGCCCGGGGTCGATGGTCTCGATCTCGTCCGCGACTACCGCGCCTGCGACGAGACGCGGGAGATCCCGCTCATCGTGCTCAGTTCCAAGGAGGAGGCCACGACCAAGGCCGAGGCCTTCGCCCGCGGCGCGAACGACTACCTCGTGAAGCTGCCCGACCCGGTCGAGGTGCTGGCGCGGATCCGCTACCACTCGAGGGGCTATCTCGCGCTGCTGCAGCGGAACGCGGCGTTCGAGGCCCTCGCCGCGAGCGAGCGCCACATGGCGGAGGAGCTTTCGCGCGCGGCCGAGTACGTGCGAAGCCTGCTCGACCCGCCGATCGAGGGGCGGGTCGAGACGTCGTGGCGATTCGTGCCGTCGGCCTCGCTCGGAGGGGACTCCTTCGGCTACCACTGGATCGACGATCGGCGCTTCGCGATCTACCTGATCGACGTCTGCGGGCACGGCGTCGGTCCGGCGCTGCTGTCGATCTCGGCGATGAACATGGTCCGTTCGATGACGCCCGAGGAGGCGAGCGATCCGAGCCTGGTGCTCTCCCGGCTCAACGGCGCGTTCCAGATGGAGCGCCACAACGGCATGTACTTCACGATGTGGTACGGCGTCTACGACGCGGCGACCCGCACCATGACCTGGTCGGGCGGCGGGCATCCGCCGGCGTTCCTGCTCGGCGGGCCGGAGATGCTGCTACTCGACTCGCAGGGGCCGATGATCGGCGCGATCCCCGATCTCGACTGGGCGAGCGTGTCCACGGAGGTGCCCGAGGGGGCGAGGCTCCTGCTCTTCAGCGACGGCGTCTACGAACTGCAGAAGACCGATGGCGAGATGTGGGCGTGGGAGGACTTCGTGGCGTTCATGCAGGAGAGCCCGGCCCCGAACCAGTCGCGGATCGACCGGCTCGTCGAGCATGCCTGCGCCCTGCAGGGCCGTGATGCGTTCGAGGACGACTTCTCGATGGTGGAGGCGGTGTTTCGTTGAGGCTTGACGGTGATCTGTCGATCCCCAGTCCCGTTTGGCGCGACGAATCCGCCCGGCTTCGCGCTGGGCGTAGCCCCGTGTACGGGACCACCGTCAGGTCTTCGGAGCCGTGAGGCACCCTGGCGGGGCGTTCACTCGGACTGATCGCACCAAGTCGTCCGATGCCATGCGGAGCAGTCTCGGTCCTGAGGTGTGATGCCGGCGCGACCGATCAACGATCAGCGCGATCGTGCGACCGAACGAGTGCCCGTGAACGACCTGGGAAATCGAAACGGTTGATAAGTCGTGCGAGTCGGCGGAATCAGGAGCAACGACGTCATGGCGACAGCGAAGCGACGGGTGAGCGGACCGACGAAGGGCACTGCGAAGTCACGCGCGAAGGCGGCCACGGCCCGACGCGGAGCGGCGACCAACGCGGCAGGTGGGCGCCGCGGATCCGCGGAGTCGAAGTCGAGCGTGCCGAGACCGATGCGGCCATCGATCTCGTTCATCTCGCTGCTCGTTCGGGATGTCGCTGCGTCGCGACAGTTCTATGAGGCACTCGGACTTGCGGCGAGCGATCGAAGCCGCGAGGACTTCGCGCTCTTTCAGATGAATGGCGTGGTGCTTGCGATCGCCACGCGAGCGTCGGTTGCCAAGGAGCTCGGCATCGCACTCGGCCGAGGAAGCGGCGTGCTTCTTTCCCACAACGTCCAGAGCGAAGAGGCCGTCGTCGCGACGCTCGAGATGGCGAGGCGAGCCGGGGCGAAGATCCTTTGCAAGGCCTCACCAGCCTCGTGGGGCGGCCTGATCGGCTGCTTCGCGGATCCCGACGGCCACGTGTGGGAGGCCGTCTTCAACCCGAAGCTTCCGATGGATGCCGCCGGCAACGCGCTGCTCGATCCGCCCGAGGTGTGGTAGCGATCGCGGCGGTGTCGAGTCCGCCGCCCAGCATGGCACGCGAAGAACAGCGTCCCGCCGTCGAGGGCGGGACGCTTCGTGAGCCGGCACGAGTGCCGGAGGCGAGCTCGGACGATGTTCGCGAAGGCGGCTGATCAAGCGATCCGCCCCCGCGAGTGCCGCGTGACCGATCAGGGGGCGGAGGACTGCATCGCCTCGATCGCTTGCTTCACGCCGACGGACATGGGCGATCCGACCTGCGAGTCCCACCACTGCAGGCCCCAGAAGGATCCGTGCCTTACCGAGGGGACGTTGGTCGTCGAGAGGAAGGTGAAGGCGGTGTGCAGCGGCTCGGCGTCTTCTTCGATGCCAGCCGGCACACCGGTGCGATAGAGCTCCGCCTCCTCGGGAGACTCGGGAGCCCGGACGAGGCCCTTGATGCCGGGTGCGAACACGGTCTGCATGTAGAGCTGCTGGAACTGGGCATGACGAGGATCCATCACGGCCGGGAAGTACTCATGCTTCGCGCCGAGCAGCTTGGGCAATCCGTGTCCGCCGCCCTCATAAGTGATCAGGTCGAGATTCCATCGGCGCTGTGCCGGATCCCAGCCCGGCGGCAGTCCGGTGCGGGTGTAGCCGTCGATGGGATGGTCCAGGGCGAGGGCCTTCCAAGCGCTGAAGGGCACGAAACCGTAGGTGTGCCACCAACTCCCTTCGCTTGAGTAGGGACTGAGGGTCATGCGGGTCGACTCGCTGTAGTCCCAGGCGCCGCTCGCGCCAAGTCCGATGAGCATTTCGTCATAGACGTAGGGACCGTTGGCGGGATCGTTCGGCCACCAGGTTCGGTAGGGCGCCGTGGCGATCGCATCGAGCTCCTTGAACAGCTTGGGCATTCCGGCCCAGGCGTTTGCGATCCCGGTCCGGGATCGCGCGAGCCAGCTGAACTGACCGCTGGCAGCGGCGATGATCTGGCGATCGGATCCGCGACTCTGCAGGCGATCGCGAATGTCCTTGGCAAGCCTGGCAGACGCCAGAGCCGCGAAGGCGTTGATGTTCGCGTTCAGGTCCTTCTCGATCTCGGTGCCCTCGTGGATCGCAGGACTCTCGAGCAGACGGTTTTCAGCCGCCAGCAGGAGTCCGTCGCCGCCATGCTCCTCGTCGAGAATCAGTCGCTGCGCGCCTGTGTAGGCGAGATAGGAGGCCCACCAGTACCAAGACGACCAGTTCCAGACCTCGTTGGTCCATTCCTGATAGACGCGCAAGCCTGGCTCGAGGTGAGCCTCGATCTCGTCGACAAACCCATCGACGTAGGCAAGGTCGGAGAGCAGCGATCCGGTCTGATCGGGATTGCCGATCTCACCGCCGCGGAGCCGAGCCACTCGGATCGATCCGTCGGCGTTGCGAGTCCCGACGTGGACGGCGTAATGCGGATGGCACCACCAGAGATCAGCGTCGAGTTGGTTGCACATCTCGATGATCGCCCGTAGCGATCGGCCGAAGCAGGCGTGGGTTGGTCGATTGATTGCCGCAAAGCCGGTCTCGTAGCCGTTCTGCGGATCAAGGCGAGGGTTCCAATCGACCTTGCCAACCTGGTCGTCTCGAACTGTTCCACCCGTGCCGCCCTCCCAGATCTCGCCGGTGACGTGGTTGATTAGTGATTCCGTGTGGGGCGGGGCGTCGGAGTTGCCGAACGATGCGTGGCCGAGCTGCAGTGACCGCAAGTGCGAGAAGTGCCGGTTTGACGATTCCCAGGCCGGGTTCAACTGAAACGGTCGATAGGTCGATTCGTCGAAGCCGGCGTAGATCAACTCATCGGTACCCACCACTCGCACATTCGAGACGAGCACGATCACATTGCGAAGCGGGTTCGCGGGGTCACTCTCGTAGATGTGAAGAATGAGACCAACGCCGCCCGAAAGTGCGCTGAACGAGATGGTCGACTTCGACATCGTCCGGGGACCGTCGCCGAATGGCCCCTGACCGTCCGGTCCTGCAAAATTCACAACTGAGACCGGACGATCCACGATTAACGCGCCCCTCGTCACACAAGCGCGACCGTTTCCTTCCCAATAGACCGAGATGTCGAAGGAAAAGGTGTTGTCGCGAATGAAGGCTGGCGGGTCGTACTCCTTGAACTGGTTCTCGCGCACGACCTGCGGCGGCTCGCTGAACTCGCCCGGCAGGTTCAGGATCGACCACAGACGAGCCGGATTCTCCCAGCACAAGTACGCTCGTGCAGAATTGTTTGTCGAGAGCGGGCCATAGACGTTCGATACCGGCCATCCGTCGACGGTGAAGTGAGGGCCGCCGGTGAAGAAACTCGCTCGGTCGCCAGCCCTGACGATTGACGTCTCGTCTGAGATCGAAGAATAGACCAAGTTCGCGAACGTGGCGCTCGAGGAGTAGTAGGAGGGACCATCCGGGTGCGTTCCCACCTGCGGGCCCATCGGATCGCCATCGCCGCCGCCTCCGCCATCACCGCCGCCGGAATCTCCGGAGTCGCCGCCGCCGCACCCCGTGCACAGGGTTGCTGCGAGCGTGGCGCAGTTCGCATCCCAGACGATGTCGCAGCAAGCGAGATCGATCTCGCAGACCATCACACAGCAGTTGCCGTCGGAACAGTGAGGCGTGCTGTTCGCGCTGCAGCAGTCGCCTGCCGCGGGATCGCCGCAGGTCGTGCCGTTGCCGCCGTCACCGCCATCTCCGCCGTCACCGCCATCTCCGCCGTCACCGCCATCGCCACCGTCGCCGCCATCGGGTCGCTCCGGCGCGGTGGGGATGTCGGCCGCCAGCGTGAATGCGGCCTGCACGTTGGCGCCGGAGGAGAGCCCCAACTGCTGCGCCGACAGATAGGCCGCAAAGCCGCCCTGAGTCGTGGGACCCATCGAAGTCGGAACGAATCGAACGAGATCGCTGCGGCCGCCGCTGAGGCCGGTCACGCTGTAGTTGCCGCTCAGAGAGAGCAGGATCGAGCCGTCCTCCTGTAGGCATGCGGCATCCAGCTTCTCGTCGCCGCTCGTCAGCCCGACATCG
>CAZTMB010000152.1:3952-5557 GCA_964614695.1 uncultured Isosphaeraceae bacterium | reverse complement strand
ATCCGATTACGATCCCTCGCTTCCTCGGAGATCCATCCATGACCGCGCCCGAAGCCGCCGACTCGTCCGCCCCGATCCGCGACTCCATCCGGATGGAAGACCTCGTCGCGCTCTGCCGGCGACGCGGCTTCGTCTTCCAGAGCTCGGAGATCTACGGCGGCATCAACGGCTTCTGGGACTACGGACCGCTCGGGGTCGCCCTGAAGCGCAATCTGAAGGACGCCTGGTGGAAGGACATGGTCCTCTGCCCGCCGGACGGCCCCGATGGCGATCCGCTCTCGATCGTCGGACTCGACAGCACGATCATCGCGAACCCCAGGATCTGGGAGGCGTCGGGGCATGTGGGCGGGTTCAACGACCCGATGGTCGATTGCCGCGAGAGCAAGGCCCGCTACCGCGCAGACCACCTCGTGGTGCTCGTCGCCCGCGACGACGACGGATCGCGCCGAATGATGGCGTTCGTCGAAGGCGACGACGCGGCGCACGAGAAGTCGGGGAAGGCGCTCGCGAAGTACGAGAAGCGGGAGTTCTCGCCGGAGCACTACGCGGTCCGGCCGTTCACCTCGCTCACCGCGGCGGACCTCGCCCGCACCGTCGGCCCCGACGCGACGGCGCCGGGCACGCTTACCGAACCCCGCGCGTTCAGCCTGATGTTCAAGACCAACGTCGGCGCGCTCGAGGATGCGTCGAGCATCGCCTACCTCCGCCCCGAGACCGCGCAGGGGATCTTCGCGAACTTCCAGAACGTGCTCGACTCGACGCGGGTCCGCGTGCCCTTCGGCATCGCCCAGATCGGCAAGGCGTTCCGCAACGAGGTGACGCCGCGGAACTTCACCTTCCGCAGTCGCGAGTTCGAGCAGATGGAGATCGAGTTCTTCATCCGCCCGGACTCCGCGAACGAGTGGTACGCGTACTGGCGTGAACTGCGCCATCGCTGGTGGCGATCGATCGGGCTGACCGGGGCGAACCTCGTCCTGCGCGAGCACGACCGCGACGAGCTCGCCCACTACGCGAAGGAAGGCGCCGGCACCTGCGACATCGAGTACCGGTTCCCCTTCACGGCGCCGGGCTTCGGCGAGCTCGAGGGCGTCGCCCACCGCAGCGACTTCGACCTGCGCCGTCACGCGGAGTTCTGCGGCAAGGGCGACAAGATGCGCTACTTCGACCAGGAGCGGAACGAGCGGTACTTCCCGCACGTGATCGAGCCGTCGGCCGGCGCCGATCGCGGGACGCTGGCGCTCCTCTGCGAGGCGTACACGCCCGATCCCTCGCGGCCGAGCGGCGTGGTCATGAAGTTCCATCCGCGGATGGCCCCGGTGAAGGCGGGCATCTTCCCGCTCGTCAACAAGGACGGCATGCCCGAGATCGGCGAGCGGCTCTATCGCGAGCTTCGATCGCGGTACGCCGTCGAGTTCGATCCCAAGCAGTCGATCGGCAAGCGCTACGCCCGCATGGACGAGGCGGGCACGCCCTACTGCTTCACGATCGACAGCGACACGCTGACCGATCAGACCGTGACGGTGCGCGAGCGAGACTCGCTGAGCCAGGAGCGCATCGGCCTCGATCGCGTGGCGAGCTATCTCGCCGAGCGGATCGACGGCTGAG